>CAYNYQ010000424.1:0-4356 GCA_964401305.1 uncultured Acetobacteraceae bacterium | reverse complement strand
GCGGCCGATGCCGCTGCCGCCGCCCGTGACCAGCGCCAGTCTGCCGGCGAACTCCATGCGAGCCTCCCTCGATGCGAACCGGCGGCAGGGAAGACCCGTGGCGGCACGGGCCGCCAGCCGCATCGGCCGGAGAGGGGCCATCCGCGCCGCGGATGGGCCGGCGCCATCGCCGCGGCGGATGACCCCCATCCGGCGCGCGGGGGTGGCGCGCGGCGGAGGGTGCAACGAACCTGCCGGCCCGATTGCGGCGCGCGGATGATGCGGGCCGACGCGGGGATGGCCCCGGGGCGGCGCGACGGCGCGACGGCCCGGCCAAGGACGATGGGACGGACGCGATGAGCCTGCGCCTCTACGAACTCTGCGGCGCCGAGCCGGAGCGCGTCTTCAGCCCCTTCTGCTGGCGCAGCCGCATGGCGCTGGCCGAGAAGGGCCTCGCCTTCGAGAGCGTGCCCTGGCGCTTCACCGAGACCGAGCGCCTGGCCTTCGCCAACCACCGCACCGTGCCCGTGCTGGTCGATGGCGAGCGCGCGATCGGCGATTCCTGGGCCATCGCCGAGCATCTGGACGCCGCCTATCCGGACCGCCCGGCGCTGTTCCGCGGCCCGCCCGCGACCTACCGCTTCACCGCGATGTGGGTGGAGACGGTGCTGCACCGCGAGGTCGCGGGCCTGATCGTCTCCGACATCCCCGCCCTGCTCGGCGACCGGGAGCGCCCCTACTTCATCGAGAGCCGGGAGGCACGCTACGGCCGGCCGCTGGCCGAGGTGACGGCGGGGCGGGAGGCGCGGCTGCCGGCCTTCCGCGAGGCGCTGCGGCCGCTGCGCGCGGTCTTCGCGCACCAGCCCTTCCTCGGCGGCGCGGCGCCCGACTACGCCGACCTGATGGTCCTCGGCGCCTTCATGTGGGCGCGCAGCGTCAGCCCCCTGCCGCTGCTCGAGCCCGGCGACGCCGTGCATGCCTGGCGCGAGCGGCTGCTCGACCGCCACGACGGCTTCGCCCGCGCCGCCCCCGCCCTCGGCGCCTGACCTTCCGCCCAGACGGAGACCCCCGATGACCCAGGCCATGAAGCTCGCCGCCGGCGCGGCCTTCCCCGATATCCGCATCGCCCGCCTCGGTGGCGGCGAGCTCGCGCCCGGGACGATGGAGGGATGGCGCCTTCTCGTCGTCTACCGCGGCAAGCATTGCCCGCTGTGCAAGCCCTACCTCTCGGGGCTCGACAAGCTCATGGAGGAATACCAGGCGGCCGGCGTCGCGGTGATGGCCGTCTCCGCCGACCCGGCGACCAAGGCCGAGGCCGATGCCGCGGAGTTCGGCTGGCGCTTCCCGCTCGGCATCGATCTCTCGGTCGCGCAGATGCAGGCGCTCGGCCTCTACGTGTCGCAGCCGCGCTCGGAGCAGGAGACCGACAGGCCCTTCGCCGAGCCCGCCCTGTTCCTGATCAACCCGGAGGGCCGGGTGCAGATCGTCAGCATCTCCAACGCGCCCTTCGCGCGGCCCGACCTCGCCATGGTGCTGCGCGGGACGAAGTTCGTGCAGGAGAAGGGCTACCCGATCCGCGGCACCCTGGGCTGAGCCTCGCCCCGCCGCCGCGGCCCGGCTTGACGCGCCGCGGCGGTGCGCGGACCCTGGCGGCAAAGCCGCGAGGAGGACGCGATGGATGTCGGCCTGATGCTGCTGTTCTCGAGCTATGGCTGGGACGGCATACCCGACGACCAGGTCTGGGAGGAGGACCTGCGGCTGGCGCGCCTGGCCGCCGATCTCGGCTTCGACGTGCTGTGGTCGGCCGAGCACCACTTCTTCGACTATTCCTTCTGCCCCGACAACGTCCAGCTGATGACCTGGCTGGCGGCGAAGTGCCCGGACATTGATCTCGGGACCGCGGCCGTCATCCTGCCCTGGCATGACCCGCTGCGCGTCGCCGAGCAGGTGGCGATGCTCGACCTGCTCTGCGGCGGGCGGCTGCGCTTCGGCATGGGGCGCGGCCTGGCGCGGCGCGAGTTCACCGCCTTCCGCGGCACCATGGACGAGAGCCGCGCCCGCTTCGACGAGGCGGCGCCGATGATCGTCGAGGCGCTGCGCACCGGCGTGATGGAGGGCAGCGGCCCGCTCTACCCGCAGCCCCGCGTCGAGATCCGGCCGCGGCCGAAGCACGGCTTCGACGGCCGCATCTACGCCGTGGCGTCGAGCGAGGACAGCGTCGCCTCCTGCGCGAAGCTCGGCGCGCGGATGGTGATGTTCTCCGACCGCCCCTGGCCGATGCGCATGCCCTCGATCGAGCTGAACCGGAAGCTGCACCGCGAGATCCACGGCAAGGAGGCGCCGGGGCTGATGATCGTCGACTTCGGCTTCTGCTGGCCCGACCAGGCCGAGGCCGAGGAGCACGCGCGGCAGTACATGGGCAAGTTCGTCGAGAGCAACTTCCACCACTACGAGCTGCTCGGCGAGCACTTCGCCACGGTGAAGGGCTACGACGCCTATGCGCAGAAGGCCGAGATCGCCAAGAAGAGCGGCCTCGGTGGCGCCACCGAGGGCTTCATGAAGGCCGCCGCCTGGGGCACGCCGGACCGCATGCTGCGCATGATCGAGGAGCGCCGCAGCCTGGTCGGCAACTTCGAGATGGCGATGTCCTTCCGCTTCGGCGGCATCCCGTACGAGAAGGCCGAGGCCTCGCTGCGACTGTTCGCGAAGGAATGCCTGCCCGTGCTGCAGTCCTGGGGCGAGCCGGCGCGCGCCGCGGCGGAGTAGCCTCTCAGCAGGCGAGGTAGCCGCCGTCGACGTGCAGCTCCGTGCCGGTCATGTAGCTGCTGTCGGCGGAGGCGAGGAAGAGGCAGACGCTGGCCACTTCCTCCACCCCGCCGGCGCGGCCGAGCGGCACGTGCTCCATCATCTTCGCGCGGAACACCGGATCGGCCGTCGCGCCGGAGGTGCGCATCGGCGGCATGATGCCGGGATGCACGCTGTTGACGCGGATGTTGTGCGCGCCCTCCTGCACCGCGACGGACTTCGTCAGCAGCCGCACCGCCGCCTTCGAGGCGTTGTAGGCGCAGTGGATGCGGTCCTGCCCGACCACGCCGCTGATCGAGGAGAAGTTGATGATCGACCCGCCGGCCGCGCCGTTGCGCCGCATCGCGGCGACCGCGTGCTTGACGCCGAGGAAGACGCCGCGCGCGTTCACCGCCATGATCCGGTCCCAGAGCGCGGTGTCGTAGAGGTTGTTCGTCGCGCTGCCGCTGATGCCGGCATTGTTCACCAGCACGTCGAGCCGCCGGTCCGCGGCCAGCACGGCGGCCAGCACGGCCTCCCACTGCGCTTCCTCGGCGACGTCGTGGCGGAGGAAGCGCGCGGCGCCGCCGGCGGCCACGATTGCGGCGGCGACTTCCTGGCCCTCGGCCTCCAGCATGTCGGTGAGCGTCACCCTGGCACCCTCGGCCGCGAAGAGCCGCGCCGTCGCGGCACCCATGCCCGAGGCGCCGCCGGTGACGATCGCGACCTTGTCCTTCAGGCGCATCGCGCTTCCCCCCTTGCTTGCCAACGCACGAAGCCTGCCGCCTGCGCGGGCGGCGGGCAAGCGGCGGCCGCCTCAGGCACCGGGCGGCGGCTCGGCGCGGCCGATCTGCGGCGCGGACGTCTTCAGGTGCCGCCCGCGCTCGAAGGCGACGAGGCTGTCGCAGACATGCATCGAGACGGTGGAGCGGGTGACGTCGGTCGGCGGCAGCGCGCCCTGGGTCCAGTCGGCGTTCAGCTCGTCGACCAGGTGCTTGCAGAGCTCGATGACGCTGCCCTCCCGCCGGAGGCCGCCCTCGAAGCGCGGCCAACAGGCGGTGTGCAGGTCCTCCACCATGGAGACGCCGGCGGGGTCCATGCGCGGGTAGAGGTGGCGGAAGGTGGCGGTGACGTGGCGCATGATGTGGCTGCCGTCGTCCAGCACCATCTGTGGCGGGCCGAACTCCTCGAGCACGCGGTCGAGGAAGGCCTCGTCCGACTGGTCGCCGATGCGCACCGCCACCTGGTCGTCCTCATGGGCCTTGCGGGCGGGGCGGATGTCGAGGCCGACGATCTGCGCATGGGGGCCGAGGAAGCGCTTCCACAGCTGCAGCGAGCCGCCGCGGCCGCAGCCGATCTCGACGAAGACGGCGGGGCGGTTCACGGAGCGGCCGAAATGCTGCTCGTAGGCCGGGAAGTCGTGCTTCCACTTGTGGATCACCGGACCCTGGTTGGTGAGGACATCGGACCAGAGGCTCATCGGCGGGCATCCTGCGGCCGGCGGCGGCGCGGGCTGGCGCTGCTGCCTGCATAGGCCAGGCGGGCGCGCGGCGCGGCGCCAGCGTGGCAGCGGGCCGGCGGCCGGGGCGCCGG
>CAYNYQ010000423.1:0-4357 GCA_964401305.1 uncultured Acetobacteraceae bacterium | reverse complement strand
ATGTCGCGGGCGGCGGTGGAATTGCGGGGCGGGGTCATGGCGGGGCTCCTCCGGCTGGGGTGAGGCGGTGCGGCGAACAGTCTAGGGCCGGATCCCCGGCGGCGTACATGTCGCCGACTGCGCCGCGGGGGACAGGGTTCAGCCGTTCGGCTGCTGCCGTCTCTCCTGCCGTGCCGCGAACCGTGCCGCCCGGCGTAAACCAGGAACGCCGGCGGTCGATGATGAAGACCCGTCCATGCGACTCGGCGCCGAACTGGCTAGGGTGCCAACCAACTCCGCTCGCTGGACCCTGCGCTGCGGCTCGGCAATGTGACCCACCCCGGCCCCGGAGAAGGAGATGACCGTCAGTCCGCTACGCCCCGTCCGGTAACTCACCTGAAGTCCATCGTTATGGACGAGCACCGTGGGAGCCACCGCCGTGGCGTCGGCGCGGGGTTCATCTGGGCGGATTGGTGTTGCGACGTCGCCGGCATCGTTGGTCGCGGTCTGGGCCACCAATTCATTCAATTAAGATAGAAGGCGCTCGTGGCGGGATGGCCGATTTATGGTGCGGGATCCGAGAGGCCCCGCGTGAATCCCGGTGCCTCCGGGCACAACTTGCGGGTGCGGTCCCAGGCGGCTATGGGGCCACCCATCACTGCGGGGGATCGGCGGGCAATGCGCAAGCGCATGGCGATCATCCACATGGGCACGGCGAAGACGGGCTCCGCCTCCATCCACCGGGTGCTGAAGGCGCAGCGCGACGTGCTGCAGGGCCTGGGCTTTGCTTTGCGCAGGTCGCCGGGGAATACCAACCACTTCCGTTTGCCAATCTGCGCGACCCGCACCAAGGGTCCCGACCAACTTGCCCCGGGTCACCGGCGAGGTCGGCGATTCTACCTGGGTGGCGCAGCGCTTCGAACAGGAGTTCCGCTCTGAAATGCCGCCGCTGCAGGACACCGTGCACAGGCGGTACCTTTCGAAACTTGACAAGCTAACGGCAGCGCGGACTTCGGTGCTCGTCTGCCAAGAATGAGGGAACACGCAGGCGATGCCTCAAGATCGCAAGGCCCCCCGGGCGGACAGTAACCCCTCCATCGCTGCAAAGCGTGACAAGCGCCTCTGGGCAGGCGGGACGCCCAGCGCGGCGGCTCTTGGAGCCAAGAGAAAGGAGGAGGCCGGCAAGCTTCCGCCCCGCCGCCCGAAGTCGATCGGCATACTCCGGCAGATTCTGAAGACGGACCCTGATAATTTCGGCGTGACGCGGCGTCTGGTCGAGATTTTTGCCATGACCCGTCGGTATGACGACGCCTTTGCGCTCATCGAGCGCACCGAGGCGCGGGGTAAGCACCCTGGAAAGGCCCTTATTCTCAAGAGCTACGTGCTTGCCGCGAAGGGGGAGCACGAGCTTGCCCTGGACTGCATCCGCGAGGCTCGCAGAGAAACAGGAAAGGCCCTTGATGGCGCCGCTGACTTGCCGCTCGTCGAGGCCGATATACTGATCTCTGCCATGCGCTATGCGGACGCCGAAGCCGCACTCGCGGCGCATCTGGAAGCGGTGCCGGGCGACCGTCAGACGCTGCGGCGATTGGGTCGCGTCGCGCTGATTCGCCAGGACTGGGAGCGCGGTGTCGAACTTCTTGAACCTCTGCTGAATGGTGGTGTCCCGCTCGGCCAAGACGCTTTTATGCTCGGTGCCACGCTGATCGAGAAGCTTGGCGAGTTTGATCGCGGCTTCCGCGCTTACAGCGCCGGCTACAACGCCGATCTCGCAGCCGACGTCCAGGTACGCATGTTCTATGAGACCGCCTCACCCGGCTGGGTGCGTACCAACTCGATCTTAAACCGAGACGAGAAAGCGTTTGGACGAGCGGAAGTCGCAGTGCTGGAAGCCCGCATCATGCGCAGCATCGAGAAGCGGGAGCCCCTTGCGCTAATTCGGCTGCTAGACGGCGAGGGTCGCACTTTCGAAGGGAGTGACCGCAGCCTCGATGGTGCGGCGTATTGGGACGGTCATATCGAGCCCTTACCAGAACTCGAGATGCAGAAGTTCCAGGGCCTGTTCCAGGCTGCCGTGAAGCAGGCCGACATTCTCGGCCTGCCGACGGAGGCAATGGTACGCAACCCCTACAATCGTGCCGTGATCCACCACATGGACGGCAGCATCATCTCCCGTATTCGACGCGGCGAGGTGATGGTCGCCGACCAGCCCTGCCATTTCCAGCTGCACATGGCCGGATCGTTCGGGCGCCTGCTGGACGGGCGCGACTTCGTGGGCGTTGTGTCCGGCCGCGACGTCGCGCGCCACCTCAGGGAGGAGTTTGGCGTAGGTCGCGTCGACTGGTACAGCGTTCCGCCGCAGGCTCGTCACGATGGCTTGGGTCCCGTTCCCCACTACCCCGCGCGCTTCGAGCAGATCCTTGCCGAACTCACGGTGCCGTATGACGGCGCTATCTTCGTGGTCGGCGCCGGAATTGTGGGTAAGGTTTATTGTGCCGAAATCAAGCGGCGCGGCGGCATCGCGCTCGACATCGGTGCGGTGGCCGATATATGGGCGGGACGTCTCGACACTCGGCCCTTTCTGACGCGGCATGCCGAAGCGCTGTCTGCCGCAACGACCAGCACGCCTACTGGCGGCATGTAGGCGGTGGGCCGCCACATCGGGCAACTACCCTTGGAATTCACTCCCTTGGAGTCCCAAGTTAGATGCGCATGCGCCAAGCCATCCTCCACATCGGAACCGGGAAGACCGGATCAACCAGCCTGCAGCGGATGCTCGCCTCCAAGCGGGACGTTATGCTTGCCGATGGCTTTGCCTATCCGCACGCGCCTGGCCGGGCTAACCACTTCAAGCTGGCGATTGCCGCGGCCGAGCCGAGGACGGCGAACCGGATGATTGGACTGCTGGGCCAGGGCGCAACTCTGAATTCGGTCCGGGAGGGCTTCCGTAAGGAACTGGGTGAGGAACTGGCGGCTCTGCCCGACAGCGTCCACACAGTAGTCTTCTCAAACGAGCACACCGGCGCGAAGGTGACCTCGCCCGCCGCAGCGCGCCGCCTGCGCACCTTCCTTGAACCTTGGTTCAGTGCGTTCCGCATAGTCGTGTACTTGCGTCGTCAAGACGAATTTGTGGTCAGCCGTTACACAACGCGTCTGCGTGCCGGCGGCACTGAAGCTGCGGTCCTTCCCTCGATTGATGAAATGATCGGCGATGAGGGGGACGATGAGGAGATGCAGCCGCCGGTAGGCGAAGCGGCGATGAACGACGAAAGCGAGACTCAGCCAATAAGCAGCGCGCTCGACTACGCTCGAAAGCTCGACCACTGGACCGCGGTCTTCGGCAAGGAGGCGCTCCGGCCACGGATCTTCGACCGCCGCGCCTTCGAGGGTGGCGACCTCATGCTGGACTTCCTACGTACCTGCGGGATGCCAGATGCTTATGCCGTAGGCGCCCGATCGCACAATGCTTCGCTGCTGCCGGAAGCGCAAGAGCTACTGCGCCGCCTAAACAAGCTGCGAGTGAAGCTTGCCAGTGAGGGCATCAACCTGCCAAAGACCCCGAACTATGTGAAGAAGGCGCTTGATCTCCACTTCGCCGGTGCTGGTCGTCGTCCTTCCCGCGCCCAGGCTGAGGCCTTTGTCGCGCAGTTCGCAGACAGCAATGAACGCGTGCGTGCGGCCTTCTTTCCCGATCAGCCGCTTCTCTTTTCGAACGACTTCTCACGCTATCCCGAGACGCCTGATCCGCTACCTCCTGAGGGCTCCATCCTTGACGTCGCACTACGCCTCATCGCCAATGCTGACCCGACCGCAAAACAAGGAGCTCCGGAGGCCGACGAGCATTACCGGCGAGGACAGGCGTTTCTCGACCGAGGCCGTACAGCTAAGGCCGAGGAGGAGCTCCGTAAAGCATTGGAATTGTTGCCAACGCACATTCAAGCCAAGAGGGCGCTAGTTCAGATTAGTAGACAGAGGAAGATGGAACGGCAGCGAAGGGACGATCTGACTATCTCGCTGCCGAAAGAGGCGTCAGAAGCAACACTTATCGCCAGAGCCGTTGCGACTGAAGGGGGGGCAGCTGACGCGCAGGCCTTGGCAAAAGAGAACACAGCGCGCGAGTTGCGGAAGGAAATGCGCCGGGAGAAGCGGCGCCTTGCTCGCAGAGCAGGAGCGTAAAGACAGGGTGCCTCCCACTTTGCTGAGGGGCGTCGTGCTGAGCTGCTGCCGGGACCGCGGATCGACGTGTTCCCGCCCTAGGTTTCAGGCTCGCCGCCCTTCTTGGCCTCCTGGCCTTGATGCTGCTGAGCGGAAATGCACGACCAAATGACCCACATCGTCCCGCACGCCGCCCACTGGGGCTTCTTCGACGCCGTCGTCG
>CAYNYQ010000422.1:0-4362 GCA_964401305.1 uncultured Acetobacteraceae bacterium | reverse complement strand
GGCTGCTGGACGCGCTGGCGGCGGCGCTCGGCCCCTTCGTCGCGGCCGGCGGCCCGCCGCGCCCCCCGGCCGACCTGCTGGACGCGCATCTCGCCGCCGCCGAGGCCCTGGCCGCGACGTCGGACCGGCCCGGCGCGCTCCGCCTCTATGCCGGGGAGGAGGGCGAGGTGCTGGCGCGGCACCTGGCCGCGCTGCCGCCGGCGCTGGCGCATCTCGGGCCGGTGCCGCCGGCGACCTGGCCCGCCCTCTTCGATGCCGTGCTGGAGGGCTCGGCCGCGCCCTCCTTCCGCGGCACGCGCGATGCCCCGGCGCATCCGCGGGTGGAGATCCTCGGCCTGCTGGAAGCGCGGCTGCTGACCTTCGACCGCGTCGTGCTCGGCGCGCTCGATGAGAACATATGGCCGCTGGCGACCGACCCCGGCCCCTGGATGAGCCGGCCCATGCGCCAGGGCTTCGGCCTGCCGGAGCCCGAGGCGCGCATCGGCCGGGTCTGCGCCGACTTCCTGCTGGCCGCCTGCTGCGCGCCGGTGGCCGTGCTCTCCCGCGCCGCGCGGCGCGGCGGGCAGCCGACGGTGCCGGCGCGCTGGCTGACGCGCCTCGAGACCTTCCTCAAGGGCCAGGCCGATGCGGCGCACCCGGCGGGGCTGCGCCTGGCGGAGAGCCCCGCCCTGGGCTGGGCGGCGCTGCTCGACCAGCCGGCCGCGGTCGTGCCCTGCGAGCGGCCGGCACCCCGCCCGCCCGCCCGCGCCCGGCCGCGCCGCCTCTCGGTCACCGCGGTGGCGACGCTGCTGGCCGACCCCTACGCCTTCTACGCCCGGCACGTGCTGCGCCTCTCGCCGCTCGACCCGCTGGATGCCGAGCCGGACGCGGCCGACTACGGCAACCTGGTGCATGCCGCCCTCGCCGGCTTCGTGCGGCGCCTGCCGGAGGGCAGCTGGCCCGGCCAGGACGGCGCCGCGGCGCTGTTCGAGGCGGCGACGGAGGCGGCGCTGGCGGAGTGCGGCGCGCGGCCCGGCCTCGTCGCCTTCTGGCGTCCGCGCCTTGCCCGCATCGGCGGCTTCGTCGTCGAGCAGGAGGCGGCGGCGCGGCAGGGCGGGCGCATCCGCCGGAGCCTCGCCGAGCTGCGCGGCGAGGCGCTGCTGCACGCCGAGGGGCGCGAGCAGGTGACGCTGGAGGCGCGCGCCGACCGCATCGACCTGCTGGCGGACGGCACGCTGGCGATCCTCGACTACAAGACCGGCGCCGTGCCCACCGGGCCGCGCATCGCCGGCGGCCAGGCGCCGCAGCTCTCGCTCGAGGCCGCGATCGCGCTGGCCGGCGGCTTCCCCGGCGTGCCGGAGGCGCCGACGACGGCCGCGCTCTACTGGCGCCTGACCGGCGGCTTCGAGCCCGGCAAGGTCACCGATGCGGGGGCGCTGCTGCGCCGGCACCGCAAGGCGGCGACGGCGGGCGAGGCGATCATGGCCGAGGCCGAGCGCGCCTGGGCGGCGACGCGGCTTCTCGCCGCCGACTACCTGCTGGGCACCCGGCCCTTCACCGCGCGGCCGCATCCGGGGCGGCAGCCGGCCGGCAGCGACTACGACCACCTGGCGCGGCTCGGCGAATGGGCCGGTGCGCAGGAAGCGGCGGGGGATGCGGCGTGAACCACCCCGTCTCCGCCCGCGAGGCCGCGCGGCTGGCCCAGGCCCTGGCCTCCGACCCGGCGCTGCTGGGGTGCTGGGTGGATGCCTCGGCGGGCTCGGGCAAGACCAAGGTGCTGACCGACCGCGTGCTGCGCCTGCTGCTGCGCGAGGGGCAGCAGGCCGGGCGCATCCTCTGCCTCACCTTCACCCGCGCCGCGGCGGCGGAGATGCGCACGCGCATCGCGCAGCGCCTCGGCGAATGGGCGGTGGCCGAGGACGCGGCGCTGGCGGCGGCGCTGGCCGAGCTCGGCTGCCCGACCGACCCGGCCACGCAGAAGCGCGCCCGCGGCCTGTTTGCCGAGGTGCTGGAGCTGCCGGGGGGCATGCGCATCTCCACCATCCACGGCTTCTGCCAGTCCCTGCTGCACGCCTTCCCGCTGGAGGCCGGCCTCGCGCCGCAATTCCGCGTGCTGGAGGAGGCCGATGCCGCGGCGCTGCTGGCCGAGGCGCGCGAGGCCGTGCTTGCCGGCCGGGCGCCGCGGGCGGCGCTGGCGCTGGTCGCGGGCATCGTCGATGCCGGCAGCTTCGCGCAGGCGGTCGGCACGCTGCTCGACGGCCGCAACCGCGAGCGGCTGGCGGCCTGCCTGCGCGCGAGCAACGGCATCGAGGGGCTGCGGCTCAGGCTCGCCGGGCTGCTCCGGCTCGACGCCGGGGAGGACGAGGCGGCGCTGCTGCGGCAGGGCTGCATCGTGCCGGACGCCGTGGCGCAGGCGGCGGCGCTGCTGACGACGCAGCGGGGCAAGCGCCAGCAGGAGCTCGGCGCCGGCATCCGCGCCTGGCTGGCGCAGGACGAGGAAGCGCGCGTCGCCGCCTGGGGCGCCTGGTGCGGCCTGTTCTTCAAGAAGGACGGCGACCCGCGCGCGTCGCTCGAGGGCGTCCCCGCGCTCGAGGCCGAGGCCCAGCGCATCCTGGCGCTGCACGAGCGCATCGCTGCCTGCCGCCAGCTCGAGGCCACGGAGGCACTGCTGCGGCTCGCCGTGCCCATCCTCGACCACGTCGAGAGCCGCAAGCGCGCCGCCGGGCTGCTCGCCTATGACGACCTCATCGAGATCGCCTCGCGCGTTCTGCGCGACCCGGGCAGCGCCTGGGTGCTGTTCAAGCTCGATGGCGGGCTCGACCACGTTCTGCTCGACGAGGCGCAGGATTCCAACCCGGCGCAGTGGAAGATCGCCTGGGCGCTCTCCGAGGAGTTCTTCGCCGGCCAGGGCGCGGAGCGCGCGGCGCCGCGCAGCGTCTTCGCCGTCGGCGACGTGAAGCAGGCGATCTACGGCTTCCAGGGCTCCGACGCGCGCGGCTTCGGCCTGTGGGAGACGCGCTTCCGCGGCCGGGTCGAGGCGCTGGAGCGGCAGGGCTTCAAGCGCGTGCCGCTGACCACCTCCTTCCGCTCCACCGCGCCGGTGCTGGCGCTGGTCGACGCGGTCTTCGAGGACGGCCCGGCGCGGGCCGGCGTGGTCGAGCCGGGCGCCGTGCTGCAGCACCGCGCCGACCGCGACGGCCATGCCGGCGAGGTCGAGCTCTGGCCGCTGCTGCGCCCCGCCGAGAAGCCGAAGCCCGAGGACTGGCTGATCCCCGAGACGCCCGAGCAGGCCGCCGACGCCGCCCAGCAGATGGCCGAGGCGCTGGCCTGCCGCATCGCCCACATGATCCGCGCCGAGCGCCTGCCGGCGCGCGACCGGCCGGTGCGCGCCGGCGACATCCTGGTGCTGGTGCGGCGGCTGGCGAACGTGCCGCTGGTGCCGCGCCTGGTGCGCGCGCTGAAGGAGCGGGGCGTGCCCGTCGCCGGCATCTCCCGCCTCAAGCTCGTCGAGCACGTGGCGGTGATGGACCTGCTGGCGCTCTGCGACGTGCTGCTGCTGCCCGAGGACGACCTGCAGCTGGCCGCGCTGCTGAAGAGCCCGCTCTGCGGCCTCGACGAGGAGGCGCTTTTCGCCCTGGCGCATGGCCGGCGCGGCAGCCTCTGGGCGGCGCTGCTCGAGCACCGCGGCGCGGCCACGCCCACGGGCCGCGCCGCCGGCTGGATCGCGCGTCTCGCCGAGCGCGCCGACCTGCTCGCCCCGCACGCGCTGCTGGCCGAGGCGCTGGGCCAGACGGGCGAGGGCTTCGCCGCCACGGGGCGGGCGCGGCTGCTGGCCCGCCTCGGCCCCGACGCCGCCGAGCCGCTGGACGAGCTGCTCAACGCCGCCCTCGCCTATGAGCGCGCGCATCCGCCGAGCCTGCAGGGCTTCGTGCACTGGCTGCGCGCCGGCGGCGCCGAGGTGAAGCGCGAGGCCGAGAGCGGCGCCGACGCCGTGCGCATCATGACCGTGCACAACGCCAAGGGGCTGCAGGCGCCGGTGGTGATCATCCCCGATGTCGGCGGCGGCGAGGGGCGCGACCTGCTGCGCTGGACCGAGGCGGCGGAGGAAGGCGAGGCGGCGCTGCCGCTCTGGTCGCCGCGCAAGGAATACCGCTCCGAGGCCTATGCGGAGCTGGTCGAGGCGGACCGGCGGACGCGGGAGGAGGAGGAGAACCGCCTGCTCTACGTCGCCCTCACCCGGGCCGAGGACCGGCTGCTGGTCTGCGGCTGGGGCCGCGAGCCGAAACCCTGGTACGCCGCCGTCGCCGCCGGCTTCCGCCGCCTCGCCGCCCACGGCGCGGCCGAGCATCCCTTCGACCCCGCCGCCTTCGGCGCGCCGCCGGG
>CAYNYQ010000421.1:0-4365 GCA_964401305.1 uncultured Acetobacteraceae bacterium | reverse complement strand
ACGTCATGTCGCCGGTTTCCCGTCTCAAGCTTCGCGCGGCCGAGATGCCGGACGGTGATCAGCGGCAGGCGATCCAACGTGACCTGGCCGAGATCGAGACAATGGTCACGGACGTGCTTGCTTTCCTGCGTGGTGGACATGAGAGCGAACCCGTACGCATGCTGCACGTGGCATCCATCGTTCAGACCCTCGTGGATGAGTTCGCCTCGGCCGGCGAGGCAGTTGCGGAGCTGCGCATGGACGACGTCGTCATCGAGGGCCGCCCTACTGCCCTCAAGCGCGCTATAGGAAACCTGATCTCCAATGCGGTGACCCATGGTCGCGCGCCCTGGATCGCGATCGAGAACCGTGGCTCCGATCTGGCCATACGGGTCGGGGACAATGGTCCAGGCATCCCGGCGAGCGATCTCCCGCTCATCATGACGCCGTTCTTCCGGGGCGACCGTGCCCGTGCGGCGAGAGGTGGCAGTGGTCTCGGTCTGTCCATTGCGCGTGCCATCGCGGTAGCGCACGGAGGCGACCTCACGATCGAGAGTCCCGCAGGTCAGGGTGTCGTGGCGACGTTACTGCTGCCGAAAAAGATGCGTACCACGACCTCCGACACGGAGAGCCGGCGGTTCCTGCCGGGCAATCCGGTCAATGATGCTTGTACCACCCCAGGCCGCGGATGTTGTTCCAGGAATCGGTCTGATGGCAGAGAAAGCACTGCTCCACGCGGGCATGCATCTGGCCGGTGATGCCCCGGTCCATCATCTCGAAATGCATCATGTAATGGCTCGGCGGTGCCTGGTGGCACTGCACGCAGTCCTCGGACCTCGGCGAGGGATGGCGGTAGCCGGGCACGGACCAGGCGCGCGTCACGTGGCAGGCCTGGCAGCCGCGGCCGAGCAACCCACGGTGCGGGTCCTGGTAGGTGTGGCAGCCGGCGCAGTCGAGCCGCGCGGCCTCGGCGGCCGGCAGTGACCGCCCCTGCCGGCCGACGTCCTGCGAAAGATCAGCGACGCCGTCGCCGAGCAGGAGGCGTAGCTGGCCGAGGGCATGCCGGAACCCATCCGCAGGCATTCCCTCCCCTCCTCCGGTCGCACGGGCGTGGCCCGTACGGGCCAGCACGGCATGGTCCATGACGATGGGACGCCGCTCGCGGCCCAAATGCTCGACGTGGCACCCCACGCAGGTGCCGATCCCCGCATGGAAGGCCGTCGCGGGGCGCGTCACCAGCTGCGGGGCATCCGCCGCATGACAGGTCAGGCAGGGGGTTGCCTCGGGGCCGCGCAGCGGGACGTGGCAGGCCTCGCACTGCTCGCCGAGGAAGGCGTGCGCGGCCGAGAGCGGACCGGGCGACACGGCGGCGGCCCAACCAGGCACGGCGCCCGAACCACCGCGCAGGAGGAGCACCGGCACCAGCACCGCCGCGGCGAGCCCGCCGGCTCCGAGGACCGCGTAGAGCAGCGTCCTGGGCTTCACGGCGCGAGCCACCGCAGGCCGTAGTAGAACCCGCTCCAGGCATGCAGCGCGAGCAGCGCGTACATCGCCAGCGCCGCCGCCACGTGCACCACGGTCCAGCGCGAGAGCGCGCGCTTCAGCGCATCACGCCGCGCGATCGCCCATTCGAGGTCGGCGATCGCGGCGGCAAGGCGACGGGCGCTCCCCTCGCCCGTCGGCACGCCCGCGTCGGAGGGCACGGTGGCAAGTGCCGCGTAGCGCGCCTGCATCGCCTCCAGCGCTGCGCGCTGGTCCTTCAGATCCGCGCCGACATGCAGCAGGTAGTAGCGCCCGACGAAGCCGCTTCCGACGACGGCCAGCATCGTTACGACCAGCGCCATGCCCAGCGGGCTGCGATAGGCGTGGCCGCTGTGCAGTATGCCGAGCAGCGCGCCGACGACGCCGGCATAGACGTGAAAGGACAGCACGGCCCCAGGCCGGACGCGGCGCCGTAGCCAGGGGATGCGCTTGACCAGGGTGTAGGCAAGCAGCAGCACGAAGAGCAGCGCCGCGGCGAAGCCGAGCAGGCTGCCCGGCAGGCTGCCCGGGAAGCGCGGCGCCTGGTGCAGGATGTAGCCAGGCGCGATGAGCAGGAGCGCGCTGAACAGCGCGCCGACGGCAAGCTTCTCGGTTGCGCTCAAGCTCAGGCCTCGACCACCAGGTCGCCCTCGGACTTGGCCTGGCAGGCCAGGATCATCCCCCGCGCCTTCTCCCCGGGCGGCAGACCGTCCTCCACCTCCATCGTCACCACCCCGGCGCGAAGCGGCACCATGCAGGTGCCGCAGATGCCGACGCGGCAGGAGTAGTCGATCGCCACGCCGGCGGCCTCGGCCGCCTCCAGCACGGTCTGGCCGCGCGCCAGCGGTGCGGTGCAGCTTGATTTTGAGAAAGTAACGGTAGCCGAGGCAACCTGCTGGTTCGCCGGCAGAGGGAGCGGGGAAGCGGCTAGCGTGGTTCTGGCCGGAGGCGCTGCCTGGGCCTGAGGCGGCAGGGCGGCGGGCGCCGTGCTCGCCGGGGCCGGCGCCTGCCCGCGGGCAGGGCCGAAGGCCTCGGTCCGCACGTTCGCAGGGGGCACGCCGAACTCGGCCAGCGCTGCCTTCACCGCCTCCATCATCGGCGGGGGGCCGCAGAGGTGGACGCGCCGGCGGGCGATGTCCGGCACGGTGCGCGCGATGAACTCCTTCGAGATCACGCCCTCCGGGCCCATCCAGGAGGTTCCCTCGGCCCGGCGCATGGTGGCTGCGACATGAAGCTTCGGATGACGGCGCTGCAGGTACTCCAGCTCGTCGCGGAAGATGAAGTCGCGCGTCGTGCGCGCGCCGTAGAGGAGGTGGATCTCGCCAGGCCAGGCGCGGTCCGTCAGGGTGCGGATCACGCTCATCATCGGCGTGATGCCGACGCCGCCGGCGATCAGCACGATGTCGCCGGCCTCCTGTCCCGTGAAGGTGAAGGCACCGCCGGGAGCGGCAACCTCGACCAGGTCGCCGACTGCGGTGGCGTCGTGCAGGTGGCGCGACACCTCGCCATGCTCCTCCCGCTTCACGGTGATCTCGACATGATCGATCCGCGTCGGCGGGGACGCGATGGTGTAGGAGCGGCTCACCCGCCGGCCGTCCGCTTCGACCGTGAGGGTGAGGAACTGCCCCGGGGTGAAACGGAAGGGAATGAGCCCGTAGGCGGGATCCATTAGGCGGAAGGTTTTGACGTCCGGGGTCTCGGGGAAGACCGCCACGACGCGGAGCTTCCCGCGCCACAGCCGGGGCGGGGCCGTCGGCGTCGCCTCGGCGGGCACTGCTGGACCCGGCAACGGCGCGGCGGGCGCGGGCGGAGCGGCCGGCGCTAGGCCCGGCGGTGCCGCCGCAGGTGCGGGGCGGGGCGCCGCCGTCAGCGCCCGCATCAGCGCACCGATCCGGCGCGTTCGTGCAGCCTGGATCGCCAGGGCCGCCAGGAGAGCCGCGACCAGTGCGGCCATGGTCGTCAGATGGTACCATGAAAGGCCCCACGGGCCACCTCCATGGTCAAACGCGGCCGCGGCGGCGGGCACGCTCAGCTGGTCGCGGAACCAGGCGAGCGCCAGGTCGCGCGGCGGCTGGCCCTCGGCCACAGCGCGCAGCATCCCGGTCCCGCTCTCGACCTGCAGCACGCCTTCGCGGACCGACTGGGCGGCCAGCCGGGCCGTCGCCGCGTCGTCCGCGTCCAGCGCCGCCTCGAGGCGGGCATGGCCGGCGGCGATGGCCTGCGTACCCCAGCCGATGCGCCGCTCGGCCTCGCCGGACACAAGCCGTCGTGCATCTGGCGTGAGCGCGGGCATGTCGAGGAGCGAGGAGAAGAACGGGCGCGGCGGGCCGCCCATGCAGCCCATCATGCCCATGGCCGCGCCCGGGCCGCAGCCCTGCCCCGTTTGTCCCAGGGCCGCCGGTCCTGGCGCCGGGACCGGCTGCGGCGCTGCGCCGGCTCCGGGGTGGTGTGCCGTATGATCCCCCAGGTCGGTCTGCGCGCCGACGCTGCCCGACGCCAGGAAGGTGGCCACGACCAGGGCAATGACAACGGCAGCCCGTTCCTTACCCCGCGTTACCCTGCGCCCGGTCACCTCGCCGAGGCCGGTGCCCGGCACGTCGGCCGCATCGCTCCGGGCGGCCACGCGGGTCCGAAAGGCACCTGGACGAACGGGAACCGGCACCAGTCGGTCGCATCCAATGCCAGCAATGACGGTCGCCAGCGCGGCCCAGCGTACCGCGGTCCGCCCGCGGCCGACGGCCGTGACGTCGCCGCCGTGGCGCGCTTCTCCGCCAACGGCCGTCCGCCCCGAAACCATGCCCTAGAAGGTCCCGATGAAGGGCAGCATCAATGTCGTGGCGAGGCGCTTCTGGGCGTCGTCGAGCT
>CAYNYQ010000420.1:0-4385 GCA_964401305.1 uncultured Acetobacteraceae bacterium | reverse complement strand
CGCCGCCTACGAGAAGCAGATGGCCGAACGGCTGAACCTGCGGATCGACTGAGCGGGCGGGGCGCTCACTCCGGCTCGCGCAGGCGTCGCTGCAGCGCGAGCCGGGCGGCGCGCAGGCGCCCCGAAAGCGCACGCGGCGTCGCGGCCTGCAGCACCTCGCCCTCGGCGCTCAGCAGCAGCGTCGTGCCGGGGACCAGGCCGAGCCGGGTGCGCAGCGCCTTGGGCAGGGTGATGCGCCCCTTGGCGTCCACGCGGGCGCGGAGTGCGCGGGGCGCATTCGGCAGCCCGCGCGTCCCGCCGCCCCTGCTCACGCCGCCTCACTCTCCTGCCGGCGGGCGTGCTTCTTGCGCTCATGCGGGTCGAGGTGCCGCTTGCGCAGGCGGATGGCGGAGGGCGTCATCTCGATGAGTTCGTCGTCCTTGATATAGGCCATCGCCGGCTCGAGACTCATGCGCCGGGGCGAGATCAGGGGAAGCGCCTCGACCTTGCCGGCGGCCTAGATAAAGCCTGGATCGCGTGGATCGTAAATCTTGTAGCCCCTAAAGCTTGGTGCGCGAGCATCGGCACCCCCGCGCAGCGCTAGATTGACGCCCTTAACATATATGTCGAGGATTGCGTCGACGTCGTCCGGCCGGAGCAACTTGCGATCCACGCCGTGCACTACGCGAAAGCTTCTCCCACTGCCGAGCTCAGGTGGGCCCGCATAGAGATACTCAACATCCGCGACTGCCATGTCGTCGCGGGCAAATGTCCCCAAGATCGCGGAGCACACGAAATCGAGCTGGGCCTCATTCGGGCGGAACGCCATGCGAAAGCCAGGCATAACAATAAATGCTCGACCGTCACGAACGCGGGCCAGAGGCGTCTTGAACCCCATGTGGACATTGGTACCGAACGCACGACCAATCACAACTGCCGTGTTACCAATCTTGTAGCACTGAGATATATTTTCGGATGCGTAGTGCGCCACGGCAGCGACCGCCGAAGCATTAGCTTTGCGTCCACGTGGGTTACCATGATTAGAGCAATACTGTATTGCCTGTTCGGGAGTCAGCCTGCCTGCGAATAGGTCGAAGAGGCTGTTTGTCGCTGGATCGTAATTAAAGAGGCCACCTGACCCGTATTCATTCAATAGCCACTCCGCTACTTTGAGCGGCGTTGCTTCAGCGGGCGTGCTTCCAAGCGACCTTGCAACGTCAAGAACGTTAAGAAAATTCACACCGGCCATCTGGCCCTCGAGTCGCTGTTAGGCCTCTATGATACCATCTGGGAGCGGCTTCGCGCCAGGAAATGCAACCGAATGTCTTCATTGCGTAAGCGCAAGGCGAGCCTACCGGTCGCATCCCTAGAGTTCCAGATCTGATCCCAAGGGCTTCCCGGCTCATGAGTAATATTCGACAGCGTCCAGGCATCTATACCTGCGTATTCTTGGAAAATGCCGCGAAGAAAATCCGCATCGCCCTCCTGTATCTTCGGGCAAACCTCAAATGATTCTCCAGATATGAGATCAAATGCTCGCGCTCGGCTCTCGATCGGCCGATCAGCATATTCTTTGAATGCGTCTCTAACTACTTTCAACACAGGCCCGTATTTCCAAGCCTCAAATGGCTGCATGACTAACGCATGATTCTTGGTTGCCAGATACCAACCATGAGCGAAATAGATCAACTTCAGTATCGCCATTTGCGTTAGCGGGCGACCTGCCTCTGAAGCTAAATCGAGCAAATAGTTTGCTATAGTTCGGGCATCATAGGGGGCGACATCCGGGCCAATCGCCCGCGGGCTCGGCCCACCCGAATCTCGCGCGCGGAGGCGATGAAGCATGGAATCTCTCACCGCCCCCCCCCCTTAAACCTGACGAACGACGCGGACTGAATCACTCAATCACTGGGGGTGCAAGTACCTCAGGTGAAGGCGTCAACGAACCGTCGGCGCCCCTCACGCCGCCTCGCTCTCGGCGCGGCGGGCGTGCTTCTTGCGCTCGTGCGGGTCGAGGTGCCGCTTGCGCAGGCGGATGGCGGAGGGCGTCACCTCGACCAGTTCGTCGTCCTCGATGTAGGCGATCGCCTGCTCGAGGCTCATGCGCCGCGGCGGGATCAGCAGCAGCGCCTCGTCCTTGCCGGCGGCGCGGATGTTGGTGAGCTTCTTCTCCTTGATCGGGTTCACGTCCAGGTCGTTGTCCCGGGAATGCTCGCCGAGGATCATGCCGACATAGACCTTCACGCCCGGGTCGACGAAGAGCGTGCCGCGCTCCTGCAGGTAGAACAGCGCGTACTGCACCGCCTCGCCGTCCGAGTTCGAGATCAGGGAGCCGTTGCGCCGCCCCTCGATGGTGCCGGCCCAGGGGCCGTAGCCGTGGAACAGGCGGTTCATCATGCCGGTGCCGCGGGTGTCGGTCATGAACTCGCCGTGGTAGCCGATCAGGCCGCGCGAGGGGATCAGGAAGGTCAGCCGCACCTTGCCGCCGCCGGAGGGGCGCATGTCCTGCATCTGGCCCTTGCGGATCGACATCTTCTCGACGACGACGCCGGAATAGCTCTCGTCGACGTCGATCAGGCACTCCTCGTAGGGCTCCTCGCGCTCGCCCGTCTCCGGGTTGTCGCGCGTGAGGACGCGGGGGCGGCCGATGGTCAGCTCGAAGCCCTCGCGCCGCATCTGCTCGATCAGCACGCCGAGCTGCAGCTCGCCGCGGCCGGCGACCTCGAAGCTGTCGGCCTCCTCCGAGTCCTTGACGCGGATGGCGACGTTGCCCTCGGTCTCCTTGAAGAGGCGGTCGCGGATCTGCCGCGAGGTGACCTTCTTGCCCTCGCGCCCACCGAGCGGGCCGTCGTTGATGCGGAAGGTCATGGCCAGCGTCGGCGGGTCGACCGGGATGGCGGGGACGGGCTCGGTCACCTCGGGGGCGGCGATGGTGTCGGGGATGGTCGCGTCGGCGAGGCCGGCGATGGCGATGATGTCGCCCGCCTGCACCTCCTCGACCGGCACGCGGTCGAGGCCGGAGAAGGTCATCAGCTTGGTCAGCCGGCCCGTCTCCACCACCGCGCCGTCCTGGCGCAGCACGCGCACCGGCATGTTCACCCGGCCGATGCCCTGCTCGACCCGGCCGGTGAGGATACGGCCGAGGAAGTTGTCGCTCTCGAGGATCGCCGCGTTCATGGCGAAGGGCTTGTCGAGCTCGACCTTCGGCGGCGGCACGTGGCTCAGGATCAGGTCGAACATCGGCGCGAGGTCCTTGCGCGGACCGTCGAGCACGGTGTCGGCCCAGCCCTGGCGGCCGGAGGCGAAGAGCGTCGGGAAGTCGAGCTGCTCATCGGTGGCGCCGAGGGCGGCGAAGAGGTCGAAGACCTCGTTGTGCACCTCGTCCGGCCGGGCGTCCTGGCGATCGACCTTGTTGATCACGACGATCGGCTTCAGCCCGCGCGCCAGCGCCTTGGTCAGCACGAACTTGGTCTGCGGCAGCGGGCCTTCCGCCGCGTCACACAGGACGATCGCGCCATCGACCATGGAGAGGATGCGCTCCACCTCGCCGCCGAAATCGGCGTGGCCGGGCGTGTCGACGATGTTGATCTTCACGCCCTTCCAGGCGACGGCGGTGGACTTGGCCAGGATGGTGATGCCGCGCTCGCGCTCGAGGTCGTTGCGGTCGAGCGCGCGCTCGGCCACGTGCTGGTTGGCGCGGAAGGACCCGGCCTGCTTCAGCAGGTTGTCGACCAGCGTGGTCTTGCCGTGGTCGACATGGGCGATGATCGCGACGTTGCGGAGGTCCATGGGGGAGTATCCCTTGCGGGCCGGCGCGCGACGCGCGAAGGCGCCGGTGCCGCCCCACTCCCGGGTCGGCGGCCGGCGCACCGGGCGAAGCTGGCAGGCGTGTTGCGGCGCACACATAGGCGACGCCGCGGCAAAATGCGAGCACGAAGGCGCGCATCCAGCGCCGGGCAGGGCCGCGTCTGGGCGGCCCCCCCTGGCACTGGCGGGGCCTCCCGCGCGCGTCGGCGGCGGCTTCGGGGTTGCCCCGCCGGGCCGCCGGACCGACCAGGCGGACTACCTGGTGGTGCCGGGCACCGCCTGGCCGGGCATGGGCGGGCCGCGCTGCGGGTCGCCCGGCATCACGCCGGTGCCGCCCGGCACCGTCACGTTCGAACCCGGCACCGGCGCGGCGCGCCCGCCCTGGTTCGGGGCGAGCGGCACGGCCGCGCCCTGCGCCGGCTGCTGGCCGAGCCCGAGCGTGTTCTGCGGCGTGCTGCCGAGCTGGCCGACCCCGGGCGAGCCGGGGGTGCTGCCCTGCAGCCCGCCGGACTGCTCGCCGCCACCACCGCCGCCGCCGCCACCACCGCCACCGCCACCCTGCGCCAGGAGCAGGTCGGCGCGCGCCATGCTGCGGCCGC
>CAYNYQ010000419.1:0-4401 GCA_964401305.1 uncultured Acetobacteraceae bacterium | reverse complement strand
ACCTCCATGGTCGCCTTGTCGGTCTCGATCTCGGCGATGACGTCGCCGGCGCGGACCTCCTCGCCCTCCTGCTTCAGCCAGCGGGAGAGCTTGCCCTCCGTCATGGTCGGCGAGAGGGCCGGCATCAGGATCTCGGTGCCCATGCTCAGCGCGCCCCCTCTTCGACCAGCACATCGGTCCAGAGCTCGCTCTCCGGCGGCTCCGGGCTCGCCTGGGAGAAGTCGGCCGCCTCCTGCACGATGGCCTTCACCTCGTCGTCCACCGCCTTGAGCTCGGCCTCGGCCGTCCCCTGCTCCAGCAGCATCCGGCGCGCCGTCTCGATCGGGTCGGACTGCTCGCGCATCTTCTGCACTTCCTCGCGCGTGCGGTACTTCGCCGGGTCGGACATGGAGTGGCCGCGGTAGCGATAGGTCTTCATCTCGAGCAGATAGGGCCCGTTGCCGGCGCGGCAGTGCGCCACCGCGCGCGCCCCCGCCTCGGCCACCGCGGTGACGTCCATGCCGTTCACCTGCTCGCCCGGGATGCCCCAGGGCGCGCCGTTCTTCGAGAGATCCTTCGACGCGCTGGCGCGGTCGACGCTGGTGCCCATGCCGTACTTGTTGTTCTCGATGATGAAGACCACTGGCAGCTTCATCAGCGCCGCCAGGTTGAAGCTCTCGTAGACCTGGCCCTGGTTGGAGGCGCCCTCGCCGAAATAGGTCAGCGACACGTTGCGGTTGCCGCGGTACCAATTTGAGAAGGCGAGGCCGGCGCCGAGCGAGACCTGCGCGCCGACGATGCCGTGGCCGCCGAAGAAGCCCTTCTCGACGCTGAACATGTGCATCGAGCCGCCCTTGCCCTTGGAATAGCCGCCCGCGCGCCCGGTGAGCTCGGCCATCACGCCCCGCGCCTCCATCCCGCAGGCCAGCATGTGGCCGTGGTCGCGGTAGGAGGTGATGACCTGGTCGCCCGGCTCGAGGTTCATCTGCATGCCCACCACCACGGCCTCCTGGCCGATGTAGAGGTGGCAGAAGCCGCCGATCAGCCCCATGCCGTAGAGCTGGCCGGCCTTCTCCTCGAAGCGGCGGATCAGCAGCATGTCGCGGTAGGCGCGCAGCATCTGGTCCCGGGGCATCGCCTCCTTCGCCGCGGCCCCGCGAGCCCGTCGGCGCGCGCCCCCTGCCGCCTCAGCCGCCTGCGCCATGCGCAACACTCCCCCATCCGGACCGACATCGCGTCAGATACGCGCCGTGCCGCGCCACGGCAAGCAGGGCCGCGCGCGATAAAAAGCGTTATGGTGCAATGCAATAGCAAGATTGACCGGATTTTGGTTAATCGTCATCCGCCCCGTCCCGGCGCATGCTTCGCCGCGACGGCAGCATGGGTGCCGCGGCGCGCAATCATCCGACCGTCGGAAGGGCCCCCGGCGCAACGGCCGCACCGCGTGCATGGCGTTCACCCGCGCTCACGCCCTGGTGTAGGATGCGCGCATGCCCCTCCGGCCTGGCCCGCTCGGCATCCTGCTCGCCCCGCTCCACGCCCTGGCCCTGCTGACCGGGGCCAAGGCCTTCCGCGACAACCCCGTCATGGGGCATCCGGGGCTCAACCGGCGGGGCCTGCATGTCGGCCGCAAGCGCCTGGCGCTCCGCCTCGGCGCCTGGCGCCGCGCCCGCCTCGCCGCCGCCCTGCCGCCGGCGGAGCGCGCCGCCTTCGACCGCGACGGCTTCCTCGTCCTGCCGGACTACCTGCCGCCCGAGGCCTTCGCGGCGCTGCGCGACGAGCTGCTCGCCCTCGAGGCCGCGGCACGGGAGTTCACCGACGGCTCGACCCTGACGCGGCTGATCCCGCTCGACGCCATCGCGCTCCGCCGCCTGCCGGCGACGCGCGCCGCGCTCGGGGCCGACCGCTTCCGCGCGCTGCACGCCTATGCCGCCAGCGCCCGCCTCCGCCCGCACTGCTTCGTGCAGACCGTCTTCAGCCGCACCAGCGACGCGCCGCCCGACGTGCAGAGCCACTGGCACAGCGACACCTTCCACCCGACGGTGAAGTCCTGGCTGGCCCTGACCGATGTCGGGCCGGAGGAGGCGGGGTTCAGCTATGTCCCCGGCTCGCACCGCCCGACGCGGCGGCACCTGGCCTGGGAACGCCGCGTCTCCATCGACGCCGCCACCGCGGGCGACCGGCTGACGGCGGAGGGCAGCCTGCGCATCGACGAGCGCCGGCTCGCGCGCCTCGGCTACCCGGCCCCGCGCAAGCTCGCGGTCGCGGCGAACACGCTGGTGATCGCGGACACCAGCGGGCTGCACCGCCGCGGGCTCAGCACCGGACCGGCCCGCCGCATCGC
This sequence comes from uncultured Acetobacteraceae bacterium, assembly GCA_964401305.1. GTDB lineage: Bacteria > Pseudomonadota > Alphaproteobacteria > Acetobacterales > Acetobacteraceae > JAIEOP01. Next base: position 2,078 of record CAYNYQ010000419.1, on the reverse strand, counting down.
CATCTGGAGCTATGCGCGGCCGAGTCCCTTCCTGCCCTGGCCCGGGCTCGGCCTCGGGGCGCCCTGGCAGGGCGTCGCCGCGCGGCTGCTCTGGGCCCTGCAGGATGCGCTCGCCCGGCATGGCGACGGCGGCGGCTGGCGCTGGGTCGGGCGCCGGGATCCCGCAGCGCCGCCCGCGCCACCCCGGGCCGGGGTGGCTCAGTAGAGGCGGCGGCCGGGCTCGTAGGGCAGGACGATCTCGTCGCGCCCGACCATGTTCAACAGGGTGCGGGCCCGCTCGTCGAGCTGGTCGCGGTCGAGCTCGGTGCCCCGCAGCCCCTCCACCCGGCGCTCCAGCGCCTCGCGCTCGCCCTCGGCGCGGGCGAGGATCTGCTGGGCCTGCGCGATGTCGGCCAGCCGCCGCTCCCGCGCCTCCAGCCCGAAATCGCCGTGCACGGCGTGCCAGGCGAAATAGGCGCAGAGTGCCGCGAAGCCGAGCGGCGCCAGCGCGTCACGCGCGCGGCGCTTCAGCGTCCGTCCGAACGACATGAGCACGCAATCCCCCGCGCGGGGCCCCCGCCCCGCCGGTCGAATCCACCAGCCGGGGCCGGGATTGGCAAGCGCGAAGTTGCCGGCGGCGCCGATTCGGCCGGCGGCGTCGCGCCGCGGCCATCTCAGCGCCGCAGGATGGTCCGCCCCGCGTAGCGCGCCGCGGTGCCGAGCCCCTGCTCGATCCGGATCAGCTGGTTGTACTTGGCCAGGCGGTCCGAGCGGGAGAGCGAGCCGGTCTTGATCTGCCCGCAATTGGTCGCCACGGCCAGGTCGGCGATGGTCGCATCCTCGGTCTCGCCGGAGCGGTGGCTCATCACCGCCTTGTAGCCGGCGCGATGCGCCGTCTCCACCGCCTCCAGCGTCTCGGTCAGGGTGCCGATCTGGTTCACCTTCACCAGGATGGCATTGCCGACGCCCTGCTCGATTCCCTGGCGCAGCCGCTCGGTGTTGGTGACGAAGAGGTCGTCGCCGACCAGCTGCACCTTGCCCCCCAGGCGGTCGGTCAGCGCCTTCCAGCCTGCCCAGTCGTCCTCGGCCATGCCGTCCTCGATGGAGACGATCGGCCAGCGGGCGCAGAGCGCGGCCAGGTAGTCCACCATGCCGCCGGCATCGAGCCGCTTGCCCTCGCCCTCCAGCGCATAGGTGCCGTCCTTGAAGAACTCCGTCGCCGCGCAGTCGAGCGCGAAGACGATGTCCTCGCCCAGCCGGTGGCCCGCCGCCTCGCAGGCCTTGGCGATGAAGCCGAGCGCCTCGTCGGCCGAGCCGATGTTCGGCGCGAAGCCGCCCTCGTCGCCCACATTGGTGTTGTGGCCGGCGTCGTGCAGCGCCTTCTTCAGCGCGGCGAAGCACTCGGCGCCGATGCGGATGGCATCCGCCGCCGTGCCGGCGCCGAGCGGCATGATCATGAATTCCTGGATGTCGATCGGGTTGTCCGCGTGCTTGCCGCCATTGATGATGTTCATCATCGGCACCGGCAGGGTGCGCGCCAGCACGCCGCCGACATAGCGGTAGAGCGGCTGGCCGAGATCCTCCGCCGCCGCCCGCGCCACGGCCAGGCTGACGGCGAGCATCGCATTGGCGCCGAGCCGCGCCTTGTTCGGCGTGCCGTCCAGCTCGATCATCGTCTCGTCGATGCGGACCTGCTCGGTCGGGTCCATGCCCGAGAGCGCGTCGAAGATCTCGCCCTCGACGTTGGCCACGGCCTTCAGCACGCCCTTGCCGCCGAAGCGCGTCTTGTCGCCGTCGCGCAGCTCCACCGCCTCGTGCGCGCCGGTCGAGGCGCCGGAGGGGACGATGGCGCGGCCCATGGCGCCGCTGTCCAGCACCACCTCGGCCTCCACGGTCGGGTTGCCGCGGCTGTCCAGGACCTCGCGGGCGATGATGTCGACGATGGCGGACATGGGCGATCCTCTGCGGCCGTGCGGGGCGGGGGTGGCGCGTCCGCCGGCCCGGCCGGCCCGCGGCGGGAGGGGCGGACGCGGCCCGGCCACGCCCGGGCCGGCGGATACCGGCCGGGGCGGCCAGAGGCAAGGCGGCGGGCCGGGGGC
>CAYNYQ010000418.1:0-4405 GCA_964401305.1 uncultured Acetobacteraceae bacterium | reverse complement strand
CCGCGGTGCCGGCGACCCGCCCGGCCGCCCGCCCCGCCGCGGCGCCACCCGCCCGCCCCGGGCGTGAGGATCATCGCCGGCCGGCATCGCGGGCGCCGCCTCGCCGCCCCGGCCGGCGAGGCCACCCGACCCACCGCCGACCGCGTGCGCCAGGCGCTGTTCGACATGCTCTGGCACGCGCCGTGGTCGCCCTACGCCGCGGATCGCGCCGGCATCGAGAACCAGCGCGTGCTCGACGCCTTCGCCGGCACGGGCGCGCTCGGGCTCGAGGCGCTGTCGCGCGGCGCCGCGCACGCCACCTTCCTAGAGACCGGGCGGGCCGCCCTGGCGGCGCTGCGCACCAACATCGCCACCTGCCGCGAGGAGGCGCGCAGCACCGTGCTGGCCGCCGATGCCACCAGGCCGCCGCCCGCCCCCGCGCCCTGCGCCCTGGTCTTCCTCGACCCGCCCTATGCCGAGGGGCTGCTGCCGCGCGCCATCGCCGCCCTGGCCGCCGCCGGCTGGATCGCCCCGGGCGCGCTGGTCGTCGCCGAGAGCGCGGCCGGCCAGCCGGCGCCCGAGATGCCGGCCGGCTTCGCGCTGCTGGCCGAGCGGTCGCATGGCGCGGCCCGCTTCGGCGTGCTGCGGGCGGCGGGGCCGGCGCCGTACGGCGACGGATGACCGTCCGGCCTTTGCACCGACGCGCGCGCCGTGACCGCCGCGGCCCCTGCCCCCTCCCGCGCGCCGTGACCGGCCCTCGCGCCCACCCGGCCTCCTGCGCCGTGACCGCCCCTCCCACCCACCCGCACCGGCTACGCCGCGCGCTGCTCCTGCTCCCCTCCGCCGGGCTCGGCGGGGCGGAGGCGATGACGGCGGTGCTCGCCGGCGCCCTGCACCGTGCCGGGCTCGCGCTCGAGATCGCCATCGAACCCGAACTCGCCCCCGGCTTCGCCCGCATGCTCGGCCCGGCGCTCGCCGCCGCCGTGCAGCCGGCCCCGCTCGGTTGGCGCGAGGACGAGGACATCGCCCGCACCCTCCGCCGCCAGCAGGCCGTGGTGGCGCCGCGGCTGCTGGCTGACCCGCCGGACCTCGCCGTTGTGCCGCTGCCCTGGCCGAGCCACGGCCTCGGCGTGCTCGGCCCGCTGCGCGAGGCCGGGCTGCCCACCCTGATGCTCGCCCACCTGGCGCCGCGCGAGCCCGACGCCGCGCTCGCCGAGGCCGCCCGCCTCGCCCCGCCGCCCGATTGGCCCGGCCTGGTCTGGGCCGCCGTCTCCGCCCCGGTGGCAGCGCGGGTGGAGGCGGCCTTGGGCCTTGCCCCCGGCCGGGTGCGCGTGGTGCCGAACGGCGTGCCGGTGCCGCGCCTCGCGCCGGCCGAGCGCGCGGTGCAGCGGGCCGCGAAGCGGGCCGCGCTCGGGCTCTCGCCCGGGGCGCCGCTGCTCGTCGCGGCCGGGCGGCTCGAGCCGAAGAAGGGCTCGGCGCTGCTGCCGGACCTCGCCCGGGCGCTGCACCGGCGGTGCGGCGCCACGCTGGTCGCGCTGGGCGAGGGGCCGGCCATGGCCCTCCTCGCCGCCGACCCGGCGGCCGCCGGGCCCGCGGCGCCGCTGCGCCTGCCCGGGCGGGTCGAGGATGTCGGCGCCTGGCTGCTGGCGGCCGATGCACTGCTTCTGCCCTCGCAGCTGGAAGGCTGCCCCCTGGTCTTCCTCGAGGCCGCGGCGCGGCGCTGCCCCGTGGTGGCCACCGCGGCCGCGCTGGAGGCCTTCGGCGATGCCGCCTGGGACATGGCCTGGCTGGCCCCGGAGGAGCTCGCCGCGGCGCTGGTGGACCAGGCCGAGGCGGTGCTGGCCGCCTCCCCCGCGGCACGGGCCCCGCGCATCGAGGCCGCCTTCCGCCAGGCCGCCGCCTGGGACGAGGCGGCGATGCTGGACGCGCTGCTCGGCCTGCTGCGCGCCGCCGCGGCCGCGGCTCGGCCAGCCACGGCGCCGGCGTGATGCCAGGCGCGGCGCGCCGGGCTATCACGGCGGCGGGACCAGCGGGCCGGACCGACGGGGCATGACAGCCATCGCAGCACCCGCGCGGGAGGGGACAGGCCGGCCCGCCCCGCGCGACGGCACGGAGGGGAGCACCTGCGGCGCGGCGCCCATCGCCGTCGCCGCCATCATCCCGGCGCATGGCCAGCCCGGCCTGCTGGTCGAGGCGCTGGCGGCGCTGCTCGGCCAGCAGGACGTGCCGGCGGCCGCAATCGTCGTCGACGATGGCTGCCCCTTCCCCGAGACCGCGGCGACCGCCGCCGCCTTCGCCGCCGCCCATCCCGGCCGCGTCTTCGCGCTGCGCCGCGCCAATGGCGGCCTCTCGGCGGCGCGCAACACCGGCATCGAGTTCGCGCTGGCCGCCTTCCCGGCGCTGGAGGCGGTCTACTTCCTCGATGCCGACAACCGGCTGCACCCGCGCTTCCTGGCCCGGGCGCTGGCCGCGCTGCGCGCCGCCCCGGCCGGGACGGGCTGGATCTACCCGGATTTCGACATGTTCGGCGTGGCGCTGAACGGCAGCGGCGCCGGGCCCTGGTCGCTGCTCGCACACCTTTCCGACAACCTCTGCGAGGCCGGCAGCCTGGTGCGCCGCGCCGTGCTGCAGGCCGGGCTGCGCTTCGACGAGGGGCTGCGCAGCGGCTTCGAGGACTGGGATTTCTGGCTGCAGGCCGGCGCCGCCGGCTTCCGCGGCCAGCACCTGCCCAATGCCGGCTTCCGCTATCGCCGCCGGCCGGAGAGCATGCTGGCGGGGGCTGAGCGCCAGCGCGAGGCGCTGCTGGCGGTCCTCCGCCGCAAGCACGCCGCCCTCTACGCCCCGCGCCGCGTCCTGGCGCTGGAGGCCGAGGAGGCGCCGCGCTTCGCCCTGCACGAGACCGGCACGGAGGAGGCGCGGCTGCTGCTCGACCCCGCCGGCGGCCTGGCCATGGTGCTCGGCGCCGAGGCGGCCCGGGCCCGGCTGCTCGAGGCCGAGGCGCGGCCTGCCGCCGCCTTCCACCCCGGCATCCTCTGCTTCGCCGACCCCGCCGCGCTGGCCCGGCTGCGCGCGGCGCGGCTCGTCCGCGGCCTGTTCTGGCGCGCCGAGGTGGCGCTGCGCGACGGCGCCGAGCTCGTCGCCGTGGAACTGGCCGACGGCCAGGCCGAGGCGGCGGCGCTGGAGGTCCTGGACGCACCCGGCGCGGCGGCCGCGGCGGCGCTGCTCTTCGCCCCGCGCCGGCTGCTCGGCGCGGCGGCGGCCGAGCCCGGGCCCGGCCGCATCGAGAGCCTCGGCGGCGCCGCGCCCGCCCTGCGCCAGGCCAGGCTGCGCGTCACCCTGCCGCCACCACCCGGGCGGCCCCGCCCCGCCGGCGGCGCGGCGCTCGCCCGGCTGCTGGCCGAGGCGGCGGCGCTCCGGGCGATGCAGGCCCGGCGCACCGCGCTGCCCCTGGGCTGGCGCGTCGAGTGGCGCGCCCCGCGCGAGCGCGCCCCCGCCCGCGCCTTCGCCGCCGCCGGCCTCGGCCCGGTACTGCCCTGGCGGCCGGGCCCGGGCGATCGCGCCATCGGCTTCGTGCTGCCCCTCCTCGCCCAGGGCGGGGTGGAGCGGGTGGTGATGAACCAGGCGCGGGTGCTGCGTCGGCGCGGCTGGCGGACGCACCTCGTCGTTCTGGGCGCGACGCAGGCGGCGCTGCCGGCGGCGGAGGAGGCCTTCGAGAGCATCACCCTGGCCGCGGGCTTCGGCGAGGCGCGGGCGGACTGGCGCCACCCGCATCTCGGCGCCGACACCTCGGCCTTCGGCGCCGAGCCCGGCGCGGCGGCGGTGGCCGGGCTGCTCGCCTCCCTCGACGTGGTGGTGAACACGCATTGCCTCGGCGCGCACGCGTTGATGGGCCGGCTCCGGCGGCTCGGCCTGCGCACCTATGTCGGGCTGCACCTGGTGGAGCGGCAGCGCAGCGGCCAGCCGCTCGGCAACCCGCACCTCGCCCTCGGCTACGAGCATGCCTATGACGGCGCGCTGGTGATCTCCGAGGGGCTCGCCGCCTGGTGCGTCGCGCAGGGCTGGCCGGCGGGCAAGCTGCACCTGATCCCGAACGCGCCGGGCCATGCCACGGCGCCGGCGGCGGTGAGCGCGGCGCTGGCGGCGCGGGCGGCGCGGCGGGCGGGGCGGCTGCGCGCGCTCGTCCTCGGCCGGCTCGACCCGCAGAAGGGCATGGACCGGCTGGCCGCCCTGATCGCCGCGACGGCGGGCCGGGTGCAGTGGCGCGTGGTCGGGCGCCAGGTGCTGGACTCGGCGCCGCCGCCGCTCGGCGTGACGGTGGAGCCGCCGGTCGGCACGCCGGCCGCGCTCGATGCGCTCTACGCCTGGGCCGACGTGCTGGTGCTGCCCTCGCGCTTCGAGGGCGTGCCGCTGACCGTGCTGGAGGCGC
>CAYNYQ010000417.1:0-4413 GCA_964401305.1 uncultured Acetobacteraceae bacterium | reverse complement strand
CCAGCGCCTCGGCGATGGCGCGCTTGAGCGGCAGGCCGGCATGGTCGCCGCCGAGGGCGATCAGCGCGGGTCCGGTGCGGGCGCGGGCGTCATCCATGGGCGGGCACCTATCACGTCCTGTCCCGGCCCGGAACGCCGGAGCCCCGCCCCGGGACGCAGACGTGCCATGCGGGGCGGGGCCGGCGTCACCCCGGCCGGCCCCCAGTCAGGGCGGCGGCCCGCGCCGCGCATGGGCGGCGAGGAATTCGGGCACCCGCAGCAGCGCATCGGCCCGCGCCGCGGGGTCGGTTCCCATATGGGCCTCGCCGCCGCGGACCAGGGGCAGGCCGGAGAGCACGCGCAGCGGCATGGCGGGCTGATCGAAGCCATGCCAGGCGCCGGGATAGGTGTGCACAGTGACCGCCGCCGAGGCCCCCGCCTGCGGCGCCCGGGCGGCCAGGGCCTGGCACCAGCGCGCCGGCGTCCAGTCGTCCATGCCGCCGAGCAGCAGCAGCACCGGCGCGGCCGGCGCCCAATCCGGCAGCGCCTGGCCCATCCGCCGGCACCCCGGGTAGAGGGCGACGGCGGCGCGGATCAGGCCCGGCGGCACCGGCGCCCCCACCGCGGCCAGCGCCGTGCTGCCGCCATGCGACCAGCCGAGCAGCAGGGCCCCCGCGTCACGCCCCGCCGCCCAGGGCTGCTCCACCGCCCAGGACGCGGCGGCATGGACATCGGCGCGCCGCGTCGTCTCGGGCATCGCGGCCGCGTCGCCGCCGCGGCAGGTCTCGGCGATGCCGCGGCTGCCGAAGCTGTCGGGGAAGAGGACGGGATGGCCGAGGGCGACGAGCCGCGCTGCCCAGTCGCGCTCCCGCCGCGGCAGGCGGATCGGCCCCTCCGGCCCGCCGATGCCGCCGCAGCCATGCAGGGCGATGACCGGAATGCCGGGCGGGCCGGGGGTGGCCGGCAGCACGAGGAGCGCACGCAGGGCGAGGCCGTCGGGCCCGGGCAGGAGGTGGGGCAGGCTGCGGGGCGCGGCGGGCTCGGGGGCGGCGGCTGCGGGAGGCTCGGTCGATCCCTGGGCGAGGGCGCCGCGGGCGAACCCCGCCAGCAGGGCGGCCGTCAGCATCGCGCACCGCCGCAGCCCTGCTGGCCGGCGGCCACCCCGCGCCCGTGCCGGCGCGCCCGCCCTGCGTCGCGGCTGCGCCGGACCGCCCACGCCGCCGCGTCCCGGCTCAGCCGTAGGCTTGGCCATAGAGATCCTGGATCTCCTCGGCCGAGGGCACGCGCGGGTTGTTGCCCGGGCTGCCCGAGGCCAGGGCCTGCTGCGCCATCAGCGGCAGCAGCGACTGCCAGCGGTCCGGGTCGATGCCATGGCGGCGCGGCGTCGGCACCTCGAGCTCGGCATTCAGCGCGCGGAGCTCGTCCAGCAGCTTGGCGCCGGCGACCTGGTCCGCGTCCTCCGGCCGCGCGGCGCCGATGGCGCGCGCCGCCTCGGCATAGCGGGGCAACGCGCTGGAGAGCGAATAGGCCGTGACCGCCGGCAGCAGCATGGCGTTGGAGAGCCCGTGCGGGACATGGAAATGCGCGCCGATCGGCCGGCTCATCCCATGCACCAGCGCGACCGAGCTGTTGGAGAAGGCGAGCCCGGCCTGGGTCGCGCCCAGCATCATCGCCTCCCGCGCCGCCGCGTCCTGCGGGTCCTTCCAGACCCGGCGCAGGTTGGGCCCGATCAGCCGCATCGCCGCCAGCGCCAGGCTGTCCGCATGCGGGTTGGCGCGCTTCGAGACATAGGCCTCCAGCGCATGGGTCAGGCTGTCGATGCCGGTATCGGCGGTGATGCGGGGCGGCAGGGAGAAGGTCAGCGCATGGTCGACGATCGCGGCCAGCGGCAGGGCGCCGAGGCCGGCGATCAGCATCTTCTCGTCGGTCTCGGTGTCGGTGATGACGGTGAAGCGCGTGGCTTCGCTGCCGGTGCCGGCGGTGGTCGGGATGCAGATCACGGGCAGGCGCGCGGCGTCCGCCTGGTGCGGCACCTTGAAGGCGCGCATCTTCGTGCCCGCCGGCGCGGCGGCGAGGATGGCCATGGCCTTGGCGGTGTCCATCGGGCTGCCGCCGCCGAAGCCGATCAGGCAGTCGAAGCCGCCGGCCTGCAGCACCGCGGCCCCCGCGGCGACCACGGTGTCGGTCGGGTCGGGCACGGTGTCGGCGAAGACCTCGGCCGCGATGCCGGCGGCACGCAGCGGCGCGAGGCAGCGCTCGACGGTGCCGGAGGAGACCATCCAGGGGTCGGTCACGACGAGCGGCTTCGAGAGACCGAAGACAGCGAGGACCTCGGCCACCTGGTTCACGGCGCCGCCACCGATGCGCATCAGGCGCGGCGAGACGATGCTGGCAATCATGGCGCGTGCCCTCCCCGTTCGGGAACAGGACCGTAGCGCCCGGCCCGGCCGGGGGCCAGATCGGCCGGCGGCTTGCGGCGTGCTGCTGTTGGCGTTGCAAAGGTCGGGGGAGAGAACTCCCCCGATCCCCCTCCTTTTTCTGCTCCTTTTGCGGGCGCCGCGCGCAGAACTGCAGGTTTCCGAAGGCCCTTCGGCCTTTGCGCCGCCGCGTTGCGCCCACCCCCGCCGCCCAGCATGATCGCGCCCGGACGCGACGGGGGGGGCGGCAGATGCTGGCAGGCGAGGCGGTGGTGGCGATCTGGAACGGCGTCGCCGAGGAGGGCTGGGCCTTCAACTACATGTGGCACCTGACCGAGCACGTGCCCGAGCGCGTCGGCATCCCGGGCTTCAACCGCGGCCGCCGCTTCCGCGCCGCCGACAGCGCCACCCATCCGGCGCTCTTCACCCTCTACGAATGCGACACGATGCAGGTGGTGCAGGGCCAGGACTACACCAACCGGCTGAACCAGCCGACGGCCTGGACGCGGGAGGCCGGCAGGTTCTCCCGCGACACCTCGCGCGGCCTGGCGCGGGTGGCGGCGAGCCACGGGCCCGGCGTCGGCGGCGTGATGATGACCCTGCGGTTCCAGGCGCCGGCCGAGGCGCAGGCGCGGATCGCCGGCCTCGTGCGGGAGGCGGCGGACCAGCCCCGCATCACCGGCGCGCATCTCTGCATCGCCGATGCCGCGGCGAGCGGCGTGGTCACGGAGGAGAAGCGCGGGCGGACCGACATCGGCGCCCCGCCGGGCTGGTTCATCCTGCTCGAGGCGACGGACGCCGAGGCGCTCGCCGGCCTGCTGCCCGAGGCGGTGCTGACCGGGGCGGGGGCGGTTGGGCCCTACCGGCGCGGCACCTACCGGCTGGAATACCTGCGGACCAAGACCGCCTGGGCGCCCTGAGGGCGCGCCGGGGAAGGCCGCCGGGCCCGGGTCCCGCGACATGCGCGCCCGCGGATCCCAGGGGGCATTCATTCATCAGTTCGCCGGATCATCGGGCGTCTCGCCGCGCGCCGCCGCCAACGGGGCGGGACACGGCAGCGCGAGGCCTCGCCTGGAATCCGCTGGACAGGCCCATATGCTGCGCTGCAGCATAAGCCGAACAAGCAGGATAGCGCCGTCATGACCATCCAAGCCTCCCCCGGAGCCCGCGAATGGATCGAGCGCGGCACGGAGACGATGAGCCGCGTGCTGGACCAGGCCGGAATCCTCGCCGATGTCACCGGCCGGCACGCCAATACCCTGCTCTCGAGCCTCGGCGCGCCGGCCGAGCGGCCGGCGACCCCGCCCCTGCCCAACCCCCTCGCCCTGGCGCGCGACGGCGCCGAATACGCCGTGGACGCCGCCCAGCGCGCCCTGCTCTTCTGGGATGCCATCCGCCAGGCCGGGAACACCTTCATCGAGCATGAGCAGGCCGGCTGCCCGCCGGTGCTGGTCTTCGACTGGACCATGGTGGTGGACGGCCGCACCCTGCCGCGGCCGGTGAACTACGCCCTGGTCCGCATCACCCCGCCCGAGGACTACCCGCCGGCCGACCCGAAGCTGCGCCCCTTCGTCATCATCGACCCGCGCGCCGGGCACGGCGCCGGCATCGGCGGCTTCAAGTCGGACAGCCAGGTCGGCGTCGCGCTGCGCCGCGGCCACCCCGTGTACTTCGTCATCTTCTTCCGCGACCCCGAGCCGGGCCAGACCGTGCTCGACATCACCGCGGCCGAGACCGCCTTCCTCCGCCGCATCGGCGAGGAGCATCCCGGCGCGCCGAAGCCGGTGGTGATCGGCAACTGCCAGGGTGGCTGGGCGGTGATGATGCTGGCCGCGGCCGAGCCCGACCTCTGCGGCGCGCTGGTGCTGAACGGCGCTCCCCTGTCCTACTGGGCCGGCGAGCGCGGGCGGAACCCGATGCGCTACCTCGGCGGCCTCGCCGGCGGCTCCTGGCCGGCGGCGATGATGGCCGATCTCGGCAACGGCAAGTTCGACGGCGCCAACCTGGTGCTGAACTT
>CAYNYQ010000416.1:0-4435 GCA_964401305.1 uncultured Acetobacteraceae bacterium | reverse complement strand
AGCGGGCGGCGGAAGGCCCAGAGGATGCGCGTGCCCGGCGCCTCGCGCTGCAGCGCGACCAGGTCGAGCACGGCATTCATGGCCGAATGCCCGGCGCCCACCACCAGGGTCGTGGCGCCGGCATAGGTGGCGCGGGCCGCGCCGAGCACGTCCGGGATGCCATAGGCGATGCGCTCGGCATGGCGCGCCTCGCCCGGCGCCGGCATGCCGTGCGCGCCGGCCGGGTTCGGCGCCATCCAGGTGCCGGAGCAGTCGATCACCGCGGCGGCCTCGAGCGCCTCGACTCCGCAGCAGGTCTCGAGGTGCAGCACGAAGGGCGCGGCGTCGCGGGCCGAGCCCTCGTGCAGCCGGCCGAGATCGCGGCGCGCCACGCCGATGACGCGGGTGCCGGTGCGGATGCGGCCGCTGAGCGCCGCCGTGCCGGCCAGTGGCGCGAGGTAGTGCGCGACCAGCTCCGCGCCGGTGGGATAGGCCTCCGGGTCGGGCGCCGACCAGCCCTCGGCCTCCAGCAGGGCGCGGGCGGCGGCATCGGTGTTGAAGCGCCAGGGCGAGAACATGCGCACATGGCCCCAGGCGCGCACGGCATGGGCGGCGGCGGGCCCCGCCTCGAGCACCAGCGGCGAGAGGCCGCGGGCGAGCAGCTGGGCGGCGGCGGCCAGGCCGACGGGGCCGGCGCCGATGACGGCGACGGGCAGGGTCGCAAGGCTCATTCCTGGTCTCCTCGGGGCATGCACGGGGTTGCGGCACAAGCCGAGCCGCGCGGCGTGGCGGCGAAGGCGCGGCCGGTGTCCTGCAGGGCGGCGGTGGCCTCCATCCAGGCGTCGAGCGCGACGCGGAAGGCGGCGCGGCCGGCCTCGGTCAGCGCATAGACGCGGCGCTGGCGGCCCTGCACGACCTGCTCGGCGACGGTGACGAAGCCGCCCGATTCGAACTCGCGCAGCACGGGATAGATCGTGCCCTCGGCCGGAGAGCAGCAGCCGCCGGTGGTCCGCTCCACGGCGCGGGCGATGTCGTAGCCATGCATGGGCCCGTCATGCAGCACGCGCAGGATGAAGAACTTCGAAAGCCCGACCTTGATGGTGCCGGCCCAGTAGTCGCGGGCGGCGTAGTCCACGCGGGGCGGGCCAGGGGGCGGCGGGGACGGGCGGCGGGCGGCATCCATGGCCGCACTCTATGCATCGGACCCCGATGCATCAAGGGTCAAAATCGGGCGCCGCGGCTGGTCAGCCGCCGCCCGGCCTGCCGTAGTCCCGCGCCGCGGCCTCGGCCGTGACATAGCCGTCCAGCAGGTCGGCCCGGAGCGCCGCGGGATCGCGCCCCGAGGGCGGGCCATAGCCGCCCGACCCCGGCGCCTCGATGGTCACCACCGCCCCCGCCGGCGCGGTATAGGCGCCCTTGCCGGGCACGCGCCGCTCCGTGCCGTCCGGCAGGCGCATCGCCAGCCGTGCATTGCCGCCCGGCCTGCCGCCCATCAGGCCGAAGGGCGGCGTGACCGTGCGCTCGAAGCAGGTGGAGGCGCGGAGGTCGCGCTCGAGGATGCGCCAGGACCGGCGCACGCCGCAGCCGCCGCGGAAGGTGCCGGCGCCGCCGCTGTCGGGCACGACCGAGTACTCCTCGACCCGCAGCGGGAAGCTCATCTCCAGCACCTCGATCGGCGTGTTGAGCATGTTGCTGACGGTGGAGGAGACGGCGTTGATGCCGTCCTTCATCGGCCGCGCGCCATAGCCGCCCTTGGTGCTCTCGTAGGAGACGAAGCGCTCGCCGGTGCGGTAGTCGACGCCGCCGAAGGTGGTCACCGCGCTGGTGCCCTGCGAGCCGCACATCACGCGGTCCGGCGCGAGCTGCGCCATGGCGGCGAAGGTCATGTCGGCGATGCGGTGCGACATCTCGTGGTTGGCGTAGACCACGGGCGAGGGTTCCTGCGCGTTCACCACCGAGCCCGGCGGCGCGGTGACGCTGACCGCGCGCCAGCAGCCGCTGTTCGGCGGGATCAGGCTCTGCGGGTCGACCACCATCTTCAGCGCGCAATAGACGCCGGAGGCGGTGACGCTGAGCGGCGCGTTCATCGGGCCGGCGACGGCGGGGTCGCTGCCGGCGAAGTCCGCGGCGATCGTGTCGCCGCGCTTCCGCAGCGCGATGCGGACCTTGAAGGTGCGGTCCTCGGCGTCGCCCTGCTCGACGATGCCGTCGCCGTCGAAGATGTCCTCGAAAACCGCGTCGCCATCGGGCAGCGAGCGCAGCGCCTGGCGCATCATCGCCTCGGAGTAGTCGAGGACGGCATCCATGATGCGCAGAAGCTCGTCGGTGCCGTACTTGGCGGCGAGGCCGGCCATGCGCTCCGCCGCGCGGCGATTGGCCGCGACCTGGGCGCGCAGGTCGCCGAGCCGCTCGGCCGGGGTGCGGACATTGGCCAGGATGATCGCCTCGACATCCGGGATCGGCTGGCCGCCGCGGTAGAGCCGCACCGGCGGCAGGCGCAGCCCCTCGCCGTAGATCTCCGTCACCGCGCCGTAGCTGCCGGGCGTGGCGCTGCCGATATCGGGCCAGTGCGCGCGCACGCAGCCGAAGCCGAGCAGCCGCCCCGCGTGGAAGGCGGGCATGACCACGTTCACATCCGGCAGGTGCGAGCCGCCGCGATACGGGTCGTTGTGGATGAAGACATCGCCCTCGGCCGCATCGGGGAAGGTCTCGGCGATGGTGCGCACGGCGTCGGGCATGGAGCCCAGATGGATCGGCAGGTCCGGCCCCTGCGCCACCATCTCGCCCCGCGCGGAAAAGATGCCGCAGGAATAGTCGCCTGCGACCTTCAGCAGCGGCGAGTAGGCGGTCTTGGCGAGGACGATCTTCATCTCCTCGGCGGCGGAGATCAGGGCGTTCTTCACCACCTCGAAGCGGGCCGGATCGATGCCTTGCAGGGGGTTGTCCATCGCGTCAGCTCCGGCTCATCCGCAGGAAGCCCTGCGCGTCGACGCGGGCAGTCCAGCCCGGCGGCAGCACGGTGGTGGAGTCCAGCGCCTCGATCACCGCGGGGCCGGCGATGGCCGCGCCCGGCGCCAGGCCCTCGCGCCAGAGCACCGGGCAGGGCCGCGCGCCGCCGGGGAACCAAGCCTCCCGCACGCCCTGCCGCGCCTGGTCCGGCCGGTGCGGCGCCGCCAGGGCCAGCGCCGGCTGCCGCCCGAGCGCGGTCAGGCGCAGGTTCACCAGCTGCACTGCCTCGCGCCGGTTGGCGTGGCCGTAGGTCTGCTCGTGCCTGGCATGGAAGGCCTCGGCCAGCGCGGCGAGGGTGGCAGCGGTGACCGGCCCGTCCTGCATCGGCACGGTGAGCTCATAGGCCTGGCGGCGGTAGCGGCAATCGGCCTGGCGCAGCAGGGCGCGGCGTTCGGGCGGCACGCCGGCGGCAGCCAGCATGGCGATGCCCTCCGCCTCCATCGTCGCCAGCGCCTCGGCGATGCGCGCGGGATCGACCGTCTCGAGCGAGGCGTAGAGGGTGCGCGAGAAGTCGCGCCGGAGATCCGTGGCTACCAGGCCCAGCGCCGAGAAGGCGCCCGGCGCGGGGGGGATGATCACCTCCGGCACGGCCAGCTCCTCGGCCAGCGCCGCCGCATGCACGGGGCCGGCGCCGCCGAAGGCCATCAGCGCGAATTCCCGCGGGTCATGGCCGCGCTGCACCGAGACGATGCGCAGCGCGTCGCACATGCTGGCGTTCACCACCTCGACGATGCGCGCCGCGGCCTCCTGCACGGAAAGGCCGAGCGGCGCGGCGACATGCGCCTCGATCGCGCCGGCGGCGGCGGCGCGGTCGATCCGCAGGCGCCCGTCCAGCAGGCTGTCGAGATAGCCCAGCACCACGTTGGCGTCCGTCACCGTCGGCCGCGTGCCGCCGCGGCCATAGGCGGCAGGGCCGGGCAGGGCGCCGGCGCTGTGCGGCCCGACCTTCAGCGACCCGCCGGGATCGATCCAGGCGATCGAGCCGCCGCCGGCGCTGACCTCGGCGAGATCCACCACGGGGACGCGGATCGGGTGGCCGGTGCCGGCGATCCAGCGCCGCGCATTGGTGCCGCCGCCGACCTCGTAGTCGGCCGTCACCGCCACCTCGCCCCCGGCGATGACGCTGGCCTTGGCCGTGGTGCCGCCCATGTCGAAGGAGAGGATGTTCGGCGTGCCGAGCTGGCGGCCGACCAGCGCGGCGGCGACCACGCCGGCCGCCGGCCCGCTCTCCACGATGGCGGCCGGCATGCGCAGGCACTCGGCCACGTCCAGCACGCCGCCCGAGCTGCCCATCACGTGCAGCGGCGGCAGGCCGAGCGCGCCCGTCGCCGCCTGCAGCCGTGCCAGGTAGCTCTCCAGCAGCGGTCCTACATAGGCGCAGACGGCCGTGGTGCTGGCGCGCTCGTATTCGCGGATCTCGGGCAGCACCTCGGAGGAGAGGAAGACC
>CAYNYQ010000415.1:0-4458 GCA_964401305.1 uncultured Acetobacteraceae bacterium | reverse complement strand
CTCCGCGCGACACCGGCAAGGCCCAGCAGGCCGAGGCCCAGCAGCGTCATGGAGGCGGGCTCGGGCACCTCGAAGCTCGCGCTGCCTTCGAAGAAGCTGGCGAAGACATCGGGCTCGCTGCCGTAGATTCCGAACAGCTGCACGGTATTGCCGTTGAACAGGTTCTGGATCGTCACCTGGAAGTCGTTGCCCGAGGCGGGGAAGCCCTCGACCCCGGCGGCGAGCCCGCCGATGTTCAGGATGTCCTGCGCGGGATCGTAATTGAAGGCGACCGGGGAAGCGGGCGTGAAATTCAGGCTCTGCACGACGAGGCCCGCCGTCGTGTCGCCCGTTGCCACCATCGGGTCGAAGGTGAGCGAGATGACCCCGCTCAGCGTCGTCTGCGGCGCCGAGGCCTCGAAGCCGGTGATCGTGAAGGAGAGGGTCCCGGTCGCCGGCGCCGCGGCGGCAGGGGTGGCGAGAAGCCCGGCGGCGGCGAAGGCCGCGAGCAGGGCGCGCTTGCTGGGGGTCTGCATGGTCGCTCCGGGTCGCTGTTGTGACGCGCGGTCCATCCCGCTGGTCCGCAGCGGGTGCCCAGCAAGAATCGTGCTCACGATATTTCTCCAACATATTCAGTGACTTGTGGAATTCATGGACCTGAAACAACCGATGGTTGTAAGGAAGGCCGACGCTTTCCCGCGCTGGCACGGCCCGCGCCGCCCTCGCCCCACCCACGACGCCGCCGTGGCCGTGCGGCAATCACGCGCCGTCTGCCGCAGGGGCGGCCGCCAAGGCGCTGGCCGCCCAAGCCCGCGGCCAGGCCGCACGCGCGATGGACCGGAATTTCCGTAAGGATTTCCGACGCTTCGATGCAAGTCCGGAACTACCGCCTCCCGGCCCCCGGCGGGACGTCGCCCGCGCCGGCGACCGATGCGTGGGCGCCGCCCCGTCCCTCCCGGGTCAGGCCGGATGCGCCGCCAGATGCTCCAGCAGCAGCGCCGTCACCCGCTCCGGCACCTGGTCCGGGGCGTAGTGGCCGACGCCCGGCAGCGCCTCGAAGCGATAGGGCGCGGCGATGAAGGCCCGCGTGCCCTCGGCGGCCATGCGCCCCACCGTGTCGTCGGCATCGCCCCAGAGGAAGAGCGTCGGCACCCGGGTCGGCCCCACCGGACGGTGCACTGTGCCGCGGGCGCGGTACCAGGCCAGCGCCGCCTCCATCGCCGCCGGGTTGCCGATCACCGAAAGGTGCTTGGCGGTCTGCGCCGGCGGCACGCCCTGCCGGGCATGGCGGCCGCGCAGCCAGGCCGCGTCCTCGGCCAGCACCGTGGTGGCCGCGTCGGGCTCGAGGAAGGCCTTGTGGTGGCGGGAGCGCCCGGGCTGCTCCGGGTCCTCGCGCAGCGCCCGGCCGAAGGCATCCGGGTGCGGCCGGCTCAGCATGGTCAGCGAGGCCAGCCGCTCCGGCCAGCGCGCGGCGATCTCCCAGGAAAGGCTGCCACCCCAGTCATGCCCCACCAGGTGGAAGCGCCGCGCCCCGTGCCCCGCCGCGGCGACGAGGTCGAGCGCGTCCCGGATCAGCAGCTCGATGTCGTAATGGGCGCAGACCGCCGGGTCGGGCCGCGCGCCCGGGGAATAGCCGCGCTGGCTCGGCGCCATGGCACAGTAGCCGGCCGACGCCAGCGCCGGCAGCTGCGCGTCGTAGAGATGGCGGGAGACGGCGAAGCCGTGCAGCAGCAGCACCAGCGGCGCCGCGGCGTCGCCCGCCATGCCGACGTCGAAGAGAAGGTCGGGCGCCGTGCGCAGCCGCTCCAGCCGGATCGTCACAGCGCGATCTCGGTGCGCACGCGGCGCACATCCGCCTCGAAGTCGAGCTCGCGCACCGGCGGCCAGGCGGGGAACCAGGCGATGCCCTGCACCGTCAGCCCCACCGGCGCGAAGACCGGCTCCAGCAGCGGGCGGATGTCGTGCGGCGTGTAGACCTGCGTGCCGGTCACGCCGGACCAGTCGCCGCCCAGCGCCTGCACCTGCGCCTGCAGGAACTCGATGACGAAGCGCGCCTTGCGCTCCATCCCGCGCAGCGAGGTGTCGCGGTCGCCGACGATCTCCCGCAGGCCCTCCGGCCCGCCGCGGATCTCGGGCTTGCCGGAGATGAGGAAATCGCCCGCCGCCCCGGCCTCCGGCACGGTATAGGTGAAGGCGAAGAGCGTGGTCTCGGCCGGCACCTCCAGGATCGGCGCGATGTTGCTGCGTGCCGCCGGGTTGATGTCGCCGGCCTGCAGCCCCCAGCCATGCAGGGTCTTGAGGTACTCGGCGTTGAAGGCGGCGAATTCCGCCCGGCTCATCGGCGCCGGGGAGCGCAGCTCGAGGCCCGCCAGCGCCGTCGGCGGCCGGCCGATACGCGCGAGATGCGCCGCCAGCGCGGCGAAGCCCTGCGCCATGGGCAGCGGCCGGACGAAGCGGGCGCGGTGCAGGGCATGGCCGGGCTCCGCCACCACGCCGGCGGAGAAGGGCGCCCCGGGCGAGGCCAGGCAGGCATAGTTCCCGGGGGCGAAGCGGATGGGCTCGGGCATGGCGCGTATCCTCCCAGGGTGCGGGGGCGATCGGACCATGCCGGGGCGGCCGGGCCGGGGCAAGCATGTCCGGACCCGACCCGGCCTGGGCTTGCGGCGGCCCCGACGACTTGAGAATGGGGCCCGAACGGCTGGGCCCGACAACGGAAGGAGACGCCCCGATGACCGACCTGGCGCCACCGGCGACCGGCGAGGCGGCGCGCGAGGAATTGCTGCACCTGGCCGAGGAGGCACTCGGCCGGGTCGCGCCCGACCTGCCGGCCGATGCCGCCCTGCTGCTGCGTCGGCTCTTCGCCGACGTCCCCTCGGCCGAGCTCGCCGCCATGCCGGCCGAGGCCCTGGCCGGCGCCGCGGCCAGTCTCTTCGCCTTCGCCGCCCGCCGCCCGCCCGGCACCGCCCTGGTGCGCGTGCGGCCGCCGGGGCCGGGCAACGGACCGCATGCGGTGGCCGAGATCGTCACCGACGACATGCCCTTCCTGGTCGACAGCGCCCTGGCCGCGCTGGCGCGGCAGGGCCGGCTCGTGCGCCAGTTCCTCCACCCCGTGCTGCCGGTGCGGCGCGACGCCACGGGCGCGCTGCTCGGCCTCGGCGGCGCCGGCGCGCCGGCCGAGAGCATGATGCGCATCACCCTGGGCGCCGCGCCGGCGCCGATGCTGCCCGGCATCGGCCTGCCCGCCGCCGGCGACTGGCCGGGGGTGGAGGCGGCGCTGGCGCGCGCCATGGACGACGTCCGCCTCGCCGTCTCCGACTACCCGGCGATGGCGGCGCTGCTCCGCCAGGCCCAGGCCGAGGCCGCCGGCACCGAGGGCGAGGCCGCCTTCCTGCGCTGGCTGGCCGAGGACAATTTCGTGCTGCTCGGCCACCGCCACCTGGCGCGCGGCCCGGCGGGCCGGGTCGGCATGGTGGAGGCGGAGAATCTCGGCCTGCTGCGCGACCCCG
Organism: uncultured Acetobacteraceae bacterium; assembly: GCA_964401305.1. Lineage (GTDB taxonomy): Bacteria > Pseudomonadota > Alphaproteobacteria > Acetobacterales > Acetobacteraceae > JAIEOP01. The sequence goes on along the minus strand of CAYNYQ010000415.1, from coordinate 973 downwards.
CCATTCCCGTCTTCGACGCGCTGGACGACCTCGCCGATCTCGCGCCGCGGGTGCGCGCGGCGATCGCGGATCCGGCGCCGCTGACCGTCGCCAAGGCCAACATGCGCTCGACCGTGCACCGGCCGCAGCATGCCGACGTCATCGCCACCCGCGTGCCGGGGCCGGAGGGCGCCGGCGCGACGGGGGTGCGGCTCTTCCTCGGCCTCTTCGCCGCCTCGGCCTACAACCGCAACCCGCGGGGCATCCCCTGGCTCGGCGAGAAGGTGGAGCGGATCCTGCACACCAGCGGCCTCGACCCGGACAGCCATGACGGGCGGGCGCTGCGCAACATCCTCGACACCTGGCCGCGCGACGAGCTGTTCCAGGCGCCGGAGGACGCGATCCTCGCCGCGGCGCGGCGGGCGCTGGACCTGCAGATCCGGCCGCGGCCGGCGCTGGTGGTGCGGCGCGATTCCTATGGCCGCTTCGCCTCCTGCATCGTCTGGCTGCCGCGCGAGACCTTCGACACCAGGCTGCGCGAGAAGGTGGGCGCCATGCTGGCCCGCGCCTTCGGCGGCCGGCTCTCGGCCTTCTACATCGGCCTCGGCGATTCCCCGCTGGCGCGCGTGCACTACATCATCGGCACCGACCCGGCCCGGCCGACGCGGGTGGATGAGGCGGTGCTGGAGGCGGCGATCTGCCAGGCCGCGCGCTCCTTCCAGGAACGCCTGGCCGATGCGCTGGCCGCCGAGCGCGGCGAGGCCGCCGCCGCCGCCGCGCTGGCCCGCTGGCGCGACGCCTTCCCCGCCGCCTACCGAGAGAGCGCGACCGGCGCCGAGGGCGCGGCCGACCTCGCGCTGGCCGAGCAGGCGCTGGCCCGCGTGCGCGCCGCCGCGGCGCTGGCCCGCCCGCCCGGCCAGGCGGGGGCGCTGGTGCTGCGCCTGGCCAATCCCGGCGGGCCGCTGCCACTGGCCGACGCGCTGCCGCTGTTCGA
>CAYNYQ010000414.1:0-4489 GCA_964401305.1 uncultured Acetobacteraceae bacterium | reverse complement strand
AGCACCTCGACGTGTTCAGCTTCGACGTGCAGACGGCGGGAATATTCCGCCCCGTGCCCTACAGCTCCGACGAGGCGCAGGTCAGCGCCACGACGCGCCTCAACCGCATCGGGCTGCTGGCGACCGCGGTCTACCGCACCTTCCGCTTCGAGGACGTTCCGGCGCTCGGCGACAACGGCAACGTCTCGGTCAACGATTTCGACACGCTGATCGGCGCGCTCGGCGTCTCCTATGCGCTGGCGCCGGGGCGGTCGGTCACCGGCGTCGTCCGGCTGCAGGACATCACCTACACCGACAGCGTCACCGGCTCGGACGCGTTGCGAGGGCGCGACAGCTTCACCTGGGAGGCGCTGCTCGGCTTCCAGTACGATTTCGACGGCGTCTGGCAGGGCCGGTTGAGCCTGGGCTGGCGCCAGCGCGACTATACCGGCTCGCAGCTCAAGACGCTGAGCGGCCCGGCGGTGGAGGGCGAGGTCACCTGGGCGCCGACGCTGCTGACCACGCTGCGCTTCGGCGTGGCGAGCTCGATCGAGGAGTCGATCCGGCGCGATGCGGTCAGCTACCGCCGCTACATCGCCTCCGTCACGGTGGACCACGAGCTTCGCCGCAACATCATCCTCACCGGCCAGGTGCGCGGCGAGCGGCGCGCCTACGAGCAGCCGAGCCAGTCGGCGAGCGACCTGATCCTCAGCCTCGGCAGCACCTGGCTGATCAACCGCAACCTGGCCCTGGTCGGCGCCTACAGCTTCCAGGACCGGCTGGAGGCCACGGGCGGCTTCCGCGAATTCGGCCGGCACCTGGTGATGCTGCGCCTGCGGGTCGCGCTTTAGCGCGTGATCGCCGAAGGGCGTAACGCCCGAAGGCGTGAATCACGCGAACAAACAAGGAGCTGGACCACGATCCGCGACTCCGTTCTCGCGGATCGTGGTCTAGCAGCCCGTCCTTGCTCCTTCGCATGGGGTCATGCCGCCGGGCGTGATGCGCTGCGGCAACCACGCCCGAGGTCACGCGGTCTTGCCCGGTGGGGCAGGGACCTCGGGGCGGCGGCCGGCGTTACCGGGGCGGACCGCCGGACACCCGCCCCTTGCTGCCTCCCGACCCGCTCGCCACCGTGCCCGTCCGGCGCTTCCTCGGGCTCGATTTCGCGCTGCTCGACGTGGCCGGCGCGGTCGGGTGCCTCGCCGCGCGGCCGCCGGGTGCCGCCTTCAGCTATGTCGTCACCCCGAATGCCGACCACCTCGTGCGGCTGGCCCGCCGGCCCGAGCTTGCGCCGCTCTACGCCGGGGCGGCGCTGCGGCTGCTGGACAGCCGGGTGGTGGCGCGGCTGGCCGGCCCGCTCGGCCTGGCGCCGCCCCCCGTCGTCACCGGCAGCGACCTGACCGCCGCGCTCTTCGCCTCGGGCGCCATCGGCCCGGGCGAGGCGCTGACCGTGCTCGGCGCCCCGGCCGCGGCGGTGGCGGCGCTGCGGCGCCGGTTCGGCCTCGCGGCGGTGGCGCATCACGATCCGCCGATGGGGTTCGACGCCGATCCGGCCGCCCTCGAGGCGGCTCTGGCCTTCCTCGAGGCGCATCCGGCGCGCTTCACCCTGCTCTGCGTCGGCTCGCCGCGGCAGGAGGCGGTGGCGGCGCGGCTGGCGCAGCGCGGCCGGGCCCGCGGCCTCGGCCTCTGCGTCGGCGCGAGCCTGCTCTTCCTGGCCGGGCTGGAGCGGCGGGCGCCCTCGCTGGTGCAGCGGGCAGGGCTGGAATGGGCCTGGCGGCTGGCCGGGGATCCGCGGCGGCTGGCGCGGCGCTACCTGGTGGACGACCCGGCGGTGCTGCGCCTGCTTTGGCAGGAGGCGCGGCGGCGCTGAGCCGGCCCGGCGGTACCAGCTCCCCTCGGGCGGGCCGTGCCGCCCGGCGCCGCCACCGCCCCTCAGGCCGCCTTGCCGCCCGAGACCGCGGGCAGTGCCGCCAGCACCTCCCGCCGCAGCCGGCCGAGCAGCCCGCCGCGATGCGCCGCGTCGTTGCGCGCCAGGTAGTGCCGCGCCGCGGGCGTCAGGCGGTAGAGGCCGGCGGTCCCCGGCGTCGGGCGGAAGCTGCGGGCCATGGCGAGCGCCGCCGGCCCGGCCCGCAGCCCCTGGGCCAGCACCCCGTTGCGCGCGCCGCGCAGCTGGTAGGCGAGGAAGCGCGGCAGCAGCGCGGCCGGGCTCTCGCCGTACTTCATGGCGATATAGAGCCGGTTGCGCACGAAGTGGAACCAGCGCGTGCCGGACCAGGCGAAGCGCTGCTCCGGGCTGACCTTGTGGCGCACCGCGATGTCGCCGCGGTAGCGGATGCGCTGGCCGGCATTGATGGCGCGCAGCGCGAAGTCGTACTCCTCCCAGCAGAAGAAGAGCGAATCATCGTAGCCGCCGGCGGCCTCGAAGCTCGCGCGGCGGATCGCGTGGCCGGCGCCGACGAAGGTGCAGGCCTCGAAGCTGCCCGCCGCGCGCCCGAGCAGGGCAGGGGGATAGCCCCAGGAGGAGAGGTCCTCCTCCCCCGTGGCGTGCACCAGGATGCGGCAGGCGATGGCGGCGAGGTCCGCCTCGGCGTCGAGCGCCGCGACCGCCGCCGCCAGCGTGCCGGCGGTGGCGAATTCGGCATCGTTGTCGAGCGCGAAGACCACCCGGCCGCGGCCGAGGGCGGTCGCGCGGTTGCGCCCGCCGGCGACGCCGTGGTTGCGGTCGAGCCGCACCAGCGTCGCGTCCGGGGCATCGCGCACGGCCTCGGCCAGCGCGGCCAGCGCCGCCTCGCCGCTGCCCTGGTCGGCGATCCATACATGGCGCGCGACGCCCTGCTGGGCGCGGGCCGAGGCGATGGCGGCGATGGTGTCCTCGGCCCGCTCGAGCGCCAGGATGATCACGTCGGCGTCGTAGTCGCCGGGCGGCGGGCTGGCGGCGCCGGCCAGGTGGCGCGGCGGCGGATAGGCGGGCAGACCCGTCGGCGCGGCCGGGGCCGCGGTGGCGCCCCCCGCGCTCACGGCGCCCGGGGCGGGGCGTGCGGCGGCGGGAAGTCCGGCGCCGGGATGGCGAGATAGGCGATGCGCTTGGCCTCCTTCCGCCCGCGGGTGACGGTGTCGAGGATCAGCCCGCAGGCGAAGGCGAGCAGCGCGGCGATGCCGAGCCCGGTCGAGAGCACCGCGGTCGGCAGCCGCGGCACCAGGCCGGTGCGCAGGTACTCGACCAGCACCGGGACGAAGAGCGCGAGCGCCAGCAGCAGCAGCACCCCGCCGGCGGCGGAGAAGAAGGCCAGCGGCCGCTCGCCCTTGGCCAGGTTCACGATGGTGCGCAGGATGCGGAAGCCGTCGCGGAAGGTGTTGAGCTTGCTGGTCGAGCCGCGCGGCCGCTCGCCATAGGCGGTGCGCAGCTCGCCCACCGGCATGCGCAGCTGCAGCGCGTGGACAGTGAACTCGGTCTCCGTCTCGAAGCCCTCGGCCAGCGCGGGGAAGGACTTCACGAAGCGGCGCGAGAAGACGCGGTAGCCCGAGAGCATGTCGGTGATCCGGTTGCCGAAGACGAGCCGCACCATGCCGGTCAGCACGGCATTGCCGAAGCGGTGGCCGGGGCGGTAGGCGGCGGCGGCCTGTTCCTCGGGCGTGACGCGCACGCCGGTGACCATGTCCAGCCGCTGCTCGAGCAGCATGCCAACCATGGCAGGCGCCGCGGCGGCCTCGTAGGTGCCGTCGCCGTCGACCAGCACGTAGACGTCGGCCTCGATGTCGGCGAACATCCGCCGCACCACGTTGCCCTTGCCCTGCAGCGTCTCGATGCCGACGATGGCGCCGGCCTCGGCGGCGACGGCCCGGGTCCGGTCGCGCGAGTTGTTGTCGTAGACGTGGATGCTGGCCTGGGGCAGCGCCGCGCGGAAGGCCCGGACCACGCCCGGGATCGCCACTTCCTCATTGTAGCAGGGGATCAGCACGGCGATGCGCGGCGCCATGCTCCGCATCGCGTCCGCATGGCCGGCGGGCGCATCGGCGGGAAGGGTCAAGGCTTCGGGCATGCCCACTCTCTCCTGGCCCCGGCTCTCCCGGGGCGGCGGCGGGCCGTCGCGGCCGCCCACCACGCGGAAGGTCGCGCGCGGCGCGTCGTCGCGGCCTACCATGCGTTGCGCATGCGGGCCACGGCGACCAGTGTGCGCAGGAGGATGGCGATATCGAGGCCGATCCACCACCGGTCGATGTACTCGAGGTCGCTCTCCAGCCGGCGCAGCAGCTTCTCCTCGGTCTCCGTCGGGCCGCGCCAGCCGCGCACCTGGGCGAGGCCGGTCAGCCCGGGCTTCACGCGGTGGCGGGCCGGGTAGAGGTCCGACACCTCCTCGAAGAGCCGCCCCCCGGCGAGCGTGCCCGGGGCGTGCGGGCGCGGGCCGATCACCGACATCTCGCCGCGCAGCACGTTGAAGATCTGCGGCAGCTCGTCGAGCGAGGTGCGGCGGAGCAGGGCGCCGACGCGGGTGATGCGCCGGTCGCCCTC
>CAYNYQ010000413.1:0-4503 GCA_964401305.1 uncultured Acetobacteraceae bacterium | reverse complement strand
AACCGAAGTACTCCTCGTGGGTACCGTGGGTTCGAATCCCACCCTCTCCGCCAGTTCCACCGCTTGCGCACTTGGCCGCCGCTCCGCGACGATGCGTCCATCGTCCATGTCGAGGATCCTGTCGAACAGGTCCACAGAACGCGGATCGTGCGTGACCACGGCGACGGCAGCGTTCCGTTCCCGCGCGATGGAGCGCAGCACTTCCATCACCTGCCGGCCGCGCCGGCTGTCGAGCGCCGCGGTCGGCTCGTCCGCCAGCACCAGCACCGGGTCATTGGCAAGGGCGCGGGCGACCGCGACGCGTTGCTGTTCCCCGCCCGAAAGCCGGGCCGGGCGGTTCCCGGCGCGATGCGCGGTTCCGAGCGCCGCCAACTGCGCGATCGCCCGCCGTTCCGCCTCCTCCGCCGGGACGCCGTCGATCACCATCGCCAGGGCGACATTCTCGGCTGCGGTCAGGGCGGGGATCAGGTTCGGCTTCTGGAACACGAAGCCGATATGCTTCCGGCGGAAGTCCCGCAGCGCCGCCTCGGTCGCGACGGAGGCCGCCGGGATGCCGGCAAGCTGGACGCTGCCGAAGGTCGGGGGCTCCAACAGCCCCGCCGCCATCAGCAATGTTGTCTTGCCGCAGCCCGACGGTCCGAAGATGCCAACCATCTCCCCCGGCATCAGGTCGAGCGTCACACCCGCCAGCGCATCCACCATCGCCCCGTCGCCGCCGCGATAGCGCACCCCGACATCGCGCAGCGACAGCACCGGCGTGCCCGGCTGCGGCATCATGCCAGGACCTCCTTCGCGCGCACCCGCATGGCGCGGGCGATGCCGATCCAGCTGCCCAGCACGCAGGCGAGCAGCAAGCCGCCGAAGACCAGCGCGAGATCCTCGGGCAGCAGCACGACGCGGCGCGGGAAATGCGGGAACAGCAGCATCGAGAGCACGATCGCCAGCCCATAGGCGAGCAGCCCGATCAGCACCGCCTGCTCGAGGATCATGGACAGGATGAAGCGGTCGCGCGCCCCGATCAGCTTGAGCATGGCGATCTCGTGCAGCTTCTCGACGGTGCTGGTGTAGATGGTCATGGCGATCACCACGCCGGTCACCGTCAGCAGCAGGACGGTGAAGAACAGGATCTGCATGCGCAGCCGCCACAGCCGGCCATCGACCAGGACCGATCGCTGGTCCTCACGGCTGAGGACCGCGACGTCGCCCCAGGCGCCGATGACCCGCGCCACCTCCCCGGCCATCCCGGGCAGGGTCGTGACGACGACGGCGGCGATGCGGCTCGGGCGGTCGGCGCTGACGCCGAGGCCATGCGCGCGATCGAGCAGCACGGTCTCCGGCTTGCGGCTGTCGGCGATGTCCATCGCGTCGGGAATGGTCACGAAGAACTGGCCGTCCCCCGACATGTCCACCTGTCCGCGGGTGATGCCCACCACGCGATAGGAATCGCGGCCGAGCCGGATCTCCCGGCCGAGCTCGAGCCCGAGACTTGCATCGGCGATCGCCTCGCCCCGCCCCGCCTGTAACAGCCGGCCCTCGACCAGGGTGAGCCAGGCACCCTGGTCCTTGGGGAAGTCGAGGCCCGTCACGGCAACTCGCCGCCGCTGGCCGTCAATATCGACCTGCTGGTTGTTCTGCACGAAGCGGCGCACGCCGGTCACGCCGGCGACCCCTTCGACGCGGCGGTCGAGCGTGGCGGACACCACGGATCCCTCCGCGAACGGTCCGACGCGCCCACCCTGCACGATCCAGAGATCGGCGCCGATCTCCTCGATCGTCAACAGCGCGTCGTGCAGCACGCCGCGATAAAGACCCAGCATGCCCATGCTGCCGGTCAGCAGGAAGCCGACGCCGGCGGCGGCCAGGACGAAGCGCATCATGTTCGCGGTGATGTCCCGCCAGGCCAGGTAGTTCATGACAGCACCGGCGCGACGGGCTTGAAGGCATAGAGACCCCGCGGCCGGCGCAGCACCACCTCGCCTTCCCGCAGCCCTTCGGGCACCTCGATGCGGCCATCGGCGGCGGCCCCAAGCTGGACAGGCCGCCAGCGAGCGCGGTGTCCACGCTCTGCCACCCACAGCCCGGCCCGGCCGCCGCGCGGCGCCAGCGCATCCTGCGGCACGGTGATGACGGCGGGTGCCGTGCTCGTCGCCAGGACGACCATGGCGCGCTGGCCGATCGCCCAGTGCGGCGGCGGTTCCGCCGGGGTCACCTCCACGGTGAACTCGCGCGTCGTGGTGTCCACGCTGCGGCCAATACGCAGCACCGTCCCGTGGAAGACACGGCCCGGATAGGAGACGTAGCGGAGTTCCGCCGTCTGTCCGGGCGCGACCTGCGCCATGACGGACTCGTCGAACCGCGCCGCAAGCACCAGGCTTCGCGGATCGACGAGCCGCAGGATGGGCGAACCCGCGGTGACGACGTCGCCGACGTTGCGCAGCCGGTCGGTGATGACGCCGGCTACCGGCGCGGCGACCACGGTGTCGCCGAGCCGCACGCCTGTGCCGCGCGCCCCGGCCTCGGCGGCGCCGAGCTGGTCGCGCGCGCGCATCACCGCGCTGCGGGCGCGATCCGCATTGGCCGCGGCCTGGTCGAGCGCCGACCGCGCCGCGTCGAATTCCGCGCGGGTCGAGAATCCGCGGGGCAGCAACTCTTCCTTGCGGCGGAAATCGGCCTGGGCACGCAGCAAGGCGGCCTCGGCGGCATCGCGGTCAGCCTGCGCCTCGACCACGGCACGGCGCGCGGCCTCGGTCTGTGCCTCCGCCTGGGCGAGAAAGTGCCCCGCGTCTCCGGGATCAAGCCGAACCAGCAGGGCGCCGGCAGCAACATGGTCGCCCTCCTCCACCGGCAGTTCGGCGATGCGGCCCGGGATGCGCGCCCCGACCTCCACCGTCACCAGCGCATCCAGCAGGGCGGGACCGGTCACGGTGCGGGTGAAGGGCGCGGCCTGGACCTGGATCGCCTCGGCCTGCGTCGGCACGGCATATCGCCCGCCGAGCACGGCGGCGATGCAGATGGCGGCAAGCAGGAGCCAGCGCCGCCCGCTCCGGCGGCGTGGCGTCGGGGGCGGCGGTTCGGCCTGCGACAGCCCGGGCACCGGACCCTGGCGGAGGGGGGGAGCGTAATTCATGCTGCCTTCCTGTCTCGGTCATGCGCTTCCGCGCGGGGCTCACCCCGCCCGGCCGGCGCGTCACCAGCCGCGCTGCACGCTGCCCGAGCGCGTCACCGTGCCGCCGCGGCGCCCGGTGGCGGTGCCCTGCGCCGACCATTGACCCGGCGCCGTCCGCGAGACGGTGCGGTTGCGCGTGCCGGTCTGGCCCTGCGGACCGGTGACCGAGCCGGAGCGGGTGCAGCTACCATCGGCGCAATTGGCCGATCCGGACCGCGTCGCCGTCTGCCCTTGCGGGCCGGTGACGGTGCTCTGCGCATCCCAGGCGAAGGCCATGGGGGTGAGGGCGATGCTGCTGAACAGAGCAGCGATGATGACGACGTTGCGCATCGATGGAGTCTCCATGGTGGGAGAGGAGGAAGGGGGAAAACCGGCGTTCAGCGCTGCAGGCTGCTCAAGGCCTGCCGGCAACCTGGCGACAGCCGCTCGCTGTTCTGCCGCAGGCAGGCAGCGATGCGGCCATCGCCGCGCTCGATACCCGAGCAATGGGCGCGGATGTCGGGCATGCAGGCCTGGGCGGCCTGGCGCTGCGCGGGGGTCGCGCTGTTCTGTGCGAAGGCCGGGCCGGCGCAGAGCGGAAGCGTGGCCAGGGCGAGACATGCAAGGCGGCGGACCCGTGTCGGGGGCATCGGACCATCTCCTGTCGGTGACGACGGGTTGGCATCCCGTCATCTGCCGCCTGATACGGGGCGGTCCGGCGAAGTCGCCGCGGGCGGGAGACATTTTTTTCTGCCGCGGCGCCGAGGATTCGTCCTGCCCGGCCCGTAGCATGGCCGTGATGCGGCTCCCGACCCCATGCACGCCGCCCTGAGCGCGGCATCCGCCGCGGAGGTGGATGCCGCCCTGCTGGTGCGCATCGCCGCGGGCGACGAGGCAGCCTTCCGTCATTTCGCGGACCGCCATGTCGGGCGGATCCTGCGGCTCGCCCAGTCGATCCTGGGCTCGGCGGCCGAGGCGGACGAGGTTGCGCAGGAAGCGCTGCTGCGCGTCTGGCGCCATGCCGCGCACTGGGACGGTGCGCGCAGCCAGCCCGGAACCTGGGTGCGCACCATTGTCACGCGTCTCTGCGTGGACCGGCTGCGTCAACGCCGCCACGAGCCGATCGACGCGACGGCGGAGCTGGCCGATCCGGCGCCGAGCGCCTTCGAAGCCCTGTCGTCGCGTCGCGAGGCGCAGGCGCTGCGCGATGCGTTGGCGTCCCTGCCGGAACGCCAGCGCATCGCGCTGACGCTCTTCTACCAGGAGGAGCTGGCGGGCGCGGAGGCAGCGGAGACGCTCGGCCTCAACCTGCGCGCCTTCTGGTCATTGCTGGAACGGGCACGCCGGACGCTGCGCCT
>CAYNYQ010000412.1:0-4516 GCA_964401305.1 uncultured Acetobacteraceae bacterium | reverse complement strand
GTGTGCGAGGCGGTGCACCGCCTGGCCGATCGCGCCGAGGCACTGATGCCGGGCCACCCCTGGGGCGACATCCGCGGCATGGGCAACCGGCTGCGCCACGCCTACGACCGTCTCGACATCGAGGTCGTGTGGAACATCGCCCGGGACCGCGTGCCCGCCCTCGCCGCCGACGCGCGACACGCGCTGGCGCCGCTGGAATGAGGACAACGCCGCCATGAAGATCCCCGCCCTGCCCTTCACCGTCACCGACTGGTCCGCCGTGCCCGAGACCCGGCATCCTGGCGAGACCGGGCACGCCACCTGGCGCACGCTCGAGATCGGCGACCTGCGCATCCGCGAGGTGACCTATTCGCCGGGCTACCTCGCCGACCACTGGTGCGACCGCGGCCATGTCCTCTACGTGCTGGAGGGCGAGCTGGAGACCGAGCTGCGGGACGGCCGGCGGTTCGTCCTGACGCCGGGCATGAGCTACCAGGTCTCCGATTTCGGCGACGCGGCGCACCGTTCGGCGACGCGCACCGGGGCCAGGCTCTTCATCGTGGATTGAGCCCGCCGGCTCACGCCCCCCGCTTCGTCCTGACAGCGTCGTGCCCGCTCACCGCCGCCCCCGCATCGGCGGGCAGGCGCGCGAAGAAGGGCGCCGCCGCGGCCGCCAGCCCGCCCGCCACCAGGAAGGCCACGGCGAAGTCGTGCGTGAGGAGATGCCCGGCGTCGCGCCCCGAGAGCGCGGCGCTCGCCTCCAGCGTCGCCGTCGCCAGCACCACGCCCAGCGCCGGCGCCAGCTGCTGCAGCGTGGCGAAGAACCCCGTCGCGGCCGAGAAGCGCTCGGCGGGGATGTCGGCGAAGGCCAGCGCGCTCAGCCCGGTGAACTGCAGGCTGCGCATCAGCCCCGAGAGCGCCAGAACGAGGAAGATCGCCGGCAGCGGCCAGGCCGCGGTGAAGGCGGCCGCGACCGCGATGCCCGCCGCCGTCAGCAGGCAGCACACCGTCAGCGTCACGCGGAAGCCGAAGCGCCGGAGCAGCGGCCGGGCGAGCGGCTTCATCGCCAGCGCGCCCAGCGCCGTGGCGAAGCTGACCATCCCCGCCTCCGCGGCGCTGTGGCCGAAGCCGATCTGCAGCAGCGTGGGCACCAGGAAGGGCGTCGCGCCGGCGCCGACGCGGAACAGCGTGCCCGTCGCCGCGGCGTGGAAGAAGGTCGGGATGCGCAGCAGGGAGAAATCCACCGCCGGCCGCTTCGCCCGGCGGCAATGCCTGACCGCCCACCAGCCCACCAGCAGCCCCGCCCCCAGCGCCGCCTCCGGCAGCGGCACCGGCACGACGCCGCGGCCCACCGTCTCCAGCCCGAACATGACCAGCAGCAGTGCCGTGCCGGTCAGCACGAGGCCCGGCACGTCCGGCGGCCCGGGCGGGGCGACCGGCGCCGGCGCGATCTTCCAGGCCACCATGACGAGGCCGAGCAGCCCGATCGGCACGTTGATGAGGAAGACGCTGCGCCAGCCGAAGGCATCGGTGAGGAAGCCGCCGAGCGGCGGGCCCATGATCGGCCCGATCAGCGCCGGCATGGTCAGCCAGGTCATGGCCGCCAGGATCTCGTCCTTCCTGACCTGGCGCAGCAGCAGCAGCCGCGCGACCGGCAGCATCATCGCGCCGCCGAGGCCCTGCAGCAGGCGCGCGCCGATCAGCTCCGGCAGGCCGGTGGCGCGGCCGCAGAGCACGGAGGCCGCGGTGAACAGCACGATCGCCACCATGAAGACGCGCTTGGCGCCGAAGCGGTCGGCGACCCAGGCGGAGAGCGGGATGAAGACGGTCAGCGAGACCAGGTAGGCGGTGACGGCGGCGCCGAGCCGCGCCGGCTCCTCGCCGAGGTCGCGCGCCATGGCCGGCAGCGCGGTGATGACCGCGGTGCTGTCCAGGTTCTGCATGAAGAGCGCGCTGGCGACGATGGCGGCTGTCAGGCGGGGATCGGTGCGGCGGGCGAGCGGGTCGGGGACCTGGCTCGGCGGCTCGCGCGCCGCGGGGTTGGTCATGCGGCGAGGGTAGGGGCAAGGCGCGGGGGCGGGAATGGCCAGCAAGCGGATGGACTGTCGGAATTCCTGACAGGTCGGGCGGGTGGATCGCGCGGGTCGCCGCAAATCTCTGAATTGATAGAAATCTCATTTTTGGTACGTCGCTTGCATCGGCCTTCGCATCGCCCGTCCTGCAAGGCCCCTACACCATGATCCGCCACGCCCTCCTCGCCGCCACCTTCCTGGCCGCCGCGACGCCCGCCCTCGCCGCCAACATCGTGCTCAACGGAAGCTTCGAGAACGGCTTCGCCGGCTGGACGCTGAACGGCGGCGCGGCGAACTTCCCCGCCGTGCCGATCACCTACGGCAGCAATTCCGGCTATCCGACCGGGGCCTTCGGCGAGGCGGTGTCGCCCAACAACGCGCCGACCAATTCGCCCGACGCAGTCGGCACCCGGGCCGCCTATTTCGTGTCCGACCGCGCCAGCAGCGAGACGCTGTCGCAGGCCGTCTTCCTGGCGGCCGGCACCTACCAGATCGGCTTCAGCGCCTACCTGCCGCAGAACGGCTTCAACAACGCCGGCGACGCCACCTTCACCGGCAGCATCGCCGGCGTGGCGCTGGCCGATTTCGCCGCCTCCGGCCTGAGCGCGCGCACCTGGCGCACCTATGCCGGCAGCACGACCATCGCCACCGACGGCACCTACCTGGTGGAGTTCGTCTTTCGCACGGCCTTCGTGCCGTCGAAGGACGTCGTCATCGACCAAGTCTACATCGTTGCCGGCAACCCGGCGATCCCGGCGCCCGAGCCGGCCTCCATGGCGCTGCTCGGCGCCGGGCTGCTCGGCCTCGCGGGGGCGCGGCGGCGCTGGCGGGCGCGCTGACCCGCCGCGCGCCGCGGCACCCCGACGCGGCCGGCTTGCCGCCCCCCCATCGGCGGGCTATACGCGCGGCCCGCTGCGGAGCCCGGTGACGGAGCGTAGCTCAGCCTGGTAGAGCACTGTGTTCGGGACGCAGGGGCCGGAGGTTCGAATCCTCTCGCTCCGACCAATCGGATCCGTGGGAGAACCCCGCCGCCCGCCAGGGCCGGCGGGGTTTTTCATGCCGCCCGTCAGGGTCGGCCGCCGGCCGCCGCCCAGATCATCAGCCGCCGCGTCGGGAAGACCCAGAGGATGCCGGCGGCGACGAAATAGGCCGCCTGCACCGCCCAGTGCAGCGCCAGCACGTGGTCCGCCAGCGCCACCACGACGCCGACATAGAGCAGGAAGCCGAGCAGGAAGACGGCGAGGGCAAGGACGGCGCGCGCGTTCATGCCGCCGAGATGTCCCCGGCCGGCCGCCGCGCCAAGGGGCCGGCCGGTGCCCGCGGTGCCGGGCGGTTCCCACCCGGCGGCAAACGGCCTAAGTCTCGTCGCCATCCCCCCGCCAAGCGGAGCAGCCGTGGCCGAGACGACCGACAGCCTGGACCTCAAGGCGCATATCCGCGGCATCGCGGATTTCCCGAAGCCCGGCATCCTGTTCTACGACATTTCCACCCTGCTGCGGCACGGGCCCGCCTGGCAGGCGGCGATGCGGCGCCTGGCCGGCATCGTCCGCCCCTACGCGCCCGACCTGCTGGCCGGCATCGAGAGCCGCGGCTTCCTCGTCGCGGCGCCGCTGGCGCTGGAGCTCGGCCTCGGCTTCGTCATGCTGCGCAAGCCGCGCAAGCTGCCCGGCGAGACCATCGGCCTCGACTACGCGCTGGAATACGGCACGGACCGGATCGAGATGCAGGCCGATGCGGTGCGGCCCGGCCAGCGCGTGGTGATCCTGGACGACCTGCTGGCGACGGGCGGCACCATGGCCGCCGGCATCGGCCTGCTGCGCGGGGCCGGGGCCGAGGTGCCGGCCGCGGCGGCGCTGATCGAGCTGACCTTCCTCGGCGGCCGCGCGCGCCTCGACGTGCCCTTCGAGGCGCTGCTCCGCTACGATGACTGACGCGCCGGGCCGGGGCCGAGGCCCTGGCAGGCCCGAGGATACGGGATAGCCGGTCCGCCCCGGTGGGCCGCAGAGTCTGGGATGCTCGGCCCGCCCCGGTGGGCCGCAGAGTCCGGGATGCTCGGCCCGCCCCGGTGGGCCGCAGAGTCTGGGATGCTCGGCCCGCCCCGGTGGGCCGCAGAGTCTGGGATGGCCGGTCCGCCCCGGCGGGCCGCAGAGTCTGGGATGCGCGGCCCGACGCGTGGGCTGCATAGAGTCCTGGATGCGCGGCCCGCCCGGGTCGGCCGCAGGGTCCGGGATGGCCGGTCCGCCCCGGCGGGCCGCAGAGTCCGGGATGCCCGGCCCGCGCAAGCCCGCCCGAGCAGGGCGGAACCGGCGCGGCCGGTGCCGTCCCCGCCGCCCACGCCACGAGGAGGAGGCGCTGCCTTGGCGTGTCCCGTCCCCCCTGCCGCGCCGACCCGCATCGGACGGCGCACGCTGCTGGCCGCCGGCCTCGCCACCGCCGCGGCCGGCCCGGCGGCGCGCGCCGCCGCC
>CAYNYQ010000411.1:0-4522 GCA_964401305.1 uncultured Acetobacteraceae bacterium | reverse complement strand
GACGCCTACGGGATGAGCGACCTGATCGCCAACCACGTCTCGGTCCGCGTCCCCGGCGAGGACGCCTTCCTGATCAACGCCTACGGCATGCTCTACGAGGAGATCACCGCCTCCTCCCTCATGAAGATCGACTACGAGGGCAACATCCTGCTGAAGCCGGAGTTCCCGGCCGGCACCGAGTACGGCGTGAACCGCGCCGGCTTCGTGATCCATTCGGCGATCCACAAGGCGCGGCACGACATCGCCTGCGTCGCGCATACCCACACCTGGGCGGGCATGGCGGTCTCCACGCTGGAATGCGGGCTGCTGCCGAACACCCAGACCAGCATGCGCTTCGCCCATATCAGCTACCACGACTTCGGCGGCGTGGTGACCGACCTCGCCATGCAGGCCAAGCTGGTCGAGGATCTCGGCGACAACAATGCGATGATCCTGCGCAACCACGGGCTGCTGACCGTGGGGAACACCATCCCGGAATGCTGGAACGCGCTGCACCGGCTCGAACTCTCCTGCCGCACCCAGCTCGCCGCCATGGCGACGGGCGCGAAGCTGATCGAGGTGCCGGCGGCGGTGGTGGAGCACACCTACACCATGTACCAGCCGAAGACCCGGCGGCCCTTCGGCCTGCTCGACTGGCCGGCGCTGCTGCGCAAGCTGGACCGGATGGACCCGAGCTACAGGGATTGAGGCCAGGGACAGCCCCGGACATGGACAGGAACGCCGCCCCGCCCTTCGCCGCCGGCGCGGCCTACGTCCGCGGCCGCTTCGTGCCGATGGCGGAGGCGGTGATCCCGGTGACCGACTGGGGCTTCACCCGCTCCGACGTCACCTACGACGTCGTGCATGTCCGGGGCGGCGCCTTCTTCCGCCTGGCGGACCACCTCGAGCGCTTCGCCGATGCGATGCGCCGCCTCCGCCTCGCCCCGCCCGAGGACCTGCCGCGGATCGAGGCGATTCTGCACCGCTGCGTCGCGCTGACCGGCCTGGCCGACGCCTATGTCTCCATGGCCTGCGCACGCGGCACCCCCGCCGTGCCCGGCTCCCGCCGGCTGTCGGACTGCGCCAACCACCTGATCGCCTATGCCGTGCCCTGGATCGACGTGCTGAGCCCGGAGATCCAGGCCCGCGGCGGGCACCTGCTGATCGCCAATGTCCCGCGCATCCCGGACGCCTCGCTCGACCCGACGATCAAGAACTACCAGCGCGGCGACTTCACCGCGGCGCTGATGGAGGCCGAGGATGCCGGCTTCGACACCGCCGTGCTCTGCGACGCCGAGGGCCTGGTCACCGAGGGCCCCGGCTTCAACGTCTTCGTCGTGCACGAGGGGCGGGTGCTGACGCCGCGGCATGGCAGCCTGCTCGGAATCACCCGCCGCTCCGTGCTCGAGCTCTGCGCCATGGAGGGGATCGAGGCCGCCATCGCCGACATCCCCCGCGCCGTGCTGGAGGAGGAGGCGGAGGAGGTCTTCCTGGCCACCACCGCCGGCGGGGTGATGCCCATCGCGCGCGTCGGCCGGCGCATCCTCGGCAACGATCGGCCGGGGCCGGTCTCGACGCGGCTGAAGGACCTCTACTGGCGGAAGCACGCCGAGGGCTGGCATGCCACGCCGGTGCGCTACGACCTCGCCGCCGGGGCCGCCTGACGCCGCGCCGCCCTCACCCGAGGCCCAGCAGCAGCGCCACGCCCGCCACCGTCATCGCCACCCCCGCCGCGAGCCGCCAGGAGAGCGCTGCCGCCCGCCCCAGCACCGGCCCGCTCAGCGCCAGGGTCAGCGCCGGGTAGCAGGCGATCAGCGGCGCCACCGTGGCGACCGGCCCGCGCGCCAGCGCCGCATACATGGTCGAGACCGCCGCCCCGTTGGCCAGCCCGACCGCCAGGAACCATGCCCGGCCCGGTCCCGCCGCCGACATCGGCCGCAGCCCCCGCGCCGCGCCGAGCGCCAGCAGCACCGCGGCCGAGACCAGGTAGCCGAGCAGCGCCGCCGCGAAGGGATCCGGCCAGAGCCCGAGGCCGAGCTTGACCACCGGCGGCACCAGGCCGCGCACCACCGCCGCGGCCAGGGGCAGGGCCAGCGCCGCCAGCGCGATGCGGCCCGGGCCCGCCGCGCCGCCGCCCGCCGTGCCGAGCACCGCCACCCCCGCCGCGATCACCCCCGCGGCAAGCCACTGCGCCGCGCCCGGCCGCTCGCCCAGCGCCAGCACGGCGAAGAGCAGCGCGAAGAGCGGCGTGACATTGCCCAACGCGCCCGTGAGGTTGGGCCCGATCCGCCGGTTCGCCTCGAAGGTCAGCAGCGTGACCGAGACCGGGAAGAGGCAGCCGAGCAGCGCGAAGACCAGCGCCCCCCGCGCATCGAAGCCGCCGAGGTCGAGCGCGAAGGGCGCCGCCGCCAGCATCAGCAGCGCCGTGGTCGGCACGCTGATGCAGGCGCCGCGCAGCGGCGGCAGGTGCCGCAGCCCGAGGCCCGTCAGCAGCAGCCCGATGGCGAAGCAGGCGGCCGAGAGCAGCGCCAGCGGCACCACCCAGGGGTCGGCGGCCGGCACCCGTTCAGCCGGTCAGCGCCATCACCCGCTGCACCTGCCGCTGCCAGGCCTCCCAGGCGGCATCGGCCGCGGCCCCGGCGCGCTCGGCGGCGAGCGAGGCGGCGTTGAGCCGGCGCCGCGCCTCCTCGCGTTCGGCGCCGCTGCGGTCCTCGACCGCGGCGCGGGCACGGGCAAGCGCGGCCTCGGCGGCGGCATGGGCGCGGATCGCCCCGGCGGCCGCCTCCAGCAGCCGCCGCGCCTCGGCGAGGCCGGCGACGACCTGGTCGAGCCTCGCCCGCCCCGGCGCATCCGCCGGCAGGCGCTCCAGGATGGACCGCAGCGTCTCCAGCGTGCCGGGCCCGCCGGGCAGGCGGCGCCGCTCACGCTCGACATCGATGCTGCGCCATTGCAGCAGCAGCGGATCGCCGAGCCCGGCATCCCAGAGCGGGATCTCCGTCCGCCCCTCGCGCTCCCAGGCGAAGCGCAGCGTCTCCGGCCGACCCTCCAGCATCGTCTCGTGGCGCAGGCCGAAATCGCCCTCGGCGGCGACGGGGAAGCGCGGGGTCGCGTCCAGGCGCCGCGGCAGGTCGACCAGCAGCCGGCCCCTGGCGCCGCGCGGGTCGATCGCCAGCGCCGTCTCCTCGCGCCGCAGCGTGCCGACCAGCACATGGCCCAGCCGCGTGTCGATGCGCACCGGCACCTCGGACCGGGCATGGTTCACCGAGAGCAGCAGGTCGCGGTCGCGCGCGAAGGCGAGCAGCCGGCTCTCCCCCGGCGCCACGGCGCGGATCTCGGCATCGCCGAGATAGGCCCCGGCCTCCGCGCCGGCGCTGCCGTAGACCGTGGCGAGGCCGTCGGGCAGCACATGGCCGGTGTCGTTCCGGATGCGCAGGGCGGCGAGCGGGTTGCGCGCGCCGAGCTCCTGCACCCACCAGACCCGCTCGGCCGGCAGGCGCGCCTCGAGGAAGGGCAGGTTCGCCGTCTCGCCGCTGCGCACGGTCGCCGGCGCGGGCAGGGTGAAGGCGACGCGCCCGGCCGAGGAGGCGGCGGTCGCCTGGAGCAGCGCGGCGACCGGCGGCGGCGCCGGGGCGGCAGCGGGCGCGGCGGCGCGGTCCGCGGCGAGCGCCCGCTGGGGGAGGATCTCGCGCAGGGCCTGCGGCTCCATCGGCTCCAGCGCGGCGACCCGCGGCGGCGGCGGGCGGCCGCCGGTATCCGGCTGCACCATCACCCGCTCGGCCACACGCACCGGCAGCACCGGCCGCTCCACCAGGATCGGCGTGTAGAGCGGCTGCTGGAAGGCCGCCGGATTGCCCGAGACGAGCGAGAGCCGCACCCCGTCCCAGTCCGCGCCAGAGCGGTTCTCGACCACCGCCCAGCCCTGCAGCCCGGCCGAGGCGGGCCCGGCCTCGGGCGGCGGGACGAGGAGGCGGAAGGAGGGCTTCCAGAGCGGCGCGGCGGTGACCGTGGTGAGGCCGACCGGGCGCGGCGCCGTGGCGCCGGCCAGCCGGATCTCGAGCGTGCGGCTGCCCTCGGCCCGCGCCGCCGCCAGCGCCTCGGCGGCACGGGCGATGCGCGCGGCCAGCGCCGCGTCCATCAGCCGCACCACGTCGCCCTCGCGCAGCACCAGCAGCCGCACGCCCTCCGGCGTGACGAGGGAGAGGCGGAGCCCGCCGGCCTCGGCATCCGTCGCCTCCGCGAGGCGCCCGGCGACACCCGCCGCCTCCACCGCCTGGCCGCGCAGCGCGGCGAAGAGCGCGGTGCGGCTCTCGAAATCCGCGGGCGAGAGCGGCAGGCCGCGGAAGGCCTCCGCCGCCAGGTCCTGCGCCGGCAGCCTCACCCCCTCGATGCGCGCATCCGGCGCGGCGTCGCGCAGCAGCAGCGACTTCAGGATGTCGTCCACGTCGTCCGTGGGCACGCGCAGCGTGATGGCGGCATCGGGGGCCAGGGTGCCGCCGCGCTCGATCTGCGCCAGGCCGGCATTGGAGAGCACGACGCTGCGGAC
>CAYNYQ010000410.1:0-4522 GCA_964401305.1 uncultured Acetobacteraceae bacterium | reverse complement strand
TCGCCGACCTGGCGGTGCCGATCGCGCCGACCCAGGAGAATGGCTGCCCGAAGCCGTGCCACGCGCTGGCGCACCATGTCACCACGACGTCCAAGGCAAGGATCCGCCCGACATCCTCGCGCATCACCGCCGAGCAACTCCTCGAGGTCCGCCGCCGGATCGCAATTGCCATCGGGCTCGGCTGACCGGAGCCGGCCGGGCCGGAACGGCCGGAGCCGGCAGCGCCGTCGCACTCACCCGCGATGGCCCCGCTATGCCGACTTGCGCGGGCGTCCACCCCTGGCGCCGTTTGCCTGCGCTGCTGCGGCCTTCGCCGGCGAGGTCGCCCGACCAGCGCGCCTGGCCATGTACCCCGCCGTCCCGAGCAGGCCGGCGAGCAGGCCTGGAACCGACAGGTCAACATCGAGTGCCTCCCAGTGGAGGCCGTAGCCGGTGCCGAGGACCTCGACCTGGGCGAGCTGGTCCTCGGTCGCGTGCTCCAGCCCCTGCGCCAGGCGTGGCGGGAAGGCGAAGGTGCAGCCATTGCTCAGCTCCACCATCACGCAGCCGAGCGGGTGGTCGTAGCGGACGCTGGTCGCGCGCGGCTCGGAAGAGCGAGCGATCTCGCTGCGGGCCAGCGCGGCGTCGATCTGGGCGTCAGTTGGCTTGGCCATGGATCTCCTCCCCGCGGGCAAGCAGGCGGGCCTGCTCCTGGGTCACGATGCGCAGGGCGCGGCGGATCTCGCTGCGGGTCATGCCGTCGGCCCAGACCAGCCCGGGGCCGCCATCGGCACCGAGCAGGTTGATCTTGGCCTCGCCGCCGCCGCCGCCGCCGCCGAGGACGTGCACGTGGGCGGGTTCGTGGTCATTGAGGAAGATGACCACGCGCCGGCCGTGGGCGCGCAGCACGATGACCATGGCGGCCAATAACCCAACGCGATGGGATTTGCGAGGGTGACAGCTCTCTCGGGGAATCACCTTGCCTTGTGATCCGCGATAATCTGATTTTACCGCGGGTCAGGAGAAGCACGTCACAATCAAGGAAAGCCGGGAGAATCGTATGCATCCGGCGAAGGCCGCGGGTGTTGAGCGCCGGCGATTGGTGGCCGCTCACCGCTTCTGATCGGCGATGAGCTCCTGGAGGCTTTCGATGCCGCGCTCGGTGAAGCCGAGCGTGGCGCGGTCGTCGGTGTCGTGGATCCAGAGGCAGCCGTCCTCGGGCTCGAGCTGGTCGGCGATCTCGTCGAGAAGCTCCACGGTCTCGCCGAGCATCGGAGCGCCAGTTGGTCGAGCGGATCGACTTCGACCTGCTGTTCCGCTGGTTCGTCGGCCTCGGCGTGGACGACCCGGTCTGGGACGCCACCACCTTCACCAAGAACCGCGACCGGCTGCTGGCGGGCGACGTGGCTGCGCGCTTTCTGGCCACCGTGCTGGCGCAGCCCAGGGTCCGGACCTTGCTCTCGACCGAGCATTTCTCGGTGGATGGCACGCTGCTGGAAGCCTGGGCCAGCACCAAGAGCTTCCGGCCGAAGGACGGCTCCGGCCCGCCGCCGGACGCGGGGCGCAATGGCGAGCAGGACTTCCGCGGGCAGATGGTGCGCAACATGATGCTGGAGTGCGTCGAGCGCCGGTTCGACGCCGTCCGCGCCCCGCAGCCGGTCCAGTGGCTCGCCGACAATGGCTCCGCCTACACCGCAGCCGAGACGGTGGACTTCGCCACCGCGCTCAACCTTGTCGCCTGCTTCACGCCGGTCCGCAGCCCGGAAAGCAACGGCGTCTGCGAGGCCTTCGTGAAGACCTTCAAGCGCGCCTACGTACGGGTGAGCCCGCGGCCGGATGCCATCTCCGTCCTGCAGCAGCTCCCCGCCTGGTTCGAGGACTACAACGCCGTCCACCCCCACAGCGGCTTGCGCATGCTCTCGCCGCGTGAGTTCATCGCCCAGCAGTCAGCCACCCCAGCCGCGTGTCCGGTCTGACAGGGTGCACTCCAGAGACCGTCATGCCGGGCTGCATGGTCTGCTCGACCAGCTGGACCTTATCCTCGGCAGTGTAGCGTCGGCGGCGCTGGATGCCGGTGATGATTTCAACGCGCTCAATGGGCTTCGACATGGGCGCATGCCTAGGCATCCACCTAGGCCCTCATGGTTGCGCCGCCTATCCGGTCGAATTGGGGGCTGCTCCACCACCTGGGGTTGCCGAAGTGGGTGTTGGCGGCGCGAGCGTGGTTGTGCTTGCCGGACTAGCGCAGACTGGCGATAACGCCGAAAGGAGCGGCGAATGTCGCAATCGATGTCGGCAAGGTCTTGGCGCCAGAGGTCGAGGTTCTTCCAAATGTGGCGGGCCTCCAACGTGTAGGCCAGCCCGTAGTGCCGACCAATGGAGCATTTGGCGGCCTCGATCAGCTGGGTGGTGAGTTCAGCCCTAGGCGGCGGCCATCGTATCGCAGTTTGGCGAGATGGCGCAGGCGAATGCCTAGGGGCTGGATACTGGGCGAGCAGTAGGGTGGTGCGCATACTGTCAGAAGTGCGGATGTAGCGCGTGGACTAGGGAAGGTCGAGATCAAGTGGGGCCAGTGGAATTTGCACGTACCGCGGCGACTCTCTCTCGGCCACCAAGACACAACCTTAGAAAGGAGCGACTTGGTGAGTGGAGGTCTTATAAGCGTGCCTGAAGTTCCTACGCCCCCGTCCGCTGCGATGCCGAAGTCCGAAACGCCGCTCGATGAGGCGCTAGGCATCGGCCGCAAGGTCGCGGTCAGCTCAGCCCTCATGATCGCCGCCCGCTTCGCCGTCCGCGGCATCAGCATCCTCAGCGCGCTGATCCTGGTGCGGCTTTTGCAGCCGGAGGATTTCGGCCTGGTCGCCCTGGCAGCCGTCTTCATCACCATGGCCGAGGTGATGACCCAGACCGGGATGGGCATGGCCGTGGTGCGCCGGGCCGATGCGGACCGCGACTTCTACGACACGGCCTGGACCCTGAACCTGCTGCGCGGCCTGCTGCTCGGCGGCCTGCTCGCCGCCACCGCCGAATGGCAGGCGGACCTGCTCGACGAGCCGCGCGTCAGCGGCGTCGTGATGATCGTTGCGCTGACCACGGCGCTGTCCGGCCTCGGCAGCCCGGGCTGGTTCCGGATGCAGCGGGAACTGCAGTACGACAAGATCTTCCGCCTGCAGGTCGTCACCCATATACTCTCCTTCTCCTTCACACTCACCCTCGCCTTCATCCTGCAGAGCTACTGGTGCTTGGTTCTAGGGAACCTCCTCGCATCCTTCCTGGTCATTCCGATCGGCTACTGGATGGCGCCGCACAGGCCCAGGTTCTGCCTGCGGTACTGGAAAGAGCTGCTGCACTTCTCTAAGTGGATGCTGGCCTCTAATGCCTGTGGTGCCATAGAAGGTCAGGCCGCCAATCTCGTCATTGGCCGCTTCGTCGGCCTATCGACGCTTGGAATGTGGCAGATGTCTTATCAGTTCGCTGCCGTTCCGGTGACCGAACTCGCCGTGCCGATCCGCGGACCGGTCTATGCAGGCTATGCCCGGGTACGTCACAATCCCGACTTGCTGAAGCGCCACTTCCTTGGCGGCTTTGGCTTGGTGGCGACGACCATCATCCCGCTGTCCATCGGCATCGCCCTCGTCGCGCCGGAGATCGAGCGCATCGCGCTCGGCCCCGCCTTCGCCGGCTCCGCGACCTTCATCGCCCTATGCGCCCTTTGGGCGATGATCGACGCGCTCGCGCATTTCACCTTCAACCTCTTCATCATCCTCGGCGTGCAGCACAGGATGGTCACCGTTCACGCGCTGCTCGTCCTGCTGCGCGTGCCTGCCGTGGTGGCCGGCGCCCTCCTCGCCGGCGCCGCAGGCGTGGGCTTCGCCCTGGTGGCGACGGCGCTGTTCGGCGCCCTGGCCTGGCACCGGGAAATGGGGCGGATCCTCGGCTACGGCTTCACCGAGCTCTGGGCGGTGCTGTGGCGCAGCCTAACCGCCGCTGCCGTTATGTGCGGCGTTGTCCTGGCGCTGCGCGGCATGCTGCCGCCGCAGCCGGGCCTCCTCGACGCCATCCTCACCCTGGCCGTGCTGGCTAGCTGCGGCGCGGCTGCCCATGTGGGCACGCAGGCTCTGGCCTGGATGCTCGCGGGGCGTCCCGCGGGCGCCGAGCGGCAGTTCCTCGGCCTGCTCGGGCAGGTCCTCGCCCGGCAGGCCTCCGCACGCGCCGCCTGACCAGTCCAGCCGCGGCGGGAGGAGGCCTTCAGGGCTCGCCCGTGCCCAGGGCGCTCCCGGGGGCGACCAGCTGTGCCTGCGCGCTGCCGCAGTGACGACGGTACAACTCTATCTCGCCCCGACCCGGATCTCCCCGAAGGCCAGTCGCTGCCCCAGCGCCAGCGCACCCTCCCGCTCGAGCTCCAGCCCCGCCATCAAGATGCTCGCCAGCGCCGCGCGCCGCTGCAGCGCCGTCGCCATCCTCGCGTTGCCGGTCGGCAGCAGCGCGGCCAGCGGCACGCCATCGGCCGGCAGGTGCGGCAGCAGACCCCTGAGATGCGCCA
>CAYNYQ010000409.1:0-4525 GCA_964401305.1 uncultured Acetobacteraceae bacterium | reverse complement strand
CCGCACCCGCCGCGCCGCGCCTGCCGGGCGCCTGAGCCGGCCCGCGCGCGGCGCGCCGGGCCCGGACCCAGGCCGCGCCGCAGACTATGGTGCGGCCCGGCAGCCCTCGTCGCGCAGCAGCGCCTCGACCGTCTCCGCCGCGACGTCGTCGGCGGTGAAGGCCTCGCCGGGGCCGCGCAGCAGCACGAAGCGCAGCCGGCCGTCGCGCACCTTCTTGTCGCGGCGCATGCGCGCCATCAGCGCCCCCACGGCGAAGGGCCGGCCGAGATCCTGGATCCGCGCCGGCATGCCGCAGGCCGCCAGATGCGCCATCACCCGCCCCGGCAGCTCCTGGCTGCAATGGCCGAGCCGGGCCGAGAGCGCCGCGGCCAGGCCGAGCCCCACCCCCACCGCCTCGCCATGCAGCAGCGTGCCGTCGAAGCCGCACTCGGCCTCCAACGCATGGCCGAAGGTATGGCCGAGGTTGAGCAGGGCGCGGCCGCCCTCGGCGCTCTCCTCGCGCTCGTCGCCGGCGACGACGGCGGCCTTGAGGCGGCAGCTCTCCAGCACGGCATGGGCCAGCAGCGCGGGATCGGCGGTGCGCACCAGCGCCGCGCCGTTCGCCTCGCACCAGTGCCAGAGCGTCTCGCCCGAGAGCAGCCCGTGCTTGGCCACCTCGGCATAGCCGGCGCGCAGCTCGCGCGGCGGCAGGGTGGCGAGCGTCGCGGTGTCGGCCAGCACGATGCGCGGCTGGTGGAAGGCGCCGACCAGGTTCTTGCCGGCCGCGAGGTTCACGCCGGTCTTCCCGCCCACGCTGGAATCGACCTGCGCCAGCAGGGTCGTCGGCACCTGCACGAAGGGCAGGCCGCGCAGCGCGACCGCGGCGGCGAAGCCCGCAAGGTCGCCGACCACACCGCCGCCGAGCGCCACCACGGCGGTGCGCCGCTCGATGCCCGCCGCCAGCATCTCGTCCAGCACGCGGTGCAGCGTGGCGAAGCCCTTCGAGCCCTCGCCGGGCGGCACCGCGATGGTGGCGGCGATGGCGAAGCCCGCCTCCTCGAGCCCGGCCCGCAGCGCGGTCAGGTGCAGCGGCGCCACCACCTCGTCGGTCACCACGACGACGCGGCGGGAGGGCAGCACCGGCGCCAGGTGCGCGCCGGCATGCGCCAGCAGCCCCTCGCCCACCAGCACCTCGTAGCCGCGCTCGCCGAGACCGGAGGGCAGTCCCACGGGCAGGCGCAGCGGCGCCCGCCAGGCCTCGAGCCCGGACTGCACGCGGCGCGTGGTGATCTCGGGGCTCTCGTCGGTGCAGGGGATCACGATGTCGGCCTCGGCATAGAGGGGATGGCGGGCGGTCATGAGGCGCTGCAGCACCTCGGCCGGGTCGGCGTCGAGGAACATCGGCCGGTGCTCGCGCCCGGCGACGCGCCGCAGCAGGGTCGGCATGCGGCATTTCAGCCAGACCGAGACCGCGCCGCTGGCGCGGATCGCGGCGCGGGTCCGGCCATCGGCGAAGGCGCCGCCGCCGGTGGCCAGCACCACGGGCTCGGGGCCGGAGAGCAGGCGGGCGATGACGCGGCGCTCGCCGTCGCGGAAATGCGGCTCGCCGTAGCGGGCGAAGATCTCGGTGATCGGCAGACCGGCGGCGGCCTCGATCTCGGTGTCGGCGTCGAGGAAGGGGCGGCCGAGCCGGGCGGCGAGACGCCGGCCGATCGAGGACTTGCCGGCGCCCGGCATGCCGACAAGGACGATGCTGCGGCGGAGCGCGGGCAACGGCGCCGCGTCGGGGTGGGGGCCGCTGGCGGACGGCGGCGGTTCGGCCCGCGGCCGGTCGGGCGACGGCGCCGCGGCAGGATCGGGCGCGACGCCCTGCCAGGCCGCGGCGGCGGCGCGGCGCGCCTCGGGCGGGGGATCGACGGGCTGCGCCGGAGCCTCCTCGACGGGGCCCGCAGGGTCGGAGTTGCGTGACACGAGGGCCGAGGGTAGCACAGGCCGCCCCGCCCGACAGGGTCCCGCCCGCCCCGGGACGGGCGGGACCCTCTCGGGCGGGGCGGTTGCCGTCCGCGGCTTGCGCGCGGGAATCGCCCCCGAGGCCCGAGCCGGCAAGCATCGTCGCCCGACCAGGTGATCCCGCTGCGGCGGGATCCGCGCCAGGAGCCCCGCCGCTGATGTTCCGTCGCCCCGTCCTTCTGCTCGTGGCGATCCTGCTCGGCGTGCTCGTGGCGGCGCTGCTGGTGCTCGGCGCCTTCCCGCCGGCTGTCACGCCGAAGCCGGTCGAGCGCGTCCTGCCGAACGACCGCTTCGAGACGCGCTGAGCGGCCGGCCCGCCCGTGCCAGCCCCGCCCGTGCCCGACCCGCCCCCGCCGCCCGCCCTGGCCGAGGCGCCGGCCGCGGCGGGGCGGCGGCTCGAGGGCTTCCTCGAGATGCTGGCGGCCGAGCGCGGGGCCGCCGCCAATACCCTCGACGCCTATCGCGCCGATCTCGAGGATTTCTTCGCCTTCGCCCGCGCCCGCGGTGCGGCGGGCGACACCGCCGGGCCGGACCTGCTCTCCGACTACCTGCGGCATCTGGCCGATCTCGGCCGCTCGCCCCGGACGGCGGCGCGGCGGCTCTCGGCGCTGCGGCAATTCCACCGCTTCCTGGCGCGCGAGGGCCTGCGCGCCGACGACCCGACGGAGCTGCTGGAGGGCCCCCGGCCCGCCCCGAGCCTGCCCAAGGCCCTGCCCGAGGCGGAGATCGAGGCGCTGATCGCCGGTGCGGCTGCGCTGCCCGGGCATCGCGGCCCGCTCGCCGTCGCCGTGCTCGAGCTGCTCTACTGCAGCGGGCTCCGGGCGAGCGAGCTCGTCGCCCTGCCGGCGGCCGCGTTGCGCGAGGACGAGCGCCTGGTCGCGGTGCGCGGCAAGGGCGGGCGGGAGCGGCTGGTGCCGATCTCCCGCCGCGCGCGGGAGGCGGCGCAGGCGGCCCGCGCGGCGCTGGCAAGGCGCGGCGCCGCCGGGGAGAAGGGCAAGGCGGCCGCGTCGCGCTGGCTGTTCCCGGGCCGCGCCGCCGCCGGGCACATGTCGCGGCAGGCGCTGGGGCTGCTGCTGAAGGATGCGGCCGAGGCGGCGGGGCTCGACCCGGCGCGGGTCAGCCCGCACGTGCTGCGCCATTCCTTCGCCAGCCACCTGCTCGGGCGCGGCGCGGACCTCCGGAACCTGCAGGTGCTCCTCGGCCACGCCGACATCGCCACGACGCAGATCTACACCAAGGTGCTGGAGGAGCGGCTGCGCGCGCTGGTCGAGGCGCATCATCCGCTGGCCGCCGGGGGGTAGGGGCCGAGGCCCGCGCCGGTCCTTCCTCCCCCGACGCTTTTCCGCTACCCCCCGCGCCCAAGGGGTCCGCATGCGCCACTTCCTCGATTTCGAAAAGCCGATCGCCGAGCTCGAGGGCAAGATCGAGGAGCTGCGGCGCACCACCGATGCCGGCGGCATCGACGTGGCCGAGGAGGTCGCGCGGCTGCGCGACAAGGCGCAGGCGCTGCTGAAATCCACCTATGCGAAGCTGACGCCCTGGCAGAAGACGCTGGTCGCCCGCCACCCGGACCGGCCGCATGCCTCGGACTACATCGCCGGGTTGGTCGAGGATTTCACGCCGCTCGCCGGCGACCGCGCCTTTGCCGATGATGCAGCGGTGATCGGCGGGCTAGGCCGTTTCCGCGGCCGCGCGGTGGCGGTGCTGGGGACCGAGAAGGGCAAGGACACCGACAGCCGGGTGCGGCACAATTTCGGCATGGCGCGGCCGGAGGGCTATCGGAAGGCGCGCCGCATCATCGAGCTTGCCGGGCGGTTCGGCCTGCCGATCCTCTCCTTCGTCGACACCGCCGGCGCCTTTCCTGGCATCGACGCCGAGGCGCGCGGCCAGGCCGAGGCCATCGCCCGCGCCATCGAGGCGGGGCTGGAGGCGCCGGTGCCCTTCGTCGCCACCATCATCGGCGAGGGCGGTTCGGGCGGCGCCATCGCGCTGGCCGCCGCCGACCGTGTGCTGATGCTCGAGCATGCCGTCTATTCGGTGATCTCGCCCGAGGGCTGCGCCTCCATCCTCTGGCGCGACGCCGCGCAGGCCTCGACGGCGGCCGAGGCGCTGAAGCTGACTGCCGAGGATCTCCGGCGTCTCTCGCTCGTCGATGCCGTGGTGGCCGAGCCGCTGGGCGGCGCGCACCGCGATGCCGGCGTGACCATCGCGGCGGTGGGCGAGCGGGTGGCGGAGAGCCTGGCGCCGTTGCTGGCGCTGGACGCCGCCGCGCTGCGCCTGCGCCGGCGCGAGAAATTCCTGGAGATGGGGCGGCACGGCATCGGCTAGTGCCCCGATCGGCGGAGGGCGGAGCCCGGAGGCGTGAGTCGGCGCGCTTGATGGCGCCCCGATCGGCGGAGGGCGGAGCCCGGAGGCGTGAATCGGCGCGCTTGATGGCCCGCCGGTCGGCGGAGGGCGGAGCCCGCCCCCGCCGCGCCGGCCGCATCTCCGCCAGGGGGTTGCCCTGGGCCGCCCGCCCGCCTATCCGGCCCGCGCC
>CAYNYQ010000408.1:0-4529 GCA_964401305.1 uncultured Acetobacteraceae bacterium | reverse complement strand
GGAGAACCTGGCCAAGCGCATCGAGGAGCTGGTCGCCGCCAAGGCCGGCGGCTGAGCGGCCGGCGCCGCGGCGGGGAAGCGGCCGATGCGGCTCGAGTACTTCCAGATGATCGACCGCGTGGTCTCGGTCGGACCCGAGCGGCTGGAGGCCGAGGCCCGGGTGCCGGAGGCCAGCACGGTCTTCGAGGGGCATTTCCCCGGCCATCCGCTGGTGCCCGGCGTGCTGCTGGTGGAGACCATGGCCCAGGCCGGCGGCTACCTGCTGCTGCACCGCATGGGCTTCGCCCGCATGCCATTCCTCGCCGCGGTGAAGGAAGCGAAGCTGCGCAGCTTCGTCGGCCCCGGTGCGGCGCTGGCCGTCGAGGCCAGCTTGGTGCACGAGGGCAGCGGCTATGCCGTCGCCACGGGTCGCATCCTGCACGAGGGCAAGCGGATCTGCGACGCCGAGATCACCTACCGCGTGCTGGACTTCCCGGCGCCCGAGCTCGCCGCGGCCATGCGCGCCCAGGCGGCGCGGATCGGCCTCGTGGTGCCGACCGCCGCATAGCGGGTGACCCCCGCGCATGGCGGGCCGCCGCGGCGCAGGGTAGAAACCCGCGGCGGTGGCCGCCGACTCGCCCCTGGCGGCGCGGCCCTGACCTTCCCGCCACGCCCCCTGGGCCCGACGCCCCGGACCCGCCCCTGACCGAGTTGCGATGAGCCCCCTTTCCCCGCCAGCGCCTTCCGCAGAGGTCCCGCCCGACCAGGCCGAACCGGTCTGGATCACCGGCATCGGCCTCGTCTCCTCGCTCGGCGAGGGTTCCGCGCCGCATCTCGCCGCCCTGCTCGGCGCGGCCGAGGCGCCGGTGGCGCCGGTGCTGGACGCGGCCGGATTCGCGCCCTTCCCCATCCATCCCCTGCCGGCGCTGAGCCTCGACGCGCAGATCCCGAAGAAGGGCGACCAGCGGCAGATGGAGCCCTGGCAGCGCCTCGGCACCTATGCCGCCGGGCTCGCCCTCGACCATGCCGGCGCGCGGCCGCTGGCCGCCGACATGCACCTGATGGTCGCCGCCGGCGGCGGCGAGCGCGACATCGCGGTGGACGAGCAGGTGGCCGGCGAACTGGCCGCGCTGCCGCCGGAGCAGGCCGGGCCGCTGCTGAACGAGCGGCTGACCGGCGGGCTGCGCCCGACCCTCTTCCTGGCGCAACTCTCGAACCTGCTGGCCGGCAACATCTCCATCGTGCACGGCGTCACCGGCTCCTCGCGCACCTTCATGGGCGAGGAGCAGGCGGCGGCGGATGCGGTGCGCATCGCCGCGGCCCGGCTGGCCGAGGGGCATGGCCGCGGCGGCACCGGCATCGCCCTGGTGGGCGGCGCCTATGTGGCCGGGCGCTGGGACATGCTGCTGGTCTATGCCGCCGGCGACACGCTCTGGCAGGCGCCCTGGCGCCCGGTGGCGGCGCGCCAGGCGCACGGCGGCGGCATGGTGATGGGCACGGCCGGCGCCTTCCTCGTGCTGGAGACGGCAAGCCATGCCCGCGCCCGCGGCGCGCGGGGGATCGCCCGCCTCACCGCCCTCGGCAGCACCGCGGCGCGCCGCCGCGGCGAGGACAGCGCGCGGGCCGCGGCCCAGCGCCTGGCCGCGCCGCTGCTGCCGCGCCTGCGCCCCGGCCACGCCATCCTCTCGGGCGCCACCGGCGCCGCCGGCCCCTGGGCGGAGGAGCAGGCCTTCCTCGCCTGGCTGGCCGCGGAGGCCGGCGCGCCGTCCGGCATCCACCACACCGCCGACCTGCTGGGGCATGCCGTGGAGGCCGCGCTGCCCGCCAACCTCGCCCTGGCGGCGCTGCTGGTGGCGGGCGGGCATGCGCCGCAGGCCCTGGTCACCGGCTTCGGCCTCTGGCGGGGCGAGGCGCTGGCGCTGGTCGAGCCGACGGGAGAGACCGCATGACCACCAGGGACCATCTCGGCCGGCATGTCGTGGCGGTGACCGGCATCGGCCTCGTCACGCCGCTCGGCGTCGGTGTCCCCGATAGCTGGGCCGGGCTGCTCGCCGGCCGCTCCGGCATCCGCCGGATCACCCGCTTCCCGACCGCGCACCTGCGCACCACCATGGCCGGCCAGGTCGACCTGCCGGAGGATGCGGCGGGCTCGCCCCCGCTCTCCTCGGCCGCGCGGGTGGAGCGTATGGGCGGCATGGCCGCGGCCGAGGCGCTGGGCCAGGCCGGCTTCGCGGGCCGGCGCTTCCCGGGGCCGCTCTTCGTCGGCATGCCGCCGGTCGAGATCGAGTGGCCGCAGCGCTTCGACCTCGCGCGCCAGGTGCGCGCCAACGACCCGGCGGCGCCGGTGCGCTACCCCGCCATGGCCGCCGCGGCGCACGGCCGGCGCGACCTCTTCGAGGGCTTCCTCTTCGGCGGCGTCGCCGAGCGCCTGGCCGACCGCTTCGACACCGAGGGCGCGCCGGTCTCGCTGACCACGGCCTGCGCGACCGGCGCCTCCTCCATCCAGCTCGGCGTCGAGGCGATCCGCCGCGGCGAGGCGCGCGCCGCGCTCTGCATCGGCGCCGAGGGCAGCGTGCAGCCCGAGGCGCTGATCCGTTTCTCCCTCCTCTCGGCGCTCTCCACCCGCAACGAGGAGCCGGAGAAGGCCGCGCGCCCCTTCGAGAAGACGCGCGACGGCTTCGTCATGGCCGAGGGCGCGGCCGCGCTGGTGCTGGAGAGCCTGGAGGCCGCCCAGGCGCGCGGCGCCACGGTGCTCGGCCTGCTGCTCGGCTGCGGCGAGCGCGCCGACAGCTTCCACCGCACGCGCTCCAACCCCGATGGCGGCGCCATCATCGGCGCCATGCGCGCGGCGATCGCCGATGCCGGGATCACGCCGGCGGAGATCGACTACGTGAACGCGCACGGCACCGGCACGCCGGAGAACGACAAGATGGAGACGCTCGGCATGCTCGCCGTGTTCGGCGAGAGCCAGGGGGAGGCAGGACCGCCGCCGATCTCCTCCAACAAGTCGATGATCGGCCACACGCTCTCGGCCGCCGGCGCGGTGGAGGCGGTGTTCAGCCTGCTCACGATCCGCGACGGCGTGCTGCCGCCGACGATCAACCACGAGACGCCCGATCCCGCCATCCCGCTCGACGTCGTGCCGAACCGGGCGCGCGAGGCCCGTGTGCGCCGCGTGCTCTCGAACAGCTTCGGCTTCGGCGGGCAGAATGTCTGCCTGGTGCTGGGGGCCGCGCCCGGGGCGGACCGATGACCGGAGCGCCGACCGCGGCGCAGGCGTCCGGATCGGCCGGCCGGACCATGCGCGCGCTGCGCCTCTTCGGTGACCGCGACACGCGCCTGGTGGAGATGGAACCACCGCCGCCGCCCGGCCCGGGCGAGGTCCGGCTGCGCATGCTGGCCGTCGCGCTGAACCATATCGACGTCTGGGGCTGGCGCGGCATGGCCTTCGCCAAGCGCAACCTGCCGCTGACCGTGGGCGCCGAAGCCGTGGGCGAGGTGATCGCCATCGGCCCCGGCGTCACGGGCTGGCAGCTGGGGCAGCGCGCCGTGCCCTATGGTGCGCTCACCTGCGGCACCTGCCGCTTCTGCCGCGCCGGGCGCGACAACCTCTGCGAGAACGTCCGCGGCGTGAAAGGCTTCCACCTCGACGGCTTCGCGCAGGGCGAGGTGAACCAGGACGCCCGCCTGCTGGTGCCCGTGCCCGACGGCGTCGAGACGCTGGACGCCGCCTGCGCCGGCATCACCTTCTCGACCGTCGAGCACATGTTCTTCGACAACGCGCAGCTCGAGCCCGGGGAGACGGTGCTGATCCAGGCCGCGGGATCGGGGATCGGCACCGTCGCCGTGCGCATCGCCAAGTCGATGGGCTGCACCGTCATCGCCACCGCCGGCGACGACGAGAAATGCGCCAAGGCGCGCGCGCTCGGCGCCGACCACGTGGTGAACTACACGACCGACCGCTTCGAGAGCGTGGCGCGCCGCGTCACCGGCAAGAAGGGCGTGGACGTGGTGTTCGAGCATGTCGGCGCCGCCACCTGGGCGGGCTCCCTGCTCAGCTTGCGCATGGGCGGGCGGCTGGTGACCTGCGGCTCCACCTCGGGCGTCTCGGCCGAGACCAACCTGATGATGATCTTCCAGCGCCAGCTTCGCATCCAGGGCAGCTTCGGCGCGCCGGTGTCGCGCACCGCCTCGGGCCTGGCCAGCATGGCACGCGGCATCCGGCCCGTGATCGACACGGTGGCGCCGCTCGAGGGCTTCGCCGAGGCGCTGGCGCGGCTCGAGAGCCGGCGCGTCTTCGGCAAGATCGTCGTCACGCTGTAGCCCGGCGATGCGCGCCTGGCTCTCCGCCGCCGGCGACGCGATCCTCGCCGCCATGGTGCGCTCGCTCCTCGCGGTGGTGCGCGCACTCGGGCCCGATCGCGCGGCGGCGGCCGGGGCCTGGGTGACGCGCAGCCTGGGCCCGCTGCTTCCGGCGCACCGCATCGCCCTCGACAACATCCGCCAGGCCTTCCCGGAAAGGACGGAGGCCGAGCATCGCGCCATCCTGC
>CAYNYQ010000407.1:0-4529 GCA_964401305.1 uncultured Acetobacteraceae bacterium | reverse complement strand
TCATCGGCGGCCGCGTGGACTTCGCCTTCGACAACCTGCCCAACGTGCTGACGCAAGCGAATGGCGGGCGGCTCCGTGCGCTGGCCGTGACGGGCACGGAACGCGACCCCGCCATGCCGGACGTGCCCACCATGGCCGAGGCCGGCGTGGCCGACATGGTGGTCTATGTCTGGTTCGGCTTCATCGGTCCCGCGGGCATGCCGCAGCCGGTGCGCGACCGGCTGAGCACGGCCATCGGCCGGATCGTGACCTCGCCCGAGACCTCGGAGCGCATCAAGCGCGCCGGCGCCACGGTCTTCATCCAGGACCAGGCGCAGTTCGCGGCCCTGATCAAGGCCGAGCTCGAGAAATGGGGCACCGTCATCCGCAGCGCCGGCATCCGCATCGAGTAGCGGCTCAGCGCGGCCTGCGCCCGGCGGCGACCGCGTCGCCGATATGCGCGGAGAGGGTGGCGAGCGCCTCGCGGAGCGCGACGACGCGGCTCGTCGCCTCCTTCGGGTCGCCCGCGGTGGCGAGGATGCGCTCGCGGCGCTGCACCGCGGGCCCCTCGCCCGGCTGGACGGTCCATCGCGCATCGAGGGTCGCGATGCCGGCCTCGTCCACGTCGAAGCGCAGGATATCCAGCTCGACACGCATGTCGGGCGCCGATGTGCGCCCGCGCGGCGTGCGCAGCACCCGGTCGTCGCCGAAGCGCCGCGCCAGGTCGTCCACCACGGCCGCGGTGATGAGATCGGCCACGGGCTCGCTCCACACCGCGAACTCGTGCACGGAGACGCGGAACTCGCCGATGCGGGTGACCATCTGCGTCCGGTCGAAGTATTCCGCGACCGAGGCCCGATCCACATGCACGAGCGGCACGCGGCCGGCCGGCGCCGGCCGCGCCACGCGATCGCCGCTCGCCGAGAGAGTAAAGACCTGCGTCGGCGTCGAGCCGCAGGCGCCGAGCAGGAGCGCGAGCGCCAGCAGCAGAGGGCGATAAGTCATCGGCGGTTGTCCGACTTGCCGCGGAGCAATGCGTCCGGGTTGCGCTCCAGGTAGTCCGCCATCAGCCGCATCGAGCGTGCCGCCCCGTTCAGCTCGCGCAGCAGCGCATGCAGCTCGCCGATCAGTGGCGAGCGGTCGCCGAGCTGGCGGTCGAGGGTTGCCACGGTGCGTCCGGCATTGCGCACGACCTCGTTCACGCTGGCCAGGATGGGGTCGATGCGGGTGCCGAGGCGCGCCGCCTGCGCCCGCAGCTCCGCCGAGCCGTCGCGCAGGCCTGTGATCGCCTCGCGCAGCTCGGGCCCGGTGGCGAGGGCCTTGAGGGCCGCCATCGCCTCCTGCATGTCGGCGACCATCTGCTCCACGGGGGCGCGGGAGAGGCGTTCAAGCAGGTCCTGCAGGAGGTCCGCCGCTTCCTCCGCGCGCGTCGCGGCGGCGGGGATCTCCGGCACAGCGCCGGTCCGGCCGAGGGCCGCGGCCGGCGCCTCGGGCAGCATGGCAAGCGCCACCACCGTCTCGCCGCCGAGCGGCCGCGTCGTCGCCAGCCGCGCGCGCAGCCCCGCCTGCACCAGCGCGTCAACCGCGGCGATCGCCGTCTCGCGGTCGCGCGCCTGGCGTCCGTCGAGCGGCGGGAGGCGATCGGGCTGCAGCACGATTTCGGTCGAGACGAGGAAGCGCCGCGCCGTCGCATCGTAGTCGAGCGAGATGCCGCGGACGACGCCAACGCGGATGCCCTGGATCTCGACAGGCGTGCCCGGCTCGATTCCCCGCACCGTGCCGGGGAAGCGGATGGTGAAGGCCACGCCGCCCTCCGCCGTCGCCGGCCCGGGTTGCGCCGCGGCCGGCAGCGCCGACGCGGCACCAAGCGCCACCACGAAGGCCAGGCGGAGGCGAAGGCTGCGACGCCGCATCGCTCCCGGCGTCACCACCCGCATGGGATGCGCTGCCCCGCCCGCGGCATCCGTGCAGACCTGTCCGCGGGCCCCATCATCGCCGTCACTCCGCCTCCTGCGCGCGGTCCACCCGGCGCTGCCCCGCGACCGGGACGCCGCGCCGCGTGTCCTGCCGGCACCGGCGATCGCGCATGCAGTGTCGCAACGGAGTCGCGCCCGGCGCAAGCCCGTCCGGCTACGCCTTCGCCGCGTAGCTGCGGCCCATCCCCGCGGAGGGATCCATCTGCACGCCATAGGGCGGGATCGGGTAGCGCAGCCCATTCCTCGCCAGCGCCTGCATGCCGTCCGCGGCCTTGCGCAGGTCGGCCGGCTTCAGCGCCATCAGCATCTCCTCGTCGGGCACGCCGCCGTAGCGGCGCTCGGCGAAGCAGGGGATGGAGAGGCTCGGTTCGCCGGTCTTCAGCGCGCGGCCCCAGCTGTCGGCGCAGGCACTCTCGCCGACCACGCTCCACTCGAACTTGCGATAGTCGCGGTACTGCAGGCCGTTGATGAGGATGATCATCTGCCCCGGTGTGGCATAGACGAGGCAGATGTCGGGATCGGGAATCCGCCCGCTGTCGAGCGGGCTGACCGCCATCGCCTTGTATCGTCCATGCGGCACGCAATCGAGGGCGCGCTGCCGCGCCTCGGCATCGGGCTGCGTGCCGTGCCAGACGCCGACATAGCGCTCGCCGCGCAGGAACTCCTCGTCCGTCGGCGCGAGGCCGATCACCGCGCGGCACTGCGCGCCCACGAGGTCCTCCGCCGTCACGCCGACGGTCCAGCCGAGCCGCGCCGCCTGGCCGACGACCTGGTCCGTGGCGAGGACGTGCTTCGGCCGGCGGATGCGGGGAATCGCCTCCATCGCCGCGACCGTCTCGTAGAGCTTCATGCCGATGATGGTGGTCTTCAGGCGGAGCAGCGCGTTCAGGTCGGAAACGAGGCGCGGCAGGTCGATGGCGTCGGGCGCCGCCTCGGCGGTGGTGGGTGCGGACATGGTCTCGATCCTCCCGATGCCGGCGGTCGGCGCCGGCCCTGCGGGCGAGCATGGCGCCGCGGCTGCCGTCGCGCCACCGGCCGTGCGCGGACCTCGCGGCAGGGCAGCGGCCCTATCCCTGGGGCGGGGCCTGGGCGAGCAGCGCCGCGACCTCGGCATCCTCGAGCTGGTGGAAGTCACGGTAGAAGTCGCCGACCGAGCGCAGCCGGCGCGGCTCCTCGAGCGCGACGACCTCGATGCCGTCGGCGCGGAAGCGTGCCGCGACCTCGGCCGCGATGACCGGCACGGCGAGCAGGATCCGGGCCGCGCCGGCCTGGCGCGCCGCGCGCAGGGCGGCAGCCGCGGTCGCCCCCGTGGCGACCCCGTCATCGACGAGGATGACGATGCGGCCGCGCAGCGAAGGCGGCGGCGGCGCGCCGAAGCGCGCGCGGCGGCTATCGATCTCGCCGAGCTCGCGCAGGCGCAGGGTGTCGATGACGGAAGCCGGCACCTGCAGTGCGTCGACGATCGCCTCGTTCAGCACGAGCTGCGGCGGATCCCCCTCCACCACCGCGCCGAGCGCCAGTTCGGGCTGCGCCGGCGCGCCGAGCTTGCGCACCAGCAGCAGGCCGAGCGGCACCCCGAGCCGCTGCGCGATGGGCAGTGCGACGGGCACGCCACCGCGTGGCAGGGCCAGCAGCACGGGCGGCGGCTCCGCCGCGCCAAGGTCCGTCCCGCCTGCCAGGCGCTCCGCGAGGGCCCGCCCTGCCGCGAGCCTGTCCTCCACGATCATGGCGCGCCGTCCCCGCAAGCGCGTCGCCGCCGTCTTGCCGCGGCTCGGCGCCGCGCGCAGGATCGTCCGCCGAGCGGGTCCCGCGCAACCGGGACCCGCCGGGCCGGGGCGTCACGACGGCGCGCGCCGCTCCGGCAAGGAGAATGGGGAAACGTCCTGCGGCCGCATCGCGCCGCCTGCCCGCGCATGCGGGCCGGCGCGGGGGTCCGTGCGCGGGCGCAACCGTCTCCGTCAGCGCCAGGCGCCGAGGAGAGACCCGATGGCCGCACCACCATCCGCCCGCCGCGATCGCATCAAGCCGGTCTTCCCCAAGCTCGTCGCCATGACGAACGACTACGTCTACGGCGATGTCTGGGAACGCACGGAGCTCTCGAAGCGCGACCGCAGCCTCGTGACGATCAGCGCGCTCGTGGCACTCGGCTGGGAGGAGCAGCTGAAGAGCCATATCGAGCGCGGGCTGAGGAACGGGCTGACGCGGGAGGAGATCGTGGAGGCGATCACGCATCTTGCGATGTACTCCGGCTGGCCCTCCGCCATGACCGCCTCGCACGCCGCGATGGACGTCTTCGAGGCCGCGGACGAAGGGAGCGCGGCGCCATGACCACCATCGGCTTCATCGGCCTCGGCACCATGGGCGCCTCGATGGCCGCGAACATCCTCAAGGCCGGGCACCGGCTCGTGGTGCACGACCTGCGCAAGGAGTCCGCTGCGGCGCTGCTGGCCGCAGGCGCCGACTGGGCGGACAGCCCGAAGGACGTCGCGGCGCGATCGGACGTGGTCTTCCTCTCCCTCCCCGGCCCGCCGGAGGTGGAGCAGGTCGTCTTCAACTCCAACAGCGGCGTGCTGG
>CAYNYQ010000406.1:0-4536 GCA_964401305.1 uncultured Acetobacteraceae bacterium | reverse complement strand
ACTGCGGCGCGCCGAAGGGGCAGGCGTAGAAGCAGTAGCCGCAGCCGATGCAGAGGTCCTTGTCGTGCAGCACCACCGCATCGGCCGTGGTGTAGAAGCACGAGACCGGGCAGACCGCGGCGCAGGGCGCGTCGGTGCAGTGCATGCAGGCCATCGAGATGCTGCGCTCGCCGGGCTTGCCGTCGTTGATGGTGACGACGCGGCGGCGGTTGATGCCCCAGGGCACCTCGTGCTCGTTCTTGCAGGCGGTGACGCAGGCGTTGCACTCGATGCAGCGCTCGGCGTCGCAGAGGAACTTCATGCGGGCCATTGTCCGAGCCTCTCCTTCAGACCGCAGCGCGGATCTGGCACAGCGTGACCTTGGTCTCCTGCATGAAGGTGACCGGGTCGTAGCCGTAGGTGGTGATGGCGTTCACGCTCTCGCCGAGCACGATCGGGTCGGTGCCGGCGGGGTAGTGCGCGCGCCGGTCCTCGCCGAGGAACCAGCCGCCGAAATGGAAGGGCATGAAGGCGACGCCGGGTGCCACGCGCTCGGTCACCAGGGCCTTCACGCGCACCCAGCGTCCCTCCGGCGTCTCGGGGCCGCGCACCTGCACCCAGGCGCCGTCGCGGATGCTGCGCGCCGCGGCGTCGGCCGGGTTGATCTCGACGAACATGTCCTGCTGCAGCTCGGCCAGCCACTTGTTGGACCGCGTCTCCTCGCCGCCGCCCTCGTACTCCACGAGGCGCCCGGAGGTGAGGATGATCGGGAAGTCCTTCGCCACCGCCAGCGAGCGCTGCTGCACCGAGACGCCGAGATGCGGCATGCGGAAGCCGCGGCGGTCGGGCAGGGTCGGGTACTGCGCGATCAGGTCGGTGCGCGGCGTGTAGATCGGTTCGCGGTGCACCGGCACGGGATCGGGCAGGTTCCAGGCCACCGCACGCGCCTTGGCGTTGCCGTAGGGCACGCAGCCATGCTCCATGGCCACGCGCTGGATGCCGCCCGAGAGGTCGGTCGCCCAGCTCGCACGGTCGATGTTGGCGCCGAAATGCCGCTCGAGGCTTGCCTTCTCCGCCGCCGTCAGCTCGTCGAACCAGCCGAGGCGCTTGAGCACGGCGACGGTGAATTCCGGGTAGC
The DNA here is from genome assembly GCA_964401305.1 of uncultured Acetobacteraceae bacterium. Lineage (GTDB taxonomy): Bacteria > Pseudomonadota > Alphaproteobacteria > Acetobacterales > Acetobacteraceae > JAIEOP01. The sequence goes on along the minus strand of CAYNYQ010000406.1, from coordinate 3,419 downwards.
CGTCCTGGATGGCGCTGCCCTTGCTGTAGCTGCCCTCGGCCAGCAGGGTCTGGCCCTCGCGCTCCACGCCGAAGCGGGCGCGGAAGGTGCCGCCGCCCTCCTTCACGTGCAGGTTCGTGTTGTAGAGCACATGGGTGCCGGGGTGGCGCTGCTCCGGCGTCCCCCAGCAGGGCCAGGGCAGGCCGTAGAAGTCGCCCTTGATCGCCGCCGGCGCATCCTCCTTCGCGCGCAGCGTCACCAGGTCGAACTTGTCCTGGTGCTGCATGTGCAGCTTGATGCGCTCGGGCGACTGGCCGCAATAGCCGGTGGACCAGCCGCCGCGGTTGATCTCCCCGAGGATGCTATCGGGCACGGGGACGCCGTCCTTGACCTCGATCCGCTTGAAGAGCTCGGCCCGGATGCGGAAGGCGTCGCCGCGCTTCTCGGCCGCCGCGTCCAGCGCGCCGGCCAGGCGGTGCAGCGCCTCGTAGTCGGTCTTCGATTCGAAGATCGGCTGCACGATCGCCGAGCCCCACTGCAGCGAGCGGTTGGAGGCGGTGCGGCTGCCCTCCATCTCGAAGCTCGTGCAGATCGGCAGCAGCCAGGTGCCGTCCTTGCGGCCCGACAGCATGGAGAAGGTGGTCGGGTGCGGGTCGGCGACGACCAGCAGCTCCAGCGCCTCGAGGCCCTTCGCCGAATCGGCCATGCGCGTGACGGTGTTGCCGCCATGGCCGAAGACCACCATGCCCTTGATGGTGTCGCGCTGCTGCACCTGGTCCTTCGGCATCAGCACCGCGTCGAACCAGCGCGTGGTCGGGATGCCCGGCGTGCCCATGATCTGCGCGGTGTCGAAGCGCGCGACCAGGCTCTCGTAGGGCACCTCCCACACCCGGGACCAGTGCCGCCAGGCATTCTCGTCGAGCCCGTAGTAGAGCGGCAGGGTCACCACATCGAGGCCGAGGTCGGTCGCGCCCTGCACGTTGGTGTGGCCGCGGAAGATGTTGGCGCCGGTGCCGCTGGCGCCGACATTGCCGGTGGCCAGCAGCAGGATCGAGAAGGCGCGCACGTTCGCCGTGCCCACCGTCTTCTGCGTGGCACCCATGCACCAGATCAGCGTCGCCGGCTTCTCGGTGGCGAAGAGCTGCGCCACGCGCTTCAGCTGCTCGCCGGGCACGCCGGTGACGCGCTGCACCTCCTCGGGCGGCCACTTGGCGACCTCGGCGCGGATCTGCTCCATGCCGTAGACGCGCTGGCGGATGAACTCCTTGTCCTCCCAGCCATTCTGGAAGATGTGCCAGAGCATGCCCCAGATGATCGGGATGTCCGTGCCGGGGCGGATGCGCACGTATTCTGTCGCGTGCGCCGCGGTGCGGGTGAAGCGCGGGTCGATGACGATCAGGTTCGCCCGGTTGATCTCCTTGCCGGAGAGGACGTGCTGCAGGCTGACCGGGTGCGCCTCCGCCGGGTTGCCGCCCATGATGATCATGGTGCGGGCATTGCGGATGTCGTTGTAGGAGTTGGTCTGCGCGCCGTAGCCCCAGGTGTTGGCGACGCCGGCGACCGTGGTGGAGTGGCAGATGCGCGCCTGGTGGTCGACGTTGTTGGTGCCCCAGAAGGCGGCGAACTTGCGGTAGAGGTAGGCGGCCTCGTTGGTGAACTTGGCGCTGCCGAGCCAGAACACGCTGTCGGGGCCGGAGCGGCCGCGGATCTCCACCAGCTTCTCGGCGATCTCGGCCAGCGCCTGGTCCCAGGAGGTGCGCTGCCACTGCCCGCCGACCAGCTTCATCGGGTATTTCAGGCGTCGGTCGCCGTGCACCAGCTCGCGCACCGCGGCGCCCTTGGCGCAATGCGTGCCGCGGTTGATCGGGCTGTCCCAGGCCGGCTCCTGCCCGACCCAGACGCCGTTCTGCACCTCGCCGATCACCGTGCAGCCGACCGAGCAATGGGTGCAGATGTTCTTCACCCGCCGCACCGGCTGGGCGTGGTCGATCACCCCCATGGCGGCGCCCGCGGCCTGGGCGCGGCCGGCGCCGAGCGCGCCCAGCGCCGCCAGGCCGGCACCGCCGAGCCCCGCGTTGCGCAGCAGCGCGCGGCGATCCAATCCGCCGCCGGACAGACCCTGGTAGGCCGAGGCGAGGCGCTGTCGACCGGCCAGTTGCCGGTCCGAACGCTTGATCAGCATGGTCGGTCGTCCCCCCGGACGTGGTCGGGCGCGCGGCCGCGGCCGCGGCCTAAAGCGTGTGAAGCAATCGAACTTGCGAAAGAACGCCCTCAGCCATCAGTCGGGGCCTGCTCCCGGATCGAGGCTGACGGGCATTCCTTCGCAATCTCTCAGTGCTCGTAGCGGTTGGTGCGGTAGAAGGCCTGCACGTCGGCGGCGCCCGGCTTGTAGCGGGCGGCGATGCGCTGGGCCTCGCTTTCCTTGCGGGCATCCTTCGCCGGCACAGCATCGGCGCGCTGCGCCGCCGCCGGCGCGACGGCCGCCGCGGCCGCAGCCGTGCCGAGGCCGAGCGCGCGCAGCATGCCGCGCCGCCCGCCGCTCTCGGTCTTCATGGCTTTCATCCTGCGTGCCTCCCGTTCTTGCGTGGCGTCAGGCGGGCAGCTCGGCCGCCGCCTCCTCGATCTCGATGGCGAGCCGGCCGAGCGCACCGACCGCGCGGTAGAACCGCGCCGCCTCGGCGGACTCGAGGTCGGCGAAGAAGCGCCCGGCCCAGGGCCGCATGTGGCGCGCGAGGAATTCGGGCGCGGCGCCGGGGGCCGAGGCCGGGCCGGCGGGGCCGAGCGTGCCCTCGAGCAGCCCGGCATAGGTTTCGCAGAGGAAGGCGATGTGGTCTTCGGGGTCCGGCACGCCGGGGGCGCGGGCGATGCCGAGCCGGGCGAGGTCGCCGCGCAGCTCGGCCAGCGGTCGGTCGTGCAGGAAGCCGGTGCGGTAGTAGGAGGCATAGGGCAGCAGCTCGCCCCGACCGACGCCGATGAAGAGGGCGAAATACTCGCGCTCGACCGCCGCGGCGGAGGGCACGGACGCCGCCGCCCCGGCCAGCCGCCCGAGCGCGCGGCCGAGCGGCGCGGCATCGGCCCCGGGCCCGAGCCCCGACAGGCGCTGCAGCAGGTCCTCGTCCGGCGCGGCGGAGAGCAGGCGGGCGAGCAGCGCGAATAGCTGCGCCCGCTCCTGCTCCACGGCGTCCGGCGCCGTCGTCTCCGACACGCCTTGATCCACCTCGTGCATGGCCAGCCCAGCGCCGCGGCCATCCCGGCTTCCGGCATCATCCCTTCGGAGGATGCAGACCACGACATGGCAGAGATGCGCGCCCGGAATCAAGTCCCGGCGCGACCAGGGCTCAGAGCGGCAGGGCGCCGCCATGCCGTCGCCGCACCGGCGCGGGCGTCTCCGGCCGGGGCGCCTCGCCGCGAACGGCGGGCGGGGCGCCAGGCGCCGGGGC
>CAYNYQ010000405.1:0-4594 GCA_964401305.1 uncultured Acetobacteraceae bacterium | reverse complement strand
AGCGTGCCGGCGGAGACCGCATCGAGCAGCTGGAAGGCCGGCACCACGGCGCCTGCGGCAAGCAGGTCGAGCCGGAGCCGCCCGCCCGTCATGCGGTTCACCCGCGTGACGTAGTCCTGTGCGAACTCATGGAAGATGTCGCGCTGAGGCCAGGTGGACTGGAAGCGCAGGGTCGTCGTCTGGGCGCGGCTGACGCCCGGCGTGGCGAGCACGGCGGTGCCGATGGCACCCACCGCGCCGGCGCGCAGGAGGCCGCGGCGGCCGGGTTCGGCCTGCCTCGGAGGCGTGGACATGCGCATTCTCCCTCATGGGCGTGCCCGCCAGCTGTTCCGGTCGAGGCGCACCTTGCTTCGCTGGCGCGCCACATACTGGTGCCGTCACCTCGCCGCAACGCTCCTCTGCGCTGCCGAGCGCCGATCTGCAGAGCGCTGGGCAAAGGCCCGTTACTTCGTGACGAATGCCTTCTCCAGCACATAGGTCCCCGGCGCCGCATTGGATCCCTCGACAAAGCCGCGTCCCTCGAGCAGCGGCTTCATGTCGGCATTGAAGGCCTCCGAGCCGCAGAGCATCACGCGGTCGCCGCCCTCGGGGGCCATCGCCGGAACGCCGAGATCGGCAAAGATACGCCCTGATTCGATCAGATCCGTGATGCGGCCCTGCGTGGGGAAAGGCTCGCGCGTGACGGAGGGGTAGTAGAGCAGCTTACCCTTGACGAACTCCCCAAGGAACTCGTGCTCCGGCAGATGCGTCGAGATCAACTCGCGGTAGGCCAGCTCACTGGCCTGCCGCACGGTGTGCGCTACCACCACGCGCTCGTACCGCTCATAGGTATCGGGCTCCCGGATGAGGGACATGAAGGGTGCAAGGCCGGTGCCGGTGGCGAAGAGATAGAGGGTCTTGCCTGGCAGCAGGTTCTCGAGCAGCAGGGTGCCGGTGGGCTTCTTGTTGATCACCACCGTGTCGCCCGGCCGGATGTGTTGAAGGCGGGAGGTGAGGGGACCGTCCTGCACCTTGATGGAAAGGAACTCAAGCTCCTCATCCCAGGGCGCGCTGACCATGGAGTAGGCGCGCAGCAGCGGCTTGCCCTCGACCATCAGCCCGATCATGGCGAACTGTCCGGCCGTGAAGCGGAAATGCGCGTCGCGGGTGCAGCGGAAGGAGAATAGTCGGTCGGTCCAGTGGTGGACCCAGGTCACCGTCTCGCCGAAGAAGGCGGGCGGGATGGCGGGCCTAGAGGTGGCGGGCTGTGCCGGGGAGGCGGGCGTGATGGCGTCCATGGCAAGTCTTCTTGCTGCGCTGCGGTTGGGGATGCAACATGATTGCGCGCAACCCGGCCCTGCGCCGGCGCAGGGGCGGAACGGTCGCGCCCGATCCGGGGCGGCGTCGGCTGCGACCCACCCTTGCGTGCCCGCTACGCCCGGGCACTATGGCAAGCTTGGAGCGGGCTATACCCGTCCCATCGCCGTGTTCGCCCATGTGCTCGACGCCATGTGCTGCAGGTCATGACGCCGCCTTGCCACCCGCCGGAGCGCCAGCCCATGAGCCGCCCTGCCGACCCCAGCCACGGCGTCCCGCCCGGCGTACCGGTGGATCCCGTGACCGCCCCTCCGGTCGGCCCGCAGGTGGACGCGGCCCCGCGGCAGCTGCCGGCGCGCGTCCCGCATCGCGGTCGGGCAGTGGACCTCGAGCCGCTCCACCCCCGGCACACGGCGGAACTCTGGCAGGCGATGCAGGGGGCGGAGACGTCGTGGGCCTACCTCGGCTATGGCCCCTTCACCTCCGAGGCGGTGCTGCGGGTGCAGATCGGCGCCTTCGCCAGCCAGCACGATCCACTCTTCTGGGCCGTTCGGCCGCATCGCACCGGCACCGTCGATGGCTGGCTGACACTGATGGACATCCAGCCCGCCAACGCCGCCATCGAGATCGGCAACATCTGGTTCAGCCCGCGGATGCAGCGCACCCGCGCGGCGACCGAGGCGATGTGCCTCCTGATGCGCCACGCCATGGACGACCTCGGCTATTGCCGCCTGCTGTGGAAGTGCAATGCCCTGAACGCCCCCTCCCGCCGCGCCGCAGCCCGCCTCGGCTTCACCTACGAGGGCACGCTGCGGGCACACATGGTCGTGAAGGGGCGGCGGCGGGACACCGCGATGTTCTCGATCCTCGAGGACGAATGGCCGGCAAGGCGCGTCGCGCTCGAAGCCTGGCTGGCTGACTCGAACTTCGACCCGGCCGGCCTGGCGCGCCATAGCCTCGGTGGTTGACCTGCGGCCGCTGACCCGACTGCGTCACCGAAGGGTCGCAAGGGCGTAACATCGGCGCGGTACGAGTAGCGCTGATACGAAGGATCGGAGGCCATCCATGCCGATGAGGATTCCCGGCACCATGCTGGCTGTGATGCTTGCGACAATGCCGGCCCTCGCGGCCGACGGTCCGCGTTTGGAGGCCACGCTCGCCGGCCATGCCGTGCTGCCCGCGGCAAGCTTCGTCCCCCTGCCGGCCGGTTCGCCGCCCGGCTTCGCGCTCTCGGGCCGCTTCGCCACGCCGGGCAATCAGCGGGTCGAGCAGCCGGAGAGCGTGCCGGGCAGCACCGGCCCGGCGCCGAACGGACGCCCTACCGGCCTTTCCCTCCCCTTCCGCGGCCAGCCGCTGCAGGGGTTCTCGGGCATCAAGCCGGTGGCGGGTGAACCGGGCGCCTACTGGGTGTTGACCGACAACGGCTTCGGCAACAAGCGCAACAGCCCAGACGCGCTTCTGATGTTCCACAAGGTCCGCCCGGACTTCGCGGCGGGCACGGTGCAGGTCGAGCAGACCATCTTCCTTTCCGACCCAAACCGGGTGATCCCCTTCCACATCGTCACGGACCCATCGCCGAGCCGTTTCCTGACTGGTGCTGATTTCGACATCGAGAGCATCCAGCCTGTCGCCGATGGCTTCTGGATCGGCGATGAGTTCGGCCCCTACCTGATCAAGGTGGACCGCGCCGGGCGGGTGCAGCGGGTGGTCGAGACACGGCTCGACGGAGAGGTGCTGCGCAGCCCGGACCATCCGGCGCTGCAGGTACCGCCGAGCCCCACCGCCGCCGTTCCCTATCGCGTCCGCCGCTCGGGCGGGTACGAGGGCATGGCGCTGACCCCGGACGGCACACGCCTTTGGGCGATGCTCGAGCAGCCGCTATTTGCCGCTGGCTCCGACCAGCCGGAGGGGCGCTTCCTCCGTGTGCTCGAGCTCGACGCGGCGAAGGGCGAGTGGACGGGGCGGTCGGTGAAGATGCGCCTCGCCGACGGCGTTACGGCAATCGGCGACTTCAACTTCATCGATGAGCGCCGGGCACTGGTGATCGAGCGCGACAATGGCGAGGGCGATCCCTCCTTGGCCTGTGCCGCCGGCCAGGCCCCGCCAGCCTGCTTCCATAACCCGGCGCGGGTGAAGCGGGTGACGCTTGTCGACATGGGCGCGGTCGATGCCGAAGGTTTCGTGCGCAAGCTCGGCCATATCGATTTGATGTCCATCCGCGATCCGGAGGGCCTGGCGCGGACCCAAGGCGACCGGGCCCAGGGCCAGCCGCGCGACCGCTTCGCCTTTCCCTTCTTCACGATCGAGAACGTCGCGATGGTCGATGCCGACCACATCATCGTGGGCAACGACAACAACCTGCCCTTCAGCGCCGGCCGGCACCTGACCCGGGCAGACGACAATGAGTTCATCCTGCTGCGCGTGCCGGAGCTGCTGCGGGCCCGCTGACCGCGGCCACCTGCGCTGCCGTCGTCGGGCCCGGGCGTGCGCCCGGACCTGCCTCGACCAGCGCGGCTTCCTCCTCTAGGCTCGACCCAACCTGTCGGGTGGGGGCGCGCCGGGATGCATCTTGCGGCTGACGAGATGGCCATGCTGAACGGCGCGCAGGGCGAGGCCGTCCGCCGCGCGATCGCCTACCAGATCGAGGTCGGCCGCTTCTTCGGCGCCGAACGCATGGTGCCGATCACCAACGCGCACATGATGGGCGACATCGAAGTGCTGGGCGATGCCGGGCTGCAGTTCCTCGAAGATATGCAGCGCCTCGGCGCCCGCGCGCGCGTGCCCATCACGACCAACGCGCGTTGCATCGACTTCTCCTGGGCCGAGCGCCTCGGCCAGGATGCCGGGGAGTGCGGGAAGGAGCGACGCGTCATCGCCACGCTCCAGGCGATGGGCATCATGACCACCGACACCTGCATCAACTACCAGACGCTCTATCAGCCGCATATGGGCGAGCGCGTCGCCTGGGGTGACACCGGCACCTGCATCTACGCCAACAGTGTCTTCGGTGCGCGCACGAATTTCGAGAGCGGGCCGGCAGCCCTCGCCGCGGCGGTGACCGGCCGCGTGCCGGAATACGGCTTCCAGCTGGCACAGCACCGGCGGGGTGGCTTCCTCGTCGACATCTCCGGCGCGCGGCTGGACGACTTGGCGGACTGGGGCGCGCTTGGACGCATCGTCGGCGAACATCAGCAGAGCTACTTCGCCGTTCCTGTCTTCGTGGGCGCCCAGCGCCCGCCGGTGGCCGACGAACTGAAGCATCTCGGCTGCGCGCTGGCCTCCTACGGCTCGATGGGCA
>CAYNYQ010000404.1:0-4598 GCA_964401305.1 uncultured Acetobacteraceae bacterium | reverse complement strand
CTCCTGCCCCAGGTGAAGCTCGCCAAGCGGCTCGATGTGCGCGGCGCCGCCGAGCGCGGGCTGCGCCGGCTTCCGGGGCGCTTCGTGGCGGCCTGGGAACGCGAGAGTGGGAGCGCAGGATGAGTGCGCGCGAGACGGCCATTGCGGCCCTGCACAGCCGGCTCGTCACCCAGCTGGTGGTGCGGAATCCGGCACCGGTGGTGCTGCGCGGTGAGACCATCCCGCAGCGCATCCCCGCCGGTGGGCTGGTCATGGTCCGCGACGGCGAGACGGTGGAGGAGACGCCCATCCTCTCGCCGCTGGCCTGGCAGGTCGAGCATCGTGCCGAGATCGAGGTCACCGTCGCCGGCGCCTTGCCCGTCGCGCGCAACACCCTGCTCGACGCGCTGCTTGTCGATGTCGCTGCCGCCATCGCCGCTAACCGCACGCTCGGCGGCGCCGTCGAATGGGCGCAGCCCGGCAGCGCAGCCTTCGAGGATGTCGAGTTCGAGGGGGCCGCCGCGGCCCGCGCTGCCGCCATCCCCGTCACCCTCTGGTTCACCGTCGCCGGCTCGCCGCTGGCCTGATCCCCCTTCAGGAGAACGACCATGCCCCGTGCCATCGGCGCGAATTGCCGCCTGCTCATGCTGCCCGAGACCGTCTACGGCACGGCGCCCGGCAGCAACTGGCGGCGCATGCCGTTCCTGTCCTGCGATCTCGGCGCCGAGCAGCCGCTGCTCGATGCCGATGTCATCGGGGTCGGCAGCAACCGGGATCCGGCGGCGCCCTTCCTGGACACGGTTACGGTCGCTGGCCAGGCGGTGGTGCCGGTCGATCTCATCAACATCGGGCACTGGCTGCGGCTGCTGCTCGGCGCGCCCACCACCACCGGCACCACGAACTTCATCCACACCTTCGCGTCGGGCGCGGCCTCGCTGCCGAGCAACGCGATGGAGATCGGTTATCCGGACGTGCCGTCCTTCGACGTGTGCACGGGCGTGCGCGCCGACACGCTGGAACTGGACTTCACCCCGACCGGCGCGGCGACGGCCACCTTCGGGCTGCTGGGACAGGGCTCGGTGCGCACCGGCGCGACGTCAGGCGGCACGCCGACAAGCGCCGCGTACACCGCTTTCAACAAGGCACAGGGATCCATCACCCGCAGCGGCTCGGCGCTGGCGCAGGTCACCGGAGCGCGGCTCACCTTTGCTAACGGAATGGAGGCGGTGCGCACCATCCGCGCCGATCGGCGCGTCGAGGGCGTGGACCCTGGCATCGCGCGCTGCACGGGTCAGATCACCGTGCGCTTTGAGAACACGACGCTGCTGGCCCAGGCGCAGGCCGGCACCGCGGCAGAGTTCGCGCTGGCCTTCACCATCGACGCCAACCGCAGCCTGACCATCACGCTGCACGAGGTCTATCTCGCGCTGGCCAAGACGCCGATCGAGGGGCCAGCCGGCGTGGAGGCGAGCTTCGATTTCCGAGCTGCGTTCAATGCGACCGCGACGCGCATGATGACGGCGGTGCTGCGGAACCAGCAGGCCGGGACGGAATACGCGTGAGCTTGACCGTCGGTAGCGATAGTTGGCTTTGTGAGGCAAGCGGCTGTCCCACTGCAGGATGCGATGTCACTATGGGCACGTCCACGCCGTCTGATCTTCAAAGCTAACGGCCGGAAGACGGACGTTTATCAGTCGGCAACGGTTCGCCCACCACCACAACGTAGGCAGGCGAGCCAAGCTGGGGATAGAACTGCAACCGCACAGCGTGGAGGCCGTTTCCGGGCCCATCTGCTACCTGACCCAGCGTGAGCAGCGTCGTGGTTGCAGGGTCAACTTCATGCGGTGCGTCCTGCGGCCCGCCGCCCACGTACTTGGATAGGTCGTGGCTCTCGTTGAGTATGGCTTCTGTCAAGAAAGGTTGAAATCCATCTAGGCCCAAGCGCGACACTGCGAATGCGTGGGCAGTCTTCGCCAGGAAACGGAGAAAGTGGTCGCGGTTAACGGCCCCAACCTTGACTGCCACGTGAAGGCTTCCAGTCTCCTCCGCGACGCGACGTGCCAGTTTGCTTGCCGTGCCTTCATCGCAATAGGTCCATGGTTTGCCGTGATCGTCGCCGGGTTCTGCGTTGAGCCTCATCATGCGCGCCTCTGGAAGCTGCCAGAGATTTAAGGCAAGCGGTGCGTCTGCAATGCGATAGCTTCGCTCCCCTAGGTCCCGAATGACTTCGCCGCGGTCGTTCACCTCCAAGAAGTGTAAACTGGTGTGGGTAGGGCGGTTTTTCGGTTTGGTTCGGCTGGGAGCGTCCACCTGAATGCGGAAGACACCCAGCTGTTTACGAAGGACTTCCTGCTCATATGGCTGAATTCTTTCGGCGCATGACTTGCAGGCAGCATCTTCGAAGATGACAGTATTTCCGCCGAGCGCAAACGGGATGATGTGCTCGTCGGTCAGGTTCTCCGTACCCAGGCAGTAGATGCAGCGGCCCGGTGTGGGAATGCGTTGCTGTTCATGCTTGTCCAGATCGTACTCCCACAATTCCATTCTAGTTTCCTCACTGGCAGCCGGCAGTGCTGGCGACAGGTTCAGGGACGCATCTCGACACCGGCGGAGGAGAGCCTTTGCTCGGCCAAGCTGCGAATGCGCTCGTCGAAGATGTCTTTGAACTCGAGCACGATCCACTCGGCGGTCATATCGTGCAGCCCCGCTTCGATCATCTGCTCGAAACCGGATGTTCCGGATGTTCGATCGACCAATTTTTCAAAGGCAAGCTGTGCACCATGGCGCTCAAGCATTGGACGCGTCCTGCTGGCGCGCTTTCCAGTGAGCGCCTCGAAGGCAGCGATCCCTTCAATCCATCGCCGAGCAAGCGGGTCATCTGCATCCTGGCCAGCCAGCTCGGCCAATCGGCGCAATCCCGCACGTTGCATGGCCTCTGCCTGCGGTTGGCCTAATTGGCCGGCCGCCAACTGCGCTTTGGCGTTGCGCATGATTGCGCGCACCGAATCAGCGCTCCCCGACGCTCCGATGGCGGCCAGGGCTTTCTGAAATTTGGCGTCGTCCAGGCTCTGTGCCACCGCGTTTCTTCCACTGTTGATTTTCCGACCAGCAAGCCGCAACCGCGCTCGCGTGATCAGCCATCCTCGCCAGAGAGATCAGCCAGCAGGACAGCGAGGTCTTGCGATGCATGAACGACCCGCAGAATACGCGGGGGATTCTGGTCCGGCTCGTAGACGATCAGATAGGGGAAACGCCTCAGCACAAAAAAGCGGAATCGCTCGGGCGCGAATTCAGTGCGGACGGGCCCAATCATCGGATGTTCGCCGATTGCCTTCGCCGCCTCGTTCGCCGTGATGCGCAGTCGATCTGCTGCTGCTGGGTCGTCGCGGCTGATCCATCCCACCGCAGTGCGGAGGTCAGCCAGCGCCTCGCGCGTGAACCTCGCCGCGGCCGGCCTTCGGGCGCGACTCAAACGCGCTGCTTGGCAGCGGCGATCACCGCCTTCAGTTCAGCATCTACATCTTCGGCGGAGAGGGTGCCTTCATGGTCCGCCCGCTCGCTGACGTCGCACAGCATGGCGACGAACCGCTCACGGCGTTCCTCGGCCTCCTGCATCAGGCGGAGCGCATGACGCATGACCTCGCTGGCGCTGGTGAACCGGCCCGAGGCCACGCGGGTGTCGATGAAGCTCTGCTGCTCCGGCGTGAGGCTGACATTTGGCACGAAACACTCTCCCTCGGCGCGCATGGCCAACTTGGCCATCGGCGGCCGCAGGGTCAAGACCCACCACACAGGGGAACTCCGCATGCTGACCCTCGACCTCCCGGTTGAGCCGTACTGGCTCGACCTGCCGCGCGGCGTGCGCGTGGAAATCCGCCCCGTCACCACCGCCGTGATGGCCGCCGCCCAGGCCGGCTCCGCCCGCCGTCTCGGCGCGCTGCGGACAGCGGAGGCCGACCTCGACCCCGACATGGCCCGCGGCCTGGCCTTTGCCTTCCTGGTCAAGGCGCTGGCACGCCACGCCGTCACGGCCTGGGAGGGCGTCGGCGACGCCGCCGGCAAGCCGCTGCCGCTCTCTCCCGAGGCCGTCGAGCGCCTGATGGACATGGACGAGATGGCCGCCGCCTTCTGGGACCGCGCCACAGGCCCGGTCGCCGCCGTGGCGCTGGAGGGAAACGGCTAAGGGCTCGAGCCGAATGGCACTTCGGCCAGGGCCCTGACTATTGCCGAGGCTGCGCGGCTCTCGATCGCGACTGCGGCCTGGCCTGTCCCTACGCCGCGCACGCGCCGGCCAGTATCGAGGGCGCCGCAGCCTGGGCCGCCGGCACCACCTGCGCCACGGCGACGATGGCCGGCCTCGACCTCGACATGCCGGCGGCGCTCGCCACTGCCCGCGAGATGGGCGCCTCTGGCTGGGCCGCGGCCGAACTCCTGCTCGCCATGCGCATGGGCCTCGCGGCCGGCAGCGCCTCTCGCCGCCCCGACAACTCCACCGACGCAGGAGGCGTGACGCATGGCTGACGCCACCCGCCGCGTTTCTGTCCGCCTGTCGCTGGACGACGCTGCCCGCGTCAAGCAGGAGCTGCGCGAGGTCGGCGAGACCGGCCAGCGCAGCCTGG
>CAYNYQ010000403.1:0-4622 GCA_964401305.1 uncultured Acetobacteraceae bacterium | reverse complement strand
GCACCTCGCCGCGATAGGCGGCCTGGTTCGCCATGTAGAGATCCGCGACCTCGCCGCCGTCGCACAGCGCCTCGGCCGCGCGGCTCAGATGCCCGGCATCGGTCCAGGAATCATCATCGTCGAGAAAGCAGAGATAGGTTCCGCGGGCCTGCGCGGCACCGAAATTAAGGGCATAGCTCTGCCCATGGCCGCGCGGCCGATGCACCAGCCAATGCGCCTGCAGCGAGCGGCCCGCGTTGCGCGCCGCCGCCAGCGCCGCGTCATAGGCGGCGCGGTGCTCTTCGCGCGAGCCATCGTTGACCACCACGATCTCAAGGTCGGCGAAATCCTGCGCGAGGACGGAGCGCAGCGCCTCCGCGAACAGGATTGGCCGATCCCGCGTGGCCAGGATGACGGAGAAGAACGGCACGCGCGGCCCTCGGCGGCTTGCAATGGCGGCGCATGGGTGCCCCAGTGTGGCACAAAGGGCAAGCCGCAGTCTGTTGCAGCACCTGCTTGCCGCAAATCTCACACCGCGCCGTGGATTCACGGGACGGCAACGGACGCGGGTCATGATATCAGGCACTGCATGCAACTCCGGCGTCCGACCGCATGAGCGCGCCTGACATGTCGGTGCCCCTGTCCACCGCGGTGCCGAAGTCCGAAACGCCGCCAGGCGAGACGCAGGGCATCGGCCGCAAGGTCGTGGTCGGCTCGGCCTTCATGGTTGCCGCCCGGCTCGCCGTCCGCGGCATCGGCATCATCAGTTCGCTGATCCTGGTGCGGCTGCTGCAGCCGGAGGATTTCGGTCTCGTCGCCCTGGCGGCTGCCTTCATCGCCATCGTCGAGGTGATGACGCAGACCGGGGTGGGCATGGCCGTGGTGCGCCAGGCCGACGCGGACCGCGACTACTACGACACGGCCTGGACGCTGAACCTGCTGCGCGGCCTGCTGTTAGGCGGCCTGCTCGCCGCCACGGCCGAGTGGCAGGCGGCCCTTCTCGGCGATCCTCGCATCAGCGCCATCGTGCTGGTCGTTGCGCTGAGCACGGCGCTCTCCGGCCTCGCCAGCCCCGGCTGGTTCCGGATGCAGCGGGAACTGCGATACAACAAAATCTTTCAGATGCAGATTATAACACAAATACTCTCTTTTTCAATATCGTTGATTCTGGCTTTCACCCTGCTGAATTACTGGTGCCTTGTCCTGGGGAATCTTTTCGCGTCCCTGGTTGCTATACCTATCGGCTACTGGATGGCACCCTACAAGCCGAGGTTATGCCTCGCACGCTGGAAGGAATTGCTGCATTTCTCCAAGTGGATGCTGGCCTCGAATGCCTGCGGCGCCATCGAGGGTCAGGCAGCCAACCTCACCATCGGCCGCTTCGTCGGCCTGCCGGCGCTCGGCATGTGGCAGGTGTCCTGGCAGTTTGCCGCCGTTCCCGTCACCGAGCTCGCCGTGCCGATCCGCGGACCGGTCTACGCCGGCTACGCCCGGGTGCGCCACGACCCTGAATTGCTGAAGCGCCACTTCCTCGGCGGGCTGGGCCTGGTGGCGACGGCCATCATCCCGCTGTCCATCGGCATCGCCCTTGTCGCGCCGGAGATCGAGCGCATCGCGCTCGGCCCCGCCTTCGCCGGCTCCGCGACCTTCATCGCCCTGTGCGCCCTCTACGTCATGATCGACGCGCTCGGGCACTTCACCTTCAACCTCTTCATCATCCTCGGCGCACAGCACAGGATGGTCGCCATTCACGCGCTGCTCGTCCTGCTGCGCGTGCCGGCCGTCGTGGCCAGCGCCCTGCTCGCCGGCGTGCCGGGTGTGGGCTTCGCCCTGGTGGCGACAGCGCTGTTCGGCGCCCTGGCCTGGCACAGGGAGATGGCGCGGATCCTCGGCTACGGCTTCGCCGAGATATGGGCAGTGCTGTGGCGCAGCCTGACCGCCGCTGCCGTCATGTGCGGCGTCGTCCTGGCACTGCGCGACATGCTGCCGCCGCAGGCCGGCCTCCTGGACGCCCTTCTCACCCTGGCCGTGCTGGCCGCCTGCGGCGCCGCGGCCCATGTGGGCACGCAGGCCCTGACCTGGATGCTCGCGGGGCGTCCGGCGGGCGCCGAGCGGCAGCTCATGGGCCTGCTCGGGCAGTTCCTCGCCCGGCAGGCCTCCGCACGAGCCGCCTGAGCGAATTCCGCGCCGAAGCGGCGCGACCGGGCAGGACCCTCAGCCCGTGCCCGGCGCGCCCCCGGTGGCGACCAGCCATATGCCGAGCGCCACCAGCATCGTCCCCAGCACCTTCGTCCAGGTGATCGGCTCGCCGAACAGGATCGCCCCGAGCGCCATCACCAGCAGGAAGCCAAGCGACACGAAGGAATAGGCGACCGAGAGATCCACGCGCGCCAGCACGAAGAGCCAGAGGATCGCGCTGAGCCCGTAGACCACGAGCCCCAGCCACACCCCCGGACTGCCGAGAACCGCCAGCGCCACCCGTTCGACGCCGCCGACCGCCAGCGCGGCCTGCACCTGCTCCCGCCCCATGCCGTGCTTCAGCGCCACCTGCGCCAGGGCCGAGCAGGACACGGCGAAGGCGATCAGTGCCAGGATCTGCAGGCTCAGCACGGCCCTACCCCCTCTCGGGTTCACAGCGGGCTCGGCGTCCACGCCACGACCACCACGAGGGCGAGGCAGGCAAAGACGATCCACGACACCCAGTCCCGCGCCGCATAGACGATCGGGTCGTCATGCATGTAGCCGCGCGCCGTGGAGAGCCAGAGCCGGCACTGCCAGAACAGCAGCAGCGGGATCGTGCCCCAGAGCACCCCGGGATGCGCATAGGCGCGCGAGGCCACGTCGCTCTGCACGTAGAGCGACAGCACGATGGCGGAGGCGAAGGTGGCGGCGCTGCCGAACATCTGCAGCATGGCGCCGTCCTCCGCCATGTAGCCGCGCCGCGCGATGAAGCCCTCCGTCCCTCGCCGCGCATGGCGGTCGATCTCGGAGACGCGCTTCACCAGGGCCAGGCTGAGGAACAGGAAGGACGAGAAGCCCAGGAGCCAGAGCGACACCTCGTGCCCGCTGGCCACGCCGCCGCCGAAGAGGCGGATGGTGTAGAGCAGGGCCAGCATGAAGACGTCGACGATCGGCTGCTCCTTCAGCCACATGCTGTAGGAGATCGACGCAAGGGCGTAGATCACCACGAAGACCAGCGCGCCCGACGCCGCGGCGAGGGCGATGCCGAGCAGCAGCAGCGCGGCGGAGAGCAGGATCCCGACGGGGATCGGCAGCGTGCCGGCGGCGAAGGGTCGGCGGCGCTTGCGCGGATGCGCGCGGTCGGCCGCCAGGTCCGACAGGTCGTTGATGATGTAGATGGCCGATGCCGTCAGGCTGAATCCCGCCATCAGCAGCAGCGCACCCACCCAGGCTTCCACCTCGCCGATGGCGCCGGCGGCGAAGAGCGGCACCAGGCAGAGCGCGTTCTTGATCCACTGGTAGGGCCGCATGGCCTTGAGCGCGGCCCGCAGCCGGCCGCCGGAGGGCGGCTCGAACACCGCAAGGACCCGGTACCTGGCCTGCGCGCGTTGTTGCAGCGCCGGCGCCGCATTCACCACCACGGCGGCGGCGGCAACCTCCCAGACCGGCTCGTCGGTGGCATCGTTGCCGACATAGACGAAGCCGCCCTTGCCGAAGCGGCGGACCAGCGCGGCGGCCTTGGCAGGGCCGCGCAGGTTGTCCTCGCCCTCGGTGGCAATCACCTCGTCGAACAGGCCGAGATGCGCGGCGATGCGCTCGGCGATCCGGCGATGCGTCGCGGTGCTGAGCACGATGCGCCGGCCCTGGGCGCGCTGGTCGCGGAGATAGGCGACCACGCGCTCGTCATAGGGCAGGCTGGCGGGGTCGAAGCTCCAGCGCTCCGCGAGTTCCTGCTTGAGGCGCGCCTTGCCGGCCCCAAGCCAGCCCGGAAGGCGGAAGGCCAGGAGCGTATCCCTGGCCAGCACCGCCACGAGGGATTCGTAGAAGGCGTCGGTCAGCAGCAGCGTGCCGTCGAGATCGACGCAGAGCGGCAGGGCATCCGCCGTCCCCTGCGGCTCTCCGGCCAGTTCGGCCACCTCCGACCGCATCGTCCTGCGCTCCAGGGGAGTTGCAGACTGGAACTCTACGGCGCGCGGTCGCTGCGTGTTCCAGGGTCCTGGCCGCTTCCGGAGCGGCCCGGAAGCCCCGGAAAACCGGAGCGCTCGTGCAGTAGCGCGGGCGGTCGATAGCAGATCGCCCGCAGCCGGTGAAGCGAGGATGTGCCGCGCTCGTGTGGATCAGCGCGTGCGACCGAGGGCGTATGTCTATTGCTGCCCGACCCGGATCTCCCCGAAGGCCACCCGCTGCCCCAGCGCCAGCGCGCCCTCCCGCTCGAGCTCCAGCCCCGCCAGAAAGGTGCTCGCCAGCGCCGCGCGCCGCTGCAGCGCCGTGCGCATCCGCGCATCGCCGGTCGGCACCAGCCGCGCCAGCGGCACGCCATCGGCCGACAGGCACGGCAGCAAGGCCCTGAGATGCGCCAGCGCCTCCGACGCGCGCCAGAGCGGCAAGGGGCCCGGCCGGTCACGCCGCTCGCCCCGCACCGGCAGCACCAGCAGCTTCAGGCAGGCGCGCAGCAGCTCCGT
>CAYNYQ010000402.1:0-4624 GCA_964401305.1 uncultured Acetobacteraceae bacterium | reverse complement strand
AGCGCCTGGCGCTCGCCCGCGCCGCGGCGCTGCATCCCGAGGTGCTGTTCCTCGACGAGCCCTGCGCCAGCCTCGACCCCGCGGCGACGCGGGCGGTCGAGGAGATCATCGCCGCCCTCGCCGCGCGCGGCACCAAGATCGTGCTGACGACGCACGACCTCGGCCAGGCGCGACGCCTGGCGGGCGAGGTGGTGTTCCTCCACCGCGGCCGCGTGCTGGAGCATGCGCCGGCCGCGCGCTTCTTCGCCACGCCCGCCACGCCGGAGGCCGCGGCCTTCCTGCGCGGCGACCTCCTGTGGTGAGCCAGCCCCATGCGAAGCCCGGAGAAGGAGGGCCTGCGATGACCACGACCCTGCGGCGATGGCTTGTCCCCGCGGCCCTCGCCGCTTCCGTCTTCCTGGCGCTGGCGCCGCCCGCGGCGGCGCAGGAGCGGAGCATCACCATCGCCTCCACCACCAGCACGGAGCAGTCCGGCCTCTTCGGCCATATCCTGCCGGCCTTCACCCGGGCGACGGGCATCGCCGTGCGCGTGGTGGCGCTGGGCACCGGCCAGGCGCTGGATGTCGGGCGGCGCGGCGATGCGGACGTGGTCTTCGTGCACGACCGCGCGGCGGAGGAGCGCTTCGTGGCGGAGGGCTTCGGCGGCCCGCGGCGGCACGTGATGTTCAACGACTTCGTCATCGTCGGCCCGGCCGCCGACCCGGCGGGCCTTGCCGGGCTCGGCGACACCGGCGAGGCGCTGCGCCGCATCGCCGCGGCGCGCGCGCCCTTCGTCAGCCGTGGCGACCGCAGCGGCACGCATGCGGCGGAGCTGCGCCTGTGGCGCCAGGCCGGCATCGATCCCGTGGCCGGGCGCGGGCAGTGGTACCGCGAGGTCGGCCAGGGCATGGGCCCGGCGCTGAACGCCGCCGCGGCGCAGGACGCCTACGTGCTGACCGACCGCGGCACCTGGCTGAGCTTCCGCAACCGCCAGGACCTGCGGATCCTCGTCGAGGGCGATGCGCGGCTGTTCAACCAGTACGGCGTGATGCTGGTGAGCCCGCAGCGCCACCCGCATGTGAAGGCGGCCGACGGGCAGCGCTTCATCGACTGGATCCTCTCGCCCGCCGGCCAGCAGGCGATCGCCGGCCACCGCATCAACGGCGAGCCGCTGTTCTTCCCCAACGCGGCGCAGCCCGAGCCGACCTCCTGAGGGCGATGCGCGCCCGGGCGCCCGCCGCCGGCGTCGCGCGGCGCGGGCGGTGCCCTCAGGGCCCGAGCGCGGCGATCCTGCGCTCCAGGTCGCCCGGCATCCCGGCATCGACCGGCGCCAGCCGGCCGCTCGCCGCGAGATCCCGCGCGATGCCGAGGGCGCGCGCCAGCCAGGCCCGCGCGTCCGCCGGCGCGGCCTCCACCAGTTTCACGCAGGATACGATCCTGTCGCGCTGCCATTGGGCATTGCCCGGGTCGACCGCGGCGAGGCGCTCGGCGATGGCGAGGGCGTCGCGGTAGCTGCGGAGCACGGTGGCGCCGTCGGTCTGGGCGCGCAGCACGTCGCCGAGCTTGTCGTGCGAGACGGAGAGGTCGCGCTGCCATTGGGCATTGCCCGGATCGGCGGCGGCGAGGCGCTCGGCGATGGCGAGGGCGTCGCGGGGGGCGCCCTGGCTCGTCTGCTGGCCCGCGGCCAGCATAGCCGGCGGCGCGGGTTTCCAGACTGCGACGAGGGTCGTCACGGCGGCCAGGGCGCCGACGCCGAGCCAGGCGAGGATCCTGCAGTTGTCCTCGGCGGCGAGGAATTGCCAGTCTGCCTTCATCGCGGCATGCACGGAGCCGACCGACGTCGGATCGATTGGCATCCCCCGAATGGTCGATGCCGCTGCGCCGGGGCCCTGTCGCCAGCCTCATCAACTGGGCGAGCGATCCATGACTTGCAAAAGGAAAAAATTCCTGGCACACGCCCCGACTCCCCCTGCGCCAGGCGCCCCATGCCCAACCCCTTCCGCTACCGCCCCTCCCGCTACGTCGATCCCCGCCCCTGGCAGCCGCTCGCGGACGCCGAATGGGCCGCGCTGGCGCCCTACCTCGCCCGTGCCGAGGGCGCGCCCGGCCGCCCGCTCGCCGGCGGCGCGCGCGGACGGCTCGATGCCGTGTTCCGCGTCGTCGCCCAGGGCCTCCTCTGGAAGCAGGCGCGCTGGGGCGGGGTGGCGGCGGAGACCGTCTCGCGCCAGTTCCGCCGCTGGGCGCACCAGGGCCTTTTCGCCCGGCTGCTGCGCCAGGTGGCGAAGGGCCGCCGCGCCGGCGTGCCGCCCGCGCTGCGCGCGGTCGAGCACTGGATCTGCGCCGCGCACCGGCGCTCGGTGCGCGCGGTGGGCGTCGCGGCCATCGTGCTGGCGCGCCGGCTCGGCATGCTGAGCGCCCTGCCGGGCCCGTCCTGGATGCTGCCCAACCCGGATTTGTCCGCTCTCGTCATGGCGGAGGTCATGGCGCGGCTCCGCCCCTGGCCGGAGCCGCGCACGCGCCTCTGGGAATGGCGGCGGCTGCGCCAGGTGCTGCGCATGGCGCGCGGGCGGCGGCGCATCCCGCGTTGCCTGGTGCCGGCATGACCCGGCGCCGTGGTGGAGGGTTGCCGGCATGACCCGGCGCCGTGGTGGAGGGGTGCCGGCATGACCCGGCGCCGCGGTGGAGTGGTGCCGGCATGACCGGCACGGCGCCGCGGGCGGCCCTTGTCGCCGGTCGGGCAATGATGGCATGGGGCCGGCGGGACCCGGGCCTGCCGGGCCATGCCGGGGAGGGCGCCGCACCGTGACCGAGATTCTTCCGACCAGCCTTGGCCGCCGCCGCCTGCTCGGCGCCGCCTCCGCCTTGCCGGCCCTCGCCCTGCCAGGCCTCGCCGGCGCCCAGGCCGCCTGGCCCGACCGGCCGATCCGCGTGATCGTCCCCTTCGCCGCCGGCGGCACCACCGACGTCGTCGCCCGCGTGGTCGGCGAGGCCGCGGGCCAGGTCTTCGGCCAGTCCGTGGTGATCGAGAACCGCACCGGCGCCGGCCTCGTCGTCGGCACCGAGGTCGCGGCGCGGGCCGAGCCCGACGGCCAGACCGTGATCATCACCGCCAGCCCGCATGTGAACACGCCCTCGCTGGTGGCGCGGCTGCCCTACGACCCGGTGCGGGATTTCCGCGCCGTCGCCATGATCGGCGCGACGCCGCAGCTGTTCTGCGTCACGCCGCGCCTGCCGGCGGCGAACCTCGCCGAGTTCCTGGCGCTGATCCGCGCCAACCCGGGCAAGTACGCCTTCGCCAGCGCCGGCGTCGGCAGCGCCATCCATGTCGGCAGCCTGCTCTTCCTGGCGGCGACGGGGCTCGACATGCTGCACGTGCCCTATCGCGGCGGCGGGCCGGCCATGCAGGCGGTGATCGCGGGGGAGGCGCAGCTGGTGATGGACCCGGTGGCCTCGGCCTCGCCGCATGTGAAGGGCGGGTCGGTGCGCGCGCTGGCGGTGGCGACGGGCGCGCGCAGCCCCGTGCTGCCCGATGTGCCGACGACCGACGAGGCCGGGCTGCCCGGCTTCCGCGCCGAGGCCTGGCTGGCGGTGCTGGCGCCGACGCGCGTGCCGCCCGCCCGCCTGGCCCGGCTGCAGGAGGGCTTCGCCCAGGCCGTGCGCAATGCCCAGCCGCGGCTGGCGCAGCTCGCCGTGCAGGGCATGGCGGAGGTGCAGACGCCGGCGCAGCTCGACGCCTTCATCGCCGCCGAGATCCCGCGCATCGGCGCGGTGCTGAAGGCGGCGGGCGTGAAGCCGGAATAGGGCGGGGCAGGGCGGCGCGGCGGGTCGCTACTCGAAGGCCACCCAGGGGCGGGGCGGTGGGGCCGCCTGGTCCTGCGCCGCCTGCCGCACCGCGGTATCCAGCGCCGAGAGGAAGCGGGAGCGGTCGGCCTGGGTCAGCGGCGCCGGGCCGCCGGTGATCGCCCCCGCCTCGCGTCGCGCCTGGGCCAGGGCGCGGCCGGCCAGCGCGCCGCCGATATTGTCGGCGTTGAAGACGTGGCCGCGCGGCGAGAGCGCGCGGGCGCCCTTCTCCAGGCACCGCCCGGCCAGCGGGATGTCCTGCGTGACGCAGACATCGCCGCGCGCGATGTGCTCCACGATCCAGTCATCGGCGGCATCCGCGCCCTCGGCCACGATGACGAGGCGGAGGTCGGGATGCTCCGGCAGCCGCACCGGCCGCGCGCCGTTGCCGACCACCACCACCTTCACGCCGAGGCGGAAGGCGACGCGGAAGACCTCCTCGCGCACCGGGCAGGCATCGCCGTCGACATGGATGGTCTGCGGCATCATCGCACCCTGATCTCGGCCCGCGCCACCGCACCGGCGGCGTCGAGCACGGTGACGCGGAAGAAGCCCGGGCCCGGCGGCACCCAGGCGGCCTCGCGCCGGGCGGGCTCGGCCGGCAGCGGCGCGCCGTCGACGAGGAAGGTGAGCGGCCGCCGCCCGCCGGCCGCACGCAGCGTGACATGCCCCGCGCCCTCGGCCGCCAGCACGGCGCCGGGCGGGGGGAAGAGCAGGCGCAGCCGGTCGAGCGGCTCGGTGCCCGCGGCCGTCGCCGGCGGGGCGGCGCGCACCGGCAGTGGCTCACGCGGCGCGGCGGGCAGGC
>CAYNYQ010000401.1:0-4665 GCA_964401305.1 uncultured Acetobacteraceae bacterium | reverse complement strand
GATCCTCTACAGCCACCGCATCCAGTCCCGCGACGGGCAGAGCGTGCATCTCGACGCCATGGTCGAGGCGCTGCGCGCGGCCGGGCACGAGGTCCGGGTGGCCGGCCCCTCGCTCTACGAGAAGGCGGGCTTCGGCGGCGAGAGCCGCATGGTCGCGCTGGTGCGCCGCCTGCTGCCGGGCTTCGCGGTCGAGCTCGCCGAGTTCGCCTATACCCTCCCCGCCTGGCGCCGGCTGCGCCAGGCGGCGGCCGAGTTCCGCCCCGACGTGATCTACGAGCGCTACAACCTCTTCTACCTCGCCGGCGCGCTGGTGGCGCGGGCCCGCGGCGTGCCGCTGCTGCTCGAGGTGAACGCGCCGCTGGCCGAGGAGCGCACGCGCTTCGGCAACCTCCGCCTGCGCCGCCTCGCCCGCTGGAGCGAGCGCTTCGTCTGGCGCCGCGCCGACAGGGTGCTGCCGGTGACCGAGGTGCTGGCCGGCCATGTGACCGCCGCCGGCGTGCCGCGCGAGCGGATCGAGGTGATCCCGAACGGCATCGACCTCGCCGACTTCCCCGCCCCCGCGGCGGAGGACCCGGCGGCGGAGCAGGAGACGCTGACCCTCGGCTTCGTCGGCTTCGTGCGCGACTGGCACGGGCTCGACCGGGTGGTGCGCGCGATCGCCGCCTGGCAGGGCCGGCCGCGCCTCGGGCTGCTGGTGGTGGGCGAAGGCCCGGCGCGACCCGGCCTCGAGGCGCTGGCGGCCGAGCTCGGCATCGCCGAGCGGGTGCGCTTCACGGGGCTGGCGGGGCGCGAGGCGGTGCCAGGGCTCATCGCCGGCTTCGACATCGCGCTGCAGCCGGCCTCGGTCGCCTATGCCTCGCCGCTCAAGGTCTTCGAGTACATGGCGGCGGGGCGGGCGATCGTCGCGCCCGACCAGCCCAACCTGCGCGAGGTGCTGGAGGATGGCCGGACCGCGCTGCTGTTCGACCCCGAGGACCCCGAGGCCTTCTGGCGCGCCGTGCTGCGGCTGACCGAGGACGCGGCGTTGCGGCGCCGGCTGGGTGCGGCGGCGCGGGCGGAGATCCTGCGGCGCGACCTGACCTGGGCGGGGAATGCGCGGCGCGTGGTGGCGCTGGCCGAGGCGGAGATCGCCCGGCGCGCCGCCGATCGCTCCGGGCCCGGGCTGGAACCGGCGCCGGCGCGGCCGGGCGGGGGGTGAGGGTGGCCCGCATCTGACGCGAAGAGGATGCGCCGCGTCACCCCGCGCCGTCTTTCAGGCGTTGCGCGTGCAGCGCCCGGATCTCGGCGAACACCTGGTCGGCGGGGATGCCGCGGCCAGGGTCGGCCTGCATAGTCGAACCGGTCGTCCAATCGGTTCAACGGCAGGTCCGGGCAGCGACCGTACCGCCACACCGCTTGCGCATTCGGCGCCCGAGGCGCCGGCTTTTCGCAAACCGGCCGCTCCGCCCGCCATCTTCTGCTTTAATGCCGCCGAACCGATAGCTCCCGATTCGCAGGGCAGAGAGCGCGCGCAGCATGGATGCCCCCTACCCTTCCCCTGGCCCTCCCCAGCCCTCCGCCCAGGCCGAGGCCATCGCGGCCCTCTGCGCCCGCTCACTCGACGTGCTGGACTCGCTCCGCGCCCGCGGCGGCACCGCCGAGGCGCCGGCCATGCGCCAGTCGCCCCGTTTCCCGATCAGCCGCGCGGCGGAGCTCGTCGGCCGCACCGCCGCGGCGATCCGCGAAGCGGAGAAGGAAGGCCGGCTGCCGGCCATCGAGCGCACCGCCAGCGGGCGGCGCGTCGGCTATACGCTCGCCGAGCTCAACCAGATGCGCGCCGTCTTCGGCACCCGCCCCTGGCGCGACCCCGCGACCGATCCGCTCGCCGTCATCGCCGTGCAGAACTTCAAGGGCGGCGTCGGCAAGTCCACCGTCTCGGCGCATCTCGCGCAGTACCTGGCGATCCGCGGCTATCGGGTCTGCCTGATCGACTGCGACAGCCAGGGCTCCTCCACCGCCCTCTTCGGCCTCGTCCCCGATCTCGACATCGCCGAGGAGGAGACGCTCTACCCCTTCTTCCGCGAGGCGGAGCGCTCGAGCCTCGGCTATGCGGTGCGGCCGACGCATTGGGACGGGCTGTCGCTGATCCCGGCCAACCTCAAGCTCTACTCGGCCGAGTACGAGCTCGCCGCCCGCATCGCCCGCGCCGATCCCGGGCTGCTCGACCGCCTGGCGGAGGGCATCCGCTCGATCGGCGGGGATTTCGACGTCGTCATCCTCGACCCGCCGCCGGCGCTCGGCACCATCTCGCTCTCAGTGATGCGGGCGGCGAATGCACTGCTGGTGCCGGTGCCGCCGACCCTGATGGACTTCGCCTCCACCACCGCCTTCCTGGCGATGCTGCACGAGACCATGGCCGCACTCGCCGAGCGCGGGCTGCCGGTGGAGCTGCGCTGGATGCGCATGCTGGCGACGCGCGCCGACGAGCAGAAGTCGATCCAGCGCGAGCTCCTCGGCCTGATGCGGCGGCTGTTCGGCGCGGGGATGCTGCGCACCACGCTGAAGGACAGCGCCGAGATCGACAACGCCTCGGCGCGGCTGATGACGGTGTACGAGCTCGGGCAGCCGGTCACCTCGCGCGAGACCTGGCAGCGCTGCCTCACCTACCTCAACGGCGTGAATGCCGAGGTGGAGACGGAGATCCGCCTGACCTGGCCGAGCCATGCCGCGCGGCTGC
This sequence comes from uncultured Acetobacteraceae bacterium, assembly GCA_964401305.1. Taxonomy (GTDB): domain Bacteria; phylum Pseudomonadota; class Alphaproteobacteria; order Acetobacterales; family Acetobacteraceae; genus JAIEOP01. The sequence goes on along the minus strand of CAYNYQ010000401.1, from coordinate 1,949 downwards.
GCGCGGAGGGCGTGCTGTGAGCCCGGTTGCAGGTCTGCAAATGGCGCGCAACGCCTTGATAAGGCTCAGGAAAACGCCGATTGGCTGCAGCGGCCGCGCGGCCCTGCCGGTGCTTCCCCAGGGCCGGTTGCAGCTCTGCAACTGGGCTCCAAGCCCCTGAATCGACGAAGGAATCCGCCGCCATGGCGCAGGGCAACAAGGGCTTCGCGGAGCGCCTCGCCGGGGCGGGTGCGGCCGCCGCGCCGGCCCGGCTGCCGCCGCGCACCGGCATCCTCGGCGCGCGCGAGAACCGCCTGGCCGAGCTCGCCGCCGGCACGGCGCAGACCCGCATCCATGAGCTCGTCGACCCTGCCCTCTGCCGCATCTGGGAGGGGCACAACCGCGACTACGCCGCCCTCTCCGAGCAGGGCTGCGCCGACCTGATCGAGAGCTTCCGCGCCCAGGGACGGCAGGAGGTGCCGGCGATCGTCCGCCGCCTGCCCGCCGAGGCCGCGCCGCACCGCTACGAGGTGATCTGCGGCGCCCGCCGGCACTGGACCGTCACCTGGCTGCGCGCCAACAACCACCCGGAATTCCGCTTCCTCGTCGAGCCGCGCGAGCTGACCGACGAGGAGGCCTTCCGCCTCGCCGACCTCGAGAACCGCAACCGCCGCGACCTCACCGACCTCGAGCGCGCGCTCGACTACGCCCGGGCGGTCGAGCGCTACTACGGCGGCAGCCAGCAGCGCATGGCCGAGCGGCTGGAGGTGAGCCGCAGCTGGCTCAGCCGCTATCTCGAACTCGCCCGGCTGCCCGCCCCGGTGCTCGGCGCCTTCGCCGCGCCGGAGAAGGTCGGCATCAGCCATGCCGCCGCCCTCGCCCCCCTGCTGCGCAGCCCGGCGACGGGCGGGCCCCTGCTGGCCGAGGCCGAGGCGCTGGTCGCCGAGCAGGGGCGCCGGCGCCAGGCCGGGGAGGCGCCGCTGCCCCCCTCCGCCGTGCTCGCCCGGCTGCTGCGCGCCGCCCGCCCCCGCCCCGCCCGTGCCGCGCCCGCGCGCGAGCACGAGGTGCGGGCACCGGATGGTGCGCTGCTGGCCCGCGCGGTGCGCGCTGCGCGCGGCGGGGCGCTGACCGTCAGCATCCCGAGCCCGGGGCGGCACGGCCGCAAGGCGCTGCTTGCCGCGCTCGGCGAGATCCTGGAGCGGATGGCGGCCACCGCGGAGGGGCGGGGGCCGGGACGCGGCAAGGGGGCATGATGGACGCGCAGACGCGGACGCGGCACCCGCCACTGCCGGGGCGGCGGCGAGGACGGCGGCCAGTGCTGCTGCTCGCGGCCGCAGCGCTTCTCCTCGGCCTCGGGCTTTCGGTCGCGGTGGCAGGCATCGCGGTGCTGAGCGACCGGCTGCCGCTGCAGCGGGTGACCACGGCGGCACGCGCCGTGCTGGAGGGGGAGGTGCCGCTCGAGAGGGCGGCGGGGCGGATCGTCGCGGCGGTGGAGACGCGGCTGCCTTCCCTCGGCCTGCGGTCTGCGCCGGTGGCGGTCCTTCCGGTCCGCGCACCCCTGGCGCCGGTGGCCGCGGAGGGCCGCGCGATCTTCGCCGGCGAGGACAGCATCGAGGCGGCGCTGCGGGCGCTGGCGGTCTTTCCCCTGCCCTTCGCCACGCCCGCCGGGCCCACCGCCCCGGTGGCCGTGGCTCCGCAACCGGGACCGGGACCGGCCCCGGCCAGAGCCGCCCTGCCCCCGCCGCCGCCGCGCGCCCTGGCCATCGCCTGCCCGCCGCGCACCCCCGGCGCGCGGGTGGAGGTGGCGGTGAGCGACCCGGCCCCGCGGCTCAGCCACGACACCCCGGTCGCGGGGCTGAATGCGCTGGCTGGCCACGGCGTGGGCTCGGGCTTCCAGCATCTCGGCCTGACCATCCTGCGCAGCGAGTGGCGGAGCGAGATCGCGCTGCGCGTGGCGGGCGGGGATGGCG
>CAYNYQ010000400.1:0-4670 GCA_964401305.1 uncultured Acetobacteraceae bacterium | reverse complement strand
TTCTCGATCAGCAGGTGGTCGGGCGCGGGGATCATCTCGACCAGCGCGGCGAGGACGCCGTCGATCTCCAGCAGGTCGATGCGGTGGTCGCGCACGGCCGCGACGTAGTCGGCCGTCATCGGCTTCGGCTCGCGGCCGATGAGCGGCACCCACTTCGCATAGGCGTCGCGGGTCAGCGCGCGGATCACGCCGGCGTCCGCCGCGGTCGCCGTGCGCAGGACGGGCGTCGGGTCCATCGGCGGCGCTCCCGGCGAGGATGGCGCGGGCACTGGCGGAACCGTCGCGCCGCGTCCGCCACTGGCATCATCCTGGGGAGATGCCCGCCCCCGGGTCAATCCGCTCGCACCCCTGGCGGCCGCGGCGGCGCGATCCGGGCCGGGCCGCAGGCAGCGCCGAGCGGTTCAGACCGCCCGCCGATGCCGCAGTATCCGGCCCAGAATGCCCGTGAAAAGGCCAGCGGTATTTATTCGCGTGGATTCATTGAATCTGGCGCAATTCACTGCCACTTCTTCCCAAGGATTGAAGCGCCCGCCACAAGAAACATGGCCCGACCACCGCCTGGACTGCGCGGGCGAGGTCGCGCGCCGCATCAGGGAGCCCGCATCATGTCCAGCACCAGCACCAGCACCAAGCCACCGGGTCTGCGCGACCGCCTCGCCACGCGGTGGGAGGCCGGCAAGCCCGTCGCCCTCGCGCTGCTCGGCGGGCTGATCGCGGGCCCCATCATCTCCGGCATGGTCGGCTTCCAGACCCGCACCAGCACGGCCCAGGCGGCCATGCATGCCAGCGTCGTCGAGCAGCAGGCGATGTTCTGCGCGGAGCGGGCGCGCGCGGCGATGCCGGCGGGATCGGAGCGCATCGACTGGAACCGCGGCTACGAGCTGGCGAAGCAATGGGCGGCGATGCCGGGTGCGGCGGCGGGCGCACCGGTGGATCCCGACGTGCAGCAGGCCTGCGCGCGCAAGCTGACCGCCTGAGGCGCCGTGCCATGCTGACGCGCACGCGACAGGATGTGGTGGTGTTCCGGCGGCCCTTCCTGCTGCGCGGCGAGGACCGCCCCTGCCCGGCCGGCGCCTGGCTCGTCCAGACCGAGGAGGAGCTGATCCAGTCGCTCTCCTTCCCGGCCTGGCGGCGCACCGGTACCACCCTCCGCCTCCGCGATCCCCTGCCCGGCCGCACCGTCCGCATCCTGCCGGTGCAGCCGGACGAGCTCGCCGCGGCGCTGGCGGCGGATGCGGCGGAGATCGCCGCATGACTGCCGCGCGAGCCTCGGCGCGGCGGGCGGCGCCGCGGCCCGGCGCCGAGCCCGCCGGCGCATCCCGCGCGAGCTCCGACGGGCGCCGCGTGCTCTTCGAGGTGCTGGTCGACGGCACCCCCTTCGCCTGCGCGATCTCGCACCATGCGTTGCGCGACATGGCCTCCGGCGGCAAGCGCCCCAGCGCCGGCGACCTGCTGCAATGCTTCGCGTCTGCGCGGCCGCGGCTCGAGGCGCTGGCCCTGCGCAAGATCCGCGGCCGCCGCGGCGCGCCGCAGGGCGTGCTCTACATCTGGCCCGAGGACGAGGAGACGCCCGAGCCGTCGTCGCCGGTCGCCAGCACGACGCCACCCGCCTGACACCAGCCGCAGCCAATACGCGCGGTAGCGCCCGGCGCGAACGAAGGAAGGATACCGACCATGGCCAAGGCCCAGAAACGCGGCAACCGCGAAGCCAAGAAGCCGAAGACCGCCGTCAAGGCGCCGCGCACGCCGGCGGCGACCTCCTTCCTGCGGCCCGGACCGGGGGCGGCGGCCGGCGGCAGCGGGGGCCGCGACACCAAGCGTTGATGCCTGCCGCCGGGGTCACTCGGCGGCCAGGCGCTCCGCCGCCCAGGCAGCGAGCTGGGCCTTGTCGATCTTGTTCGTGCCCATCAGCGGCAGGGCATCGAGGAACCAGACCCGGCGCGGATGCATGAAGGCCGGCGCGTGCGCCAGCGCATGCGCCTTCACCGCCGCCTCGTCGACCACGGCGCCGGCGCTGCGCACGACGAAGGCGACGGGCTTGGTGCCCTTGATCTCGTCGGGCACCGGGATCACGGCGGACTGCTCGACGCCGGGATGCGTCTCCAGCACCTTCTCCACCTCGGAGGGGAAGATGTTCTCGCCGCCCGAGATGAACATGTCGTCCACGCGCCCGACGACGTAGTGGAAGCCGTCCGCGTCGCGGCGGAAGACATCGCCGGTGACGTAGAAGCCGTCCGGCGTGATCGGCGGGGTGATGTCGGGCCGGTTCCAGTAGCCGTTCATCAGGCCCGGGCATTTCTGCTCCAGCACGCCCTCGGCACCGATGGAGCCGTCCGCGGCGCGCAGGCGCAGCTCCACCGCCGGATGCGGGTAGCCGACCGAGAGCGGCGGCGTCGGGATGCCCTGCGGATGCGGGCCGAAGACCACGGGGCCGGCCTCGGTGGTGCCGTAGCCGTTGATGAAGCGCGCCCCGGGGAAGTTGCGGCGGATCGCCTCCAGCAGCGCCGGCGAGACGGGCGCCGAGCCGCAGCGCACATGCCGCACGCTGGAGAGGTCGGTCGCGGCCAGCGTCTCGCGCTCCTGCAGCAGCATGGCGATCATCGGCGGCACGCCGGTGATCCAGGTGACGCGGTGCGTGTCGATGGCGCGGAGATAGGCCCGCGCGTCGAATTGCGGCAGCAGCACCACGGGGATATGCGCGGCCGAGCAGAGCTGGGCCAGCGCGAGCCCGTTCATGTGGTAGAGGGGTGCTGCGATCAGCGCGCGTTCCCGGCTGATGTCGGCGCCCTTCAGCCGCTGCTCCACCACCCAGAGATGCGACTGGTGCGACAGCACCACGCCCTTCGGCCGACCCGTGGAGCCCGAGGTGTAGAGGAAGAGCGCAGGCTCGGCCGGCGCCGGCACCACGGGCTCGAAGTGACCGGGATCGAGCAGTGCGTCCCACTCCGCCCCGCCCATGACCACGGCGGGGAGGCCGGCCGGCACGGCCGCGCGTCGGGCCGCGTCGCAAAAGACGAGCGCGGCGCCGCTGTTGCCGAGCACGTAGTCCACCGTCGCCGTCGGGAAGCGCCAGTTCACCGGCACCGCGACCAGGCCGGCGCGCTGCGCGCCGTAGAGCGCGGCCAGGAACTCGGTGCTGTTCGCCGCCAGGATGCCGACGCGGTCGCCCCGCGCCAGGCCCCGCTTCAGCAGACCGCGCGCAACCGCATTGGCCATCGCATCCAGCGTGCCGTAGCTGACCGGCCGCGGCGCCGGGCCCGAGAGGTCGATCAGCGCCGGCGCGCCGGGGTCCCGGCCGGGGCCGATCAGCGCCCCCTGGTTGGTGAAGGGGAAGCCGCTCATCTCACTTCGGCGCGGCGGTCATGTAGACGCCGCGGCCGGAGGCGCAGAGCTTGCCGTCCGTGTCGTAGATGTAGGCCTCGGCGGTGGAGAGCGTGCCGCCCATGCGCACCACGCGGCCCTTGCAGATCAGGTCGCCCGGCATGGCGGCGCGGTGGTAGTCGACGCGCATGTCCACCGTCGGGATGCCCCTGCCGATGGTCGCGCCGATCGCCCAGTCCGCCGCGAGGTCGACCAGTGCGGCCAGGATGCCGCCATGGGTGTAGCGGCGGTCCGGGTTGACCACCCATTCCTCGCGCCAGGTGGCGCGGATCTCGATCTCGCCCTCGGCGAAGGAGACCACCTTCAGCCCCAGCCACTGGTGGAAGGGCGCGCGGGTGACCAGGGCCTGGACCTGCTCGAGGGTCAGCTTCGGGGAGTCGCTCATCGTCCGGCCATCCGATCCAGATCTCCAGGCGTCGCCTTCCGATCGTCAGATGGCGTCATGGGGTCACCACCACCTTGCCCATCACGCGGCGGTCGCGGATCAGCGCCAGCCCGTCGGCCGCGCCTTCCAGCGGCACCACCGTGTCGATCACCGGCTTCATCTCGCCGCGCTCGATCATGCCGAGCAGCGAGGCGAAATCCTCGTTGTAGAAGCTGTTCGATCCGATGATCTGCAGTTCGAAGGTCCAGATGAAGCGGAGATCCTCCTTCGGGTCGAAGCCCGCGGTCGCGCCGCAGACCAGGATCTTGCCGCCGCGCTTGACGCAGCGCAGGCCCGGCCCCCAGGTGTCGCCGCCGGTGTAGTTGATCAGCACGTCGACGCCGCCCTCGTAGCTGCGGCGCTGCGGCTTGCCGAAGCGCTCGATCGCCCACTTCGAGAAGTCGACCTCGTTGTAGTTGATCGCCTCGTCGGCGCCGATCTCGAGCAGGCGCTGGCACTTCTCGGCGCTGCCGGCGGCCGCCACGACATGCGCGCCAAGCTGCTTCGCCAGCAGCACGCAGCCCGTGCCGACGCCGCCCGAGGCGCCGAGGATCAGCACCTTGTCGCCCGCCTTCACCGTCTTATGCGTGACGATCATGCGGTGCGCGGTGCCATAGGCGACGGGCAGGCTCGCCGCCTGCTCGAAGCTGACGGCGTCGGGGATGGCGATGAGCTGGTCGGCGGCGACGAGGCAGTATTCCGCCATGCCGCCGTCCAGCATCTCGCCCATCAGCCCCTTCTTGCGGTTGATCGGGTTGACCATCACGCGCTGGCCGGGCTGCCAGCCCGTCACGCCGGGGCCGACCTCGGCGATCGTGCCGGCCATGTCGAGGCCGATCACCACCGGCATCGGCACCTTGATGCC
>CAYNYQ010000399.1:0-4686 GCA_964401305.1 uncultured Acetobacteraceae bacterium | reverse complement strand
GTCGGGATCCGTGCCGGCCAGGCGCCGAGGTGGCGGTGCTAGAGCGTGATCGCCGAAGGGCGTAACGTCCGCAGGCGTGAATCACGCGACGAAACAACGCGCTGGACCACGATCCGCGATTCGGTCCTCTCGGATCGTGGTCTAGACGCGCTCGCTGATGCGGATCGCCGCCTTGCAGCCGGCCTTGATGGCGGCGCTGAGCAGCCGGTAGGCCGGCGCCTGCTCGGCCTCGTTGGCGAGGCCGATGTCGCGGTGCTCGAGCTCCTCGGCGCGGAAGCGGGCGATCTCGGCCTTCAGCGGCGCCTCGTCCGCGCCGAGCGCGGCTTCCTGCGCCTGGTAGTGCTCGTCGATCGCCTCCTCGACCGCGACGGTGCAGGCCATGGCGGCGCGGGCGCCGAGCAGGGCCGTGCCGGCGCCGAGCGCGAAGCCGGCCAGGTGCCAGAAGGGCAGCATCGCGGTCGGGCGGACGCGGCGGGCGGCGATCAGTTGCGAGAAGGTGGCGAGGTGCGCCTCCTCCTGCGCCTTCATGTGGCGCAGCACGGGGGCATGGCGCGAGCGGCCGAGGACCGCGAGCTGCCCCGCATAGATGCGCTGCGCGCCGTACTCGCCGGCATGGTCGACGCGGATCACGCGCTCCACCAGGCGGCGCGGGGTGGTCTCGGTCATCGTGCGGCTCCTCGTCCTGCGGCCCAGATGAGGGCGAGGCCACCGAGGCCAAGGGCATAGAGCAGGTTCATCGCCGCCATGGAGAGCGGCAGGCCGGGGATGAGGTAGGTCGGCGCGTCGCAGGCCTTGGCGGGGGCGGGCGCCAGGCCACGCAGGAGGTCGTCCACGCTGGCCGCAGGGGCGCCGGCGCGCGGCGGGATGCAGCCCGGCAGGGGCGAGGGCCACCAGCCCTGCTCCACCCCGACATGGAAGCCGCCGATCGCGCCCGAGGCCAGCGCGGCGAGGCCGGCCAGGATGAGGAGGGGCCGTCGCGCGGGCCGGAGCAGGGCGGCCAGCACCGCCAGCGCCGCCGCGGCCCAGTATGGCCAGCGCTGCCAGAGGCAGAGGGCGCAGGGCGCAATGCCGAACCAGTCCTCGGAGAGCCGGGCGAAGATCGGCGCTGCGGCGGCCAGGGCGGCGATGAGCAGGGCATTGGCCATGCCGGCTTTGTCCCGTGGTCCGGGGCGGCGCGCAACGGCGCGGTGCGCGGGCCACGGCGCCGCCCGGCGGTGCGGGGCGCGGCTGTCCGGACGATGACTGAACCTTAATGTGAAATGCGGTACGTTTTCTACGCGTAGCTCGCGACAAGTAACGACCGCAAGTTGCAAAGTACCTTCTGCGACTCACCGCGGCCCAGCGGTCCTTCCGCTGTGGCAAGCACTTGGCGCGTGAGGGCATGGGTTGCCATGCAAACACGATCCCGAGAGCCTGAACTTTCCTATTCCAGAGAATGTGACTTCTGGAAGTCACTGACGAAAAGACGAAAAACAATTAATCTAAATTAGGTTTCGCGAATACTTGAGAGGATCATCCTTTTCCGTTGCGGCACAGTAGCGGAGCCAGCGCACAGCTGGCGCTCCGCCGCATCCCGGATCGCGCCGAAACGGCGGCGGCGGAAACCGCAGCGCGCAAGACGGGAGAAGACCAATGGCCTATACGTTCAATGCCTTGGACAGCACGACGTTCTTCCTGAACGGCAAGGAGTTCATCAACGATGTCGTCGACCTGCGGGACGGCCTCATCGAGACATTCGAGACGGACAATCTCCTCACCTTCGTCGACCTGAATGCTGGCGGCATCGGCCAGTTCCGCACGTTGACCATCACCTGCCTCTCCGGCAACGACCAGGTCATCGCCGACAACACGGTGCTGCCGCGCCTCTTCATCGATGGCGGCTTCGGCCATGATGTGCTGCAGGGCGGCTGGAACCACGACAGCATCGCCGGCGGCGAAGGCGACAACCTCATCGCCGGCAACAACGGCAACGACACCATCACCGCCGGCACCGGCTGGGACACCATCGATGGCGGAACCGGCAACGACGTGATCAACGCCGGTGACGGCAACAACAACGTCCAGGGCGGCGACGGCAACGACATCATCACCGCCGGCAGCGGCTGGGATTACGTCGACGGCGGGACCGGCGACGACCTGATCAACGCCGGCAACGGCAACAACACCGTGCAGGGCGGCGACGGCAACGACGGCATCGCCACCGGCACGGGCAGCGACCTCGTCGACGGCGGCACCGGCAACGACACGATCAATGCCGGCGACGGCAACAACGGCGTACAGGGCGGCGACGGCAACGACATCATCACCACCGGCAGCGGCAACGACGCCATCCTGGCCGGCAGCGGCGACGATGTCGTCAACTCGGGCGGCGGCTTCGACTACGTCGAAGGCGGCGACGGCAACGACAGCATCACCACCGGGCTCCTCGACGACGTCGTCTCGGGCGGCTCGGGCAACGACACCGTCGCCACCAGCAACGGCAACGACGTCATCGCCGGCAACGATGGCAACGACCACGTCAACGCCGGGTCAGGCGACGACGACGTCGAGGGCGGCCTCGGCGACGACAGCATCAAGGCGGGCTCCGGCGACGACACCGTCGACGGCGACGACGGCAACGACCTGATCAACGGCGACCAGGGCGCCGACAGCATGGATGGCGGCGCCGGCAACGACACCATCTACGCCAAGGACGGCGACGACTACGTGGCGGACGGGACCGGCAAGGACCTCGTCTTCCTCAGCGGCGGCGACGACTACATCGCCAATGCCCTCGATGCCACGCGCGACGTCTTCCGCTGGACCAGCCTCGGCAGCCCCTCGGACATCGCGCCGGAGACCGACTACCTCGAGTTCTTCGACGTCTGGGGCTCGAACACCAACGACCAGCTGGACTTCTCCAAGCTCGGCCCGCGCCTCGTCGCCGAGGTCTATGGCTCGGCCGACGACAGCGGCGCCTTCGTGGTCTACGAGAGCGAGGAGGCCCGCCTGCTCGGCGAGGCGTCGCTCGTGGTCGAGTGGGAGAACGGCACCCCGCTCGCCGCCATCAACATCGGCATCCAGTCGAACGCCGACATCAGGATCGGCTTCGGCTGGAGCGTCTACGACGCGGTGACCGGCGACACCATCATCTGATCGCGGGCATCTGACCGCGGGCATCTGACCGCCGGCACACGCACCGGGGGCGGCCACCAGCCGGCCGCCCCCACCCCCGCCCTCCGACGCAGCGGGGAGAGAGGCCGTGACCTTCACCTTCGCCTTCGTTTCGCACGCCGAATACGCGCTCCTCGGCAGGCCGCTCGAGGCGGACGCCGTGGACCTGAGGGACGGCACCGTCCTGCGCGGCGAGACCGACAACCTGCTCGCCGACGTGCCGCTGAACTGGGACGGCCTCGGCCAGTTCCGCTCCCTGCGCATCGCCGGGCTCTCCGGCAACGACACGGTGCGGGCGGGCGACGCCCTGCTGTCGCGCATCATCGCCACCGGCGACACCGGCGACGACCTGCTGCAGGGCGGCGCCAATGCCGACCTGCTCGATGGCGGCGAGGGCCGGGATGCCCTGGCCGGCCATGCCGGCGCGGATGCGCTGCGCGGCGGCGCGGGCTGCGACAGCCTCCGCGGCGGCCTCGGCGACGACCACCTCATCCTCGACGCGGGCAACGACCAGGGCTTCGGCGGCCCGGGCGACGACACCCTGCTCGCCGGCGCGGGCGAGGACCGGCTCCTCGGCGGCGAGGGCGCGGACAGCCTGGTCGCCGAGGCCGGCAACAACCGCCTCGGGGGCGGCGCCGGCGACGACACCCTCGAGGCCGCGGCCGGCGACGACACGCTCGTCGGCGGCGAGGGCGACGACCAGCTCGTCGACAGCGGCGGCCGCAACCTGCTCCTCGGCGGCGCCGGCCGCGATACGCTCCGGGCCGGCGGGCTCGCGGACAGCCTGGCTGGCGGGACCGGGGACGACGTCATCCATGCCGGCGACGGCGACGACCTGGCCACCGGCGGCGAGGGCAACGACAGGCTCCTCGGCGAAGGCGGGGCCGACACGCTGCGCGGCGGCGCCGGGCGCGATACCCTGGCGGGCGGGGCGGCGGACGACCTGCTCTCGGGCGGCGAGGGCGACGACCGGCTGTCCGGCGGGGCGGGCGACGACCGGCTGTCCGGCGGCACCGGCGACGACACCATCGAGGCCGGGGGCGGCGACGACGCGGTGGCGGACGGCACCGGCGCCGACCTGGTCGACCTCACCGGCGGCAGCGACCGGGTGCACAACAGCCCCGACGGCGAGCGCGACGTCTTCCGCTGGACGGCGCTCGCCGCCCCCTCGGATGTCCGGCCCGAGACGGACCGCATCGCCTGGCTCGATACCCGCGGCACGGTGGGGCAGGACCAGCTCGACCTGTCGGCGCTGGGCGATGGCCTGGTCGCCCAGGTCTATGGTGCCGCCGACGAGTCGGGCGCCGTCGCCGTGTTCCTCAGCGAGGCCCACCGGGCCCTCGGCATGGCGAGCCTGGTGGTGGAATGGGAGGATGGCCTCGCAGCTGGGCCGCTCGGCATCGGCATCGGCGCGGCGGCCGCGATCCGCGTCGGGTTGGGCTGGTCGATCCACGCCGCGACCCCCGGCACGGTGGAGATCATCTAAACCAGGATCCGCGAGGACTGGATCGCGGATCGTGGTCCAGCGCGTTG
>CAYNYQ010000398.1:2148-4689 GCA_964401305.1 uncultured Acetobacteraceae bacterium | reverse complement strand
GGCCGGCAGCCCCCTGTCGCCTGCGCAACCATCCGGGCCGGGCGGGCGAACCCTTCCGAAAGGGGAAGGGAGCGACCGCCGCATGGCCTGGATCGACACCGTGCTCGACTGGCTGGGCCGGCGCCTGGCGAGCCGCCTCGCCGCGCCGCCCAAGCTGCCGAAGCGGGCGCATGCCGCGCTCGAGCCCTATGGGGCGCTGCTGCGGCCCGGCGATGTGCTGCTGGTCGATGGCGGCGGCAACAGCATCTCCTCGGCCATCAAGTACCTGACGCAGTCGAGCTGGTCGCATGCCGCGCTCTGCGTCGGCCGCGACGCCGCGACGGGGGAGGTGATGCTGGTGGAGGCGGAGCTCGGCCTCGGCATCGTCCGCTCGCCGCTGTCGAAATACGCCGGCTATCACCTGCGCATCTGCCGCCCCGTCGGGCTGATCCCCGAGGCGGTGGAGGATGTGGTGGGCTTCGCCCTCTCCCGTCTCGGCGGCGGCTACGACTTGCGCAACGTGCTCGACCTGGCGCGCTGGCTCTTCCCGACGCCGCCCGTGCCGCTGCGCTGGCGGCGGCGGATGATCGCGCTCGGATCGGGTGAGCCGACGCGGGCGATCTGCGCCGGGCTGATCGCCGAGGCCTTCAACCGGGTCGGCTACCCGATCCTGCCCGACATCGAGACGCTGGCCGGGCGCGAGGCGATGGAGGCGCTGCACGTGCGCCACCACTCGCTCTACACGCCGCGCGACTTCGACGTCTCGCCCTATTTCGCCGTGGTCAAGCCGACGCTCGAGCGCGGCTTCGACTACCGCTGCATCCCCTGGGCGAACCGTGCGGCGCCGGTGGAATGCCATGTGTGCCAGCAGACGGTGCTGGTGCTGGAGCGGGCCTGAGGCGGGGTCGTGCCTCGGCATTGACCTCCGCGCGGATTGCGACGCAGCATTGGCCGCACCGCCCGGAAGGAGGCCCCGATGCGCCGTCGCAGCCTGCTCGCCCAGGGGCTCGCCAGTGGGGCCGCTGCCGCCCTCGCCGGTCCCCGCCTCGCCGCCGCGCAGGGCGCCCCTGGGCGCCGGACGCTGCGCTTCGTGCCCCAGGCCGATCTGGCGCTGCTCGACCCGATCCACTCGGTCGCCTTTGTCACGCGCAACCACAGCCTGATGGTCTACGACACGCTCTATGGCTGGGATGCGAACCTGAAGGCGCAGCCGCAGATGGCCGCGGGGCACCGCGTCGAGAACGACGGCAGGCTCTGGCTGATCACGCTGCGCGAGGGTCTGAAGTTCCACGACGGCGAGCCGGTGCGCGCGCAGGATGCCGCGGCCTCCATCCGCCGCTGGGCGACGCGCGACGCCTTCGGTCAGGCGCTGATGGCCGCGACCGACGAGGTGGACGCCGCCGACGACCGCACCATCCGCCTGCGGCTGAAGAAGCCCTTCCCGCTGGTGCCGGACGCGCTGGCCAAGGTCGGCACGCATCTCTGCGCCATCATGCCGGAGCGCCACGCCGCGCTGCCCTCGAGCCAGGCGGTGCCGGAGATCATCGGCAGCGGTCCCTTCCGCTTCCTCGCCGCCGAGCGCGTCCCCGGCAGCCGCAACGTCTATGCGCGCAACGAGGCCTATGTGCCGCGCCAGGAGCCGGCGAGCTACATGGCGGGCGGCAAGGCGGTGCATTTCGACCGCGTGGAGTGGCTGACCATCCCCGACCCCGGCACCGCCTCGGCCGCGCTGCGCCAGGGCGAGGTGGACTGGTGGGAGCTGCCGGCGATCGACCTGGTGCCGCAGCTGCGCCGCGCCCGGGGCGTGAAGGTGGACATCCTCGACCCCAACGGCTCGGTCGGCTTCTGGCGGCCGAACCACCTGCTGCCGCCCTTCGACAACCCGGCCATCCTGCGCGCCATCATGGGCGGCATCGTGCAGCGCGACTTCATGATCGCCGCCGCCAGCGAGGACAGCGCGCTCTGGCGCGTGCCCTACGGCTTCTTCGCGCCCGGCAGCACCATGGCCTCCGACGCCGGCATGGAGGTGTTCCGCACGCCGAAGAGCGCCGAGGAGACGAAGCGCGCGCTGGAGCAGGCCGGCTACAAGGGGGAGCGGGTGAACCTTCTCGCCTCCACCGACTTCCCCGTGATCAACGCGCTGTCCGAGGTGATGGGCGACTACCTGCGCAAGATCGGCATCAACCTCGACTACGTGGCGACGGACTGGGGCACGGTCACGCAGCGCATCCTCAACCGCAACCCGGTGGCGCAGGGCGGATGGAACAGCATGGTCAGCTGGACCGCCGGCAGCGCGCAGGTGAACCCGGCCGGCAACAACCTCATCCGCGGCCATGGCCAGCGCGCCATCTTCGGCTGGCCGACCAGCGCCGAGCTCGAGGCGCTGCGCGATTCCTGGTTCGAGGCGCCGGACGACGCGGCGCGGGCCGAGATCGGGCGGAAGATGCAGCTCGCCGCCTTCCGCGACGTGCCCTACGTCCCGCTCGGCCAGTTCTTCTCGCCCACCGCGCTGCGCGCCGACCTCGACGGCATGCTGAAGGGCGTGGCGCTGTTCTACAACAT
>CAYNYQ010000398.1:0-2048 GCA_964401305.1 uncultured Acetobacteraceae bacterium | reverse complement strand
AGGCGCGCGGGTGGATGTCGCGCGTAGGCGCGCGGGCCGATGTCGCGCCTGAGGCGCGCGCGGGGGCGCGGGCAGGCCCGCCCGCGCTGCAACATCCGTGAACCGTCACTTGCCCGCGGCGCGCCTTCGGGATTGAACGCGCCCGGGGCGGGCCATCGCCCAGGGCCGGGCGGAGCGATCGACGCATGACGGAAGCGGGCGAGGCAGGCAGGGGCGGGCGGTTGCGCGCCCTCGTCGCGCGGGCGGCCACCGCCGGGCCGCCGCTGCCCTGCGCCGTGGTGCACCCCGTCGACGCCGCCAGCCTCGCCGGCGCGGTGGAGGCCGCGGCGGCGCGGCTGATCGCCCCCATCCTCGTCGGGCCGCGCGCCCGCATCGAGGCCGCCGCCACCGCCGCCAGGCTCGACATCGCCGGGTTGCCCATCGAGGACGTCCCGCACAGCCACGCCGCCGCCGACCGCGCCGTGGCGCTGGCGCGCGAGGGCCGCGCCGGCGCGCTGCTGAAGGGCGCGCTGCACACCGACGAGCTGATGGCCGCCATCGTCGCGCGTGAGGCCGGGCTGCGCACCGAGCGCCGCCTCAGCCACTGCTTCCTGCTCGACGTGCCGCTCTACCACAAGCTGCTGGTGGTGACCGACGCGGCCATCAACATCCTGCCCGACCTCGAGACCAAGGCCGACATCGCGCGCAACGCCATCGATCTCTGCCGGGCGCTCGGGCTCGAGCGGCCGAAGCTCGCGGTGCTGGCGGCGGTCGAGACGGTCACGCCGCGCCAGCCCGCCACGGTCGATGCCGCGGCGCTGGCCAAGATGGCCGATCGCGGCCAGATCGAGGGCGGCCTGGTCGACGGGCCGCTGGCCTTCGACAACGCCATCAACGCCGAGGCCGCCGCCTCGAAGCACCTCGAGAGCAGCGTCGCGGGCGACCCCGACATCCTGCTCGTCCCCGACCTCGAGGCCGGGAACATGCTGGCCAAGCAGCTGCAATACCTGGCCGGGGCGGAGAGCGCGGGCATCGTCGTCGGCGCGCGGGTGCCGATCGCGCTGACCAGCCGCGCCGAGGGGGCACGGGCGCGGCTGGCTTCCTGCGCCGTCATGCGCCTCGGCGCCGCGATGCGGCTGACGCGGCACGGCGCGGGGGCGTAGCGGCCCCCGCCTTCGCGCCTACCGCTTCCTGCCGCCCGCGATCAACGCTTCCCGCCGCCCGCGATCAACGCTTCCCGCCGCCCGCGGCGAAGCGCACCGCCTCCTCCGCGGCGCGGAACAGGGCGCGCGCCTTCTGCCGCGTCTCCTCCTCCTCAGCCGCCGGGTCGCTGTCCGCGACCACGCCGGCGCCGGCCTGCACGTGCATCACACCGTCCTTCACCAGCGCGGTCCGCAGGCCGATGCAGGTGTCCATGCCGCCATCGGCGCCGAAATAGCCGAAGCCACCCGCATAGATGCCGCGCCGCGAGGGCTCCAGCTCCTCGATGATCTCCATCGCCCGCACCTTGGGCGCGCCGGTCAGCGTGCCGGCGGGAAAGCCCGCGACCAGCGCATCCAGCGCCGAGAGGCCGCCGCGCAACCGGCCCTGCACCTCGGAGCCGATGTGCATCACATGGCTGTAGCGCTCGATCTGGAACTGGCTCGGCACGCGCATGCTGCCGATCTCGGCGACGCGGCCGACATCGTTGCGGCCGAGGTCGAGCAGCATCAGGTGCTCCGCCCGCTCCTTCGGGTCGGCGAGCAGCTCGGCCTCCAGCGCGCGGTCCTCCTCCGGCGTCGCGCCGCGGCGGCGCGTGCCGGCGAGCGGGCGGATGGTCACCACCCCGTCGCGCAGCCGCACCAGGATCTCCGGGCTCGAGCCCACCGCGGCGAAGCCGCCGAAGTCGAAGAAGAACAGGAAGGGCGCCGGGTTGATCCGCCTGAGCGCGCGGTAGAGCGCGAAGGGCGGCAGGGCGAAGGGGACGGAGAAGCGCTGGCTCGGCACGATCTGGAAGCAGTCGCCGGCGCGGATATATTCCTTCGCCCGCTCGACCGCGGCGATGAAGCCGTCGCGTGTGAAGTTGCTCG
>CAYNYQ010000397.1:1174-4695 GCA_964401305.1 uncultured Acetobacteraceae bacterium | reverse complement strand
ACCACCGCATCCCACTTCGCCGCCTCGGCCTGCATGAAGGCGGTGCACTGCTCCGGCGTGCTCGGCCAGGGCTCGATGCCCTGGAGGGCGAGCTTGCGCACCACCTCGGCATCGGCCAGCGACTCGCGCAGCGCGTCGTTCAGCCGCGCCAGCAACGGACCGGGGATGCCCTTCGGCCCGACCAGCGCATACCAGTTGGCCACGGCATAGCCGGGCATGCCGGCCTCGGCGACGGTCGGCACCTCGGGCGCCAGCGCCGAGCGCCGCTCGGTCGGCACGGCCAGCGCCCGCAGCCGCCCGGTGCCGACATGCTCGAGCGTCGTCGCCGCCGTGGCGAAGGCGTAGTCCACCTTGCCCGAGAGGATGTCGGCGATCAGCTGCCCGCCGCCGCGATAGGGGATGTGCACGCCCTCGGTGCCGGCCCTCTGGTCGAGCAGCGCGCCGGCGAGATGCCCCGCCGAACCCACGCCCGAACTGCCGTAGGAGAGGCTGCCCGGCTTCGCCTTCGCCGCCGCCACCAGCTCGGCCAGGCTGCGCCAGGGCCGGTCGGCCGGGACGACGAGGAGGTTGGTCACCTCGACCGCCAGCGAGACATGGCTGAAGTCGCGCACCGGCAGGATCGCCAGGCTGCGCTGGATCAGCGCGTTCACCACCAGCGAGCCGATGGTGCCCATCAGCAGGGTGTGCCCGTCGGGCGCCGATTGCGCCAGGATCTCGTTGGCGAGGTTGCCGGCGCCGCCCGGGCGGTTGTCCACCACGATGGGCTGGCCCAGCAGCGGGCCCATGCGCTGCGCGACGACCCGCACCGTCGCGTCCACCCCGCCGGCGGCGACCGCCGGGACGATGATGCGCACGGGGCGGGAGGGGAAGCCCGGCGCCTGCCCGCGCCCCGGGCGGGGCAGGGCGGCGAGCCCGAGCGGGGCGGCGAGCAGCGCGCGTCGGCCGGTTCGCATGGCGTGTCCTCCTTTGGCGTCCGGGCGCTGGCGGGCCCGGCGCGGCGTTCGGCGGCAGTGAAGCGCGGCGCCCGGCCGCTGTCAGCCGGCGCGGCCCAGCATGGCCGCATAGCCGCCGGCGGGCAGCGCTGCCGCCGCCACGCGCACGCCGGGGTCGAGCAGCGCGGCCAGCTCGCCGGGGTAGTCGTAGCCGGGCGCGGCGCCCGCAAAGCCGCCCGCCGTCGCCGGGTGCAGGTAGATCTCGGTCACGCCTGGGGGCAGGCGCGGCAGCAGCGCGGCCAGCCGCCCCGCGGTGAAGCGGCCCGACCAGGCGAGCCCCGCCACGCGGTCCGGCGCCGCCAGGCCGAAGCGCGCCGCCAGCCGGCGCAGCGCCAGGGCGAAGGGCAGCAGGGCGCGCGGCTGGGTGCGCGCCGCGGGGTCGATGCCGCGGATCATGCCGGGCGGCTCCCAGGGGATGCGCACGGCGCGCACCCCGGCCTCGGCCGCGGCGCAGAAGGCGATGGCGGCGATCACCGGATGCAGGTGGAAATGCTTGTGCGCATTGAGGTGGTCGCAGGCGAGGCCGGTGGCGCGGAAGGCGGCGAATTGCGCCGCGACCTCGGCGCGGAGCTGGTCCCGCGCCGCGCCCGAGGCGGCCAGCGCCAGCCCGAGCCCCGCCATGTCGTCGCGGAACTGCCCATCGGCGCGGACCAGAGCGGGGATGCGCGCGGCCGGCAGCACCGGCCTTCCATCGGTCAGCGTCAGGTGCAGCCCGACGGCGAGGCGCGGGTTGCGCCGGGCCAGCGCCACCGCCGCCGCCGCCGCCGGCTCGCCCACCATCAGGCTGGCCGCGGTCAGCACGCCCTCGCGGTGCGCCCGCTCGATGGCGGCGTTCACCTCGGGCGCGCGGCCGAGATCGTCGGCGGTGACGATGATGCGGGCGGCAGGGCTCACGCGAGGCCGGTGGGCAGCCCGTCGATGCTCAGGGCGTTCTTCTCGGCGCGGTAGGCGGCGAGCCCCTCCTCGCCCTTGCGCGTCGCCCAGTCCTGCAGCGTGTCCCGCTCGCCCTGGTGTGCGAAGAGCGGCACGCCATAGCCGCAGGAGGTCTGCACGAGGTCGACGGCGAGGTGCACGATCTGCCGCGCGCCGGGCGGCTCGGCGCCGCTGTACTGCGCCGCCAGCAGCGCGGCGTACTCCGCCCCGCCGCGCGGCAGGCTGCGGCCGCGGCCATAGAGGCGGAGGATCATCGGCGGCCCCTCGAAGGCGCAGAGCATCAGGGTCATGCGCCCGTCGGCGGCGAGGTGCGCCGCGGTTTCGGCGCCGCTGCCGGTCTGGTCGAGGTAGCAGACCGCCTCGGGGCGGAGCACGCGCAGCGCCGCCCCCTCGCGCGGCGAGAGGTTGATCCGGGCCCCCGGCGCTGCGGTGGCGGCGAAGAAGATGCGCTGGCGGCCGATGAAGTCGGCGATCGCCGGCTCGATGCGGGGAAATTGGCGGGCCATGGGCGGGCTCCTCGGGCGGCGCAGGGTGGCGCCGGGGCGGCCCAGGAGCAAGGATCGGGGGCAAGGATCAGGGCGCGCGCCCGACCTCGGCCATGCGCCCGTCGCGGTCCATGCGGTAGCGCCGGCCCTGCCAGAGCACCGTGCCGCGCAGCAGCCCGGCGGCCCAGACCCCGACCCCGATCGCGTCGCGCAGCGGCAGCAGGGCCAGCCGCCCGGGTGAGAGCGGCCGCCCGAGCAGCGCGCGGTCCACCGTGACGGCCAGCGCCAGCCGCGCCGCCAGCGCCGCCGCCAGCACCGGCAGGCCCCAGGCCCAGGGCAGCAGCGCCGCGGCCAGTGCCGCGAAGGGCAGGGGATGGGTCAGCGCCATGCCGGCATAGCCGCCGGGATCGAGCAGCCGCACCGTGCGGGCCCAGCGCAGCTCGTGGCGCAGCAGCGGCAGCGGCCCGGCCTCGGCCATCCAGTGCCCCGGCACCACCGGCGCCACCACCACCCGCAGGCCGAGCCGCCGCACCCCCGCCCCCAGCGCATGGTCGTCGGCCAGCAGCCCCGCCAGCGCACGGAAGCCCCCGAGCCGCTCCAGCGTCTCGCGCCGGAGCGCCATGGTGGCGCCGTAGCAGCCCTGCGCCCGGCCCAGGGATTCGCCGAGGATGGCGTTGGGCAGGAAATGCCAGTCGAGGCCGAGCCCGCCGAGCCGCGACCACAGCCCCTTATCCGCCGGCACCCCGTGGTAGAGGCAGGTGACGAGCCCGACCGAGGGATCGGCCAACGGCGCCGTCACCGCCGTCAGCCAGTGCGGCGGCACCTCGATGTCGTCGTCCACCGCGACCAGCACGCCGTGCCGCGCGCGGCCGGCCAGGTTCTCGAGCTGCGAGGCCTTGCGGTTCGGCCCGTGCAGGGTCGGGTCGCGCAGCACCGCCGCGGCGCCGAGCACCGCCTCGGCCACCGTCGCGCCCGGGTCGGCCGGGTCGCGCACCGCGGCCAGCACCTCGAAGGGCGCGGCGTGGTCCTGGGCCCGCGCGCTGGCGAGCGTCGTGGCGAGGCCGGGTGCCTCGCCGTGCAGCGGCTTGAGGATGGAGGCCGCCAGGGCAGG
>CAYNYQ010000397.1:0-1074 GCA_964401305.1 uncultured Acetobacteraceae bacterium | reverse complement strand
ACCAGGGCGGCCGTGACGCCATCACCCATGCGCGCGGCGCGCTTTCGGCATGGCGCGGCCACGCGGGGCGCGGCTACTCTGGCACGCCCCTCGCTCGCGAGGCGGCGGCGCACCGCGTCCCGATCCACCGCCGGCCGAACCCTTTCCCGCGCGTCCGGCGAAGCCCGGGCCTGGGACGGCAGAGTCCCGCCTTTCCCGCACAGCCCGACCGGACATGCACCGAAGCCGCTCCATCGCCCCCGCGCTCGCCCTCGCCCTGCTGCTGCCCGCGGCCTGTGCCCAATCGCCGGCCGGCCCGCAAGCCGATACCGCGCTGGCCACCGACCCGCGGGACCCGCTGGAGCCCCTGAACCGCGACATGCTGGAGTTCAATCTGGCGGTCGATGATTGCTGCATCCGCCCGGTCGCCATGGCCTATCGCGACGCGCTGCACCCCTGGGTGCGCCAGCGCATCCGCAACGTGATCGCCACCATCGAGGAACCGCGCATCGCCGCCAATGCCCTGCTGCAGGGCGAGCCGCGCGTGGCGACCGAGACCGCGCTGCGCTTCGTCATCAATGCCACCATCGGGCTCGGCGGCATGTTCGACTTGGCCGAGATCGGCGGCCCGCCGCGGCGGGAACGCGACTTCGGCCAGACCCTGCATGTCTGGGGCGTCGGCGAGGGGCCCTACCTGATGCTGCCGGTCGCCGGCCCCTCGAACCCGCGCGACCTGGCCGGGCTGGTGGCGGACGGCTTCATGAACCCGATCAGCTACTTCGTGCCGTTCTGGGGCAACATGGTCCGCGGTGTCGTCGACGGGGTCGACCTCCGCGAGCAGAACATCGAGGCGCTGGACAGCCTGCGCGCCGAGTCGCTCGACCTCTATGCCCGGCTGCGCAGCGTCTGGCAGCAGCAGCGCGACGCCGAGCTCGGCCGTCCGCCGGCCGAGGAGCCAGGGGGACTCGACGTGCTCGACGACCCGGAGGCGGATGCGGCCACGGCGCCGCCCCCGCCTGCGGCCCAGCCTGCGGCGGCGCCGTCGCGGCGGGGCGGCGTGGCCCGGGGCCAGCGCGCCCTGCAATAGGCAGGCGG
>CAYNYQ010000396.1:0-4704 GCA_964401305.1 uncultured Acetobacteraceae bacterium | reverse complement strand
GGCGGACGGGCTGGAGCGCTGACCCGCTCCGCCGCCGCCGGCGCGGCCGGCCGGCCGCGGGCCCGCCGCGTCGCCCGGCGCGCCAGCAGGTTCAGCAGCTCGACCCCGACGGCGAAGGCCATGGCGGCGTAGACGAAGCCCTTGGGCACGTGGAACCCGAAGCCCTCGGCCACCAGCACCATGCCGATCATCACCAGGAAGGCGAGCGCCAGCATCACCACCGTGGGGTTGCGCTCCATGAAGCGGGAGAGCGCGTCCATCGAGACCAGCATGGCGGCGACGGCGATGCAGATCGCGGTGGCGATCACCCAGAACTCGCGGGTGAGGGCGACCGCGGCCAGGATCGAATCGACCGAGAACACCATGTCGAGCAGCAGGATCTGGAAGACCACGGGCCAGAAGGCGGCGGTCGCCGCATCCGCCGCCTCGGAGGCCGCCTGGGCGTCCGGGTCCACGCGGTGGTGGATCTCGACCGTTGCCTTGCCGATCAGGAAGAGCCCGCCGGCGAGCAGGATCAGGTCCTTGCCCGAGACCTCCATGCCGAGGACGGTGAACCAGGGCCGGGTCAGGGTCAGCAGCCAGGTCGCGCCGGCCAGCATGACGAAGCGCAGCAGCACGGCGAGGCCGAGGCCGATCAGCCGGGCCGACCGCCGCCGCGCCTCGGGCAGGCGGTTGGTCAGGATCGCGATGAAGACCAGGTTGTCGATCCCGAGCACCACCTCCATCGCCGTCAGGGCGAGCAGGGCGACGATGAGTTCGCTGTCCATGCGGCACGGCTCCAGGGCCGGCGCGTGGGGGTGGGCCGGCGTCGCGGCACAACGCCGCCGGCCGCCGGCCGTTCGCCGCCGCGGCGGGGCCGTGGCTTGGCGCTGGCCCCGGCCGGGCCACATGCAGCGGCGATGGCGGGTGATGGCAGTGGCGTGATGGGATCCCTCGGTCTGGCGCTGCGGCTGGCGCGGCGGGAGATGCGGGGCGGGCTGCGGTCGCTGCGCATCGTGCTGGCCTGCCTCGCGCTCGGCGTGGCGGCGATCGCCGCGGTGGGGACGCTGCGCGCGGCGATCCAGGCCGGGCTGCAGGCGGACGGGGCGAAGATCCTTGGCGGGGACGTGGAACTGCGCACCGGCGCCCGCCCGGCCCCGGAGGCGGTGCGGGCCTGGATCGCCGCGCGCGGCGGCGCGACCTCGGAGATCGTCGCGCTGCGGGCGATGCTCGTCGCCCCGGAGGGGCGCGGGGCGTCGTCGCCGGAGGGGCGCGGGGAGGGATCGCCGGAGGGGCGCGGGGAGGCGTCCCCGGAGGGGCGCACGCCGGTGCCACCCGGCGCCGCCGCCTCGCCCGAGCGCCTGCTGGTCGAGCTCAAGGCGGTCGACGGCGCCTATCCGCTCTACGGCACCCTCGCCCTCGACCCGCCCGTGCCGCTGCAACCGGGCATGGTCGCCCTCGACCCGCTGGTGGCCGCGCGGCTCGGCCTGCGGCTCGGCGACCTGGTGCGCATCGGCGAGGCCAGGCTCCGCGTCGCCGCCCTCATCGCCGCCGAGCCCGACAAGGTGGCCACCCCCGCCCTCTTCGGCCCGCGCGCCCTGATCGCGCTCGAGAGCCTGGGGCCGACGGCGCTGATCCAGCCCGGCAGCCTGGTCAACCACGAGCTCCGCATCCGCCTGCCCGCCACCGCCGACCCGCGCCGCTTCGCCGCCGCGCTGCGCGCCGATTTCGCCGCCGAGGGCTGGCGCGTCCGCACCGCGGATGCCGCCGAGCCCGGGCTCAACCGCTTCCTCGATCGCGCCGCGGCCTTCCTGACGCTCGCCGGCCTCACCGCCCTGCTGGTGGGCGGCATCGGCGTCGCCACCGGGGTGCATGCCTGGCTCGAGGCGCGGTCGCGCTCCATTGCCACGCTGCGCTGCCTCGGCGCCTCCTCCGGCACCATCTTCCTCACCTACCTCGTGCAGGTGCTGGCTTTGGCCGCGCTCGGCACCGGCATCGGGCTCGTCGCCGGCTGGGGGCTGACGGCGCTGGCGGCGACGGCGCTGGCCGGCTCGCTGCCGGTGCCGCCGCGGCTCGGCCTGCATCCCGGGCCGCTGGCGCTGGCCGCGCTCTACGGCGTGCTGACGGCGCTCGCCTTCGCGCTCTGGCCGCTCGGGCGGGCGGCGCGGATCCCCGGCGCGGCGCTGTTCCGCGACACCATCAGCCACGCCGCGGCCCGGCCCGCGGCCTGGGTGATCGGCGCCAATGCCGCGATCGGCGCGGCGCTGGTCGGGCTCGTCATCGGCACGGCGGAGGAGCCGCGCTTCGCCGCCGCCTTCTGCGGCGCGGCCCTGGCGGCCCTGCTGGCCTTCCGCCTGGGCGCCGCGGGGCTGATGGGCGCGGCGCGGGCGCTGCGGCATGTCCGCCGCCCGGCGCTGCGCCTCGGCCTCGCCAACCTGCACCGGCCCGGCGCGCCGACCGCGATCATGGTGGTCTCGCTCGGCATCGGGCTGACCACGCTGGCCGCCATCGCGCAGATCGAGGGCAACCTGCGGCGCCAGCTGGCCGGGGAGATGGCGTCGCGCGCGCCCAACTTCTTCTTCATCGACATCCAGTCCGACCAGGCGGCGCGCTTCGACGCGCTGGCCGGCGGCCTGCCCGGGGTGGAGGAGGTCAGGCGCGTCCCCTCCCTCCGCGCGCGGGTCGTCGCGGTGAATGGCGTCCCGGCCGAGCAGGTGCAGGTGACGCCCGAGACCCGCTGGGCGCTGAACGGCGACCGCGGCCTGACCTATGCCCCGCACCCGCCGGAGGGCACGCTTCTCGTCGCCGGGCGCTGGTGGCCGGACGACTACCGCGGGCCGCCGCTGCTCTCCTTCGATGCCGCCATCGCCGCCGGCTGGGGGGTCGGCGTCGGCGACACCATCACGGTGAACATCCTCGGCCGCGACATCCCGCTGACCATCGCCAACCTGCGCCGGGTGGACTGGCGCGGGCTCGGCCTGAACTTCACCCTGGTCGCCTCGCCCGGCCTGCTGGAGGCGGCGCCGCACACCCACATCGCCACCCTGCGCGGCGACCCCAGCCAGGACGCCGCCGTGCTGCGGGCCGTGACAGACGCCTTCCCCAACGTCTCCGGCATCCGGGTGCGCGACGCGCTGGAGGGGGTGGCGGCGCTGCTGGGGCGGATCGGCGCGGCGCTGACGGCGACGGGCAGCGTCACGCTGCTGGCCGGGGCGCTGGTGCTGGCCGGGGCGGTGGCGGCGGGGCAGCGCCAGCGCATCCGCGACGCCGTGGTGCTGAAGACGATCGGCGCGACCGCGGGTCAGATCCGCGCCGCCTGGATGGTGGAATTCGCGCTGATCGGCCTGCTGGCCGGTGGGCTGGCGGCGCTGGCCGGCAGCGCCGCGGCCTGGGGGGTGGTGCGCTTCGTCATGCGCGCCGAGTGGACGCTGCTGCCCGGCACGCTGGCCGCCAGCATCCTCGGCTGCGCGGCGCTGACCCTGGCGGCGGGGCAGATCGGCACCGCCCTGGCGCTGCGGGTCCGGCCCGGCCCGCTGCTGCGGAACGAATGAAACCGGCAATGTCTTCACCAAGGGTGCGGCATGGCGCATAGTGTCCGGGCGGCGCCGCAGCATCGGGCGCCCCTTGGGGGAAAGCACCAGTCATGACCATTCGCCTGCCGATCGCCCTGGGCCTTGTCGCGCTGCTCGCCGCCTGTGCGGATCCCGCGCCGCCGCCGGTCGCCGCCGCGCCGCAGCCCGTGATCGTCGCCGACACCTCGGAGGCGGTCTATTCGGTGCGCTCGGTCAATCGCCGCACGCGCCAGATCGCGCTGAACACGCCGGAGGACCGGGTGGTCACCATCACCGCCGGGCCCGAGGTGCGGAACTTCAGCCGCATCCGCGTGGGCGATCGGGTGCGGGTGCGCTTCGCCGATGCCGTCGCCTTCTCCATGGTGCCGCGGGGCACGGCGACGCCGGCGCCCGAGGCGACCCTCGCCGCGGCGCGCGGGCCGGCCGGGCAGCGGCCCGCCGGGGCGCTCGGCGCCGGCATCACCGAGACGGTGCGGATCGTCCGCGTCGACCCGGCGACCGGCCGCACCACCTTCGTCCGGCCCGACGGCACGACGCGCAGCGTGACGCCGCAACGGCCGGAGACCCTCGCCTTCGCCCGCGCGCTGCAGCCCGGCGACGAGGTGACCATCACCTTCGCCGAGGGCGTGGCGATCCGGGTCGAGCCGGCCACCTGACGCGCCCGCGCCGGGCCGGGGCGCGATCCCGGCCCGCAACGCCCCGGGGCGGGGCGGCGGCCCCGCCCGCCCGAGCAGGAGACGCACCGATGATCCTCCGTCTCGCCCTTGCCGGCCTGCTCGTCGCCGGCCTTCTTGCCGGCGTCGTGGCCTGCGCCGAGGTGCAGGCCGACAGCGGTCCGCCGGTGGCCGGCACCGCGCCCAGCACCTTCAACCCGCTGCGGCGGGAGGCGGCGACCATCACCCAGCAGTCGCAGGGGCTGACGGTCCGCTGATCCCGCGGGCGGCGGCCCGGCGGGCGCCTTCGAGCGGCTTGAAATCGGATTACTTTCTCTCCATATTGATGCCCGCGGGG
The DNA here is from genome assembly GCA_964401305.1 of uncultured Acetobacteraceae bacterium. GTDB lineage: Bacteria > Pseudomonadota > Alphaproteobacteria > Acetobacterales > Acetobacteraceae > JAIEOP01. The sequence continues at coordinate 142 of CAYNYQ010000396.1, read as the reverse complement.
ATCACCCCCCTCTCAGGAGGTTCGACAACCTATGGCCCTTCGTCCCGACTATCGCTTCACGACGGGTGCGCCAGGCTGGGGTCGCGTGGCGACCGCCGACGCGGCCGCCGTCGATGCCGGGCTCCGGGCGTACATGCTCCGG
>CAYNYQ010000395.1:0-4724 GCA_964401305.1 uncultured Acetobacteraceae bacterium | reverse complement strand
GCGCGACGCCAAGCTCTACGAGATCGGCGCCGGCACCAGCGAGATCCGCCGCATGCTGATCGGCCGCGAGCTGTTCCGCGAGACCGCATGACGATCCTCCGCTCCAGCGCCGACATCCGCGGCGCCGAATTCCGCGCCCGGGCGCAGCACATGCGGGGCCTGCTGGCCGAGCTGCGCGACCGCACCCAGCAGGCCGCGCTCGGCGGCCCGCCGGCGGCGCGGGAGCGGCACCTTGCGCGCGGCAAGCTGCTGCCGCGCGAGCGCGTCGAGCGGCTGCTCGACCCCGGCTCGCCCTTCCTCGAGCTCTCGCCGCTCGCCGCCTTCGGCCTTTATGGCGGCGAGGTGCCGGCGGCCGGCATCATCACCGGCATCGGCCGCGTCTCGGGCCGGGAATGCGTCATCGTCGCCAACGACCCGACGGTGAAGGGCGGCAGCTACTACCCGCTGACGGTGAAGAAGCACCTGCGCGCGCAGGAGGTGGCGCTGCAGAACCACCTGCCCTGCCTCTACCTCGTGGATAGCGGCGGGGCGAACCTGCCCAACCAGGACGAGATCTTCCCCGACCGCGAGCATTTCGGCCGCATCTTCTTCAACCAGGCCAACATGTCGGCGCTCGGCATCGCGCAGGTCGCGGTGGTGATGGGCAGCTGCACGGCGGGCGGCGCCTATGTGCCGGCGATGTCGGACGAGGCGATCATCGTGCGCGAGCAGGGCACGATCTTCCTCGGCGGCCCGCCGCTGGTGCAGGCCGCGACCGGCGAGCGCGTCAGCGCCGAGGAGCTCGGCGGCGCGGACGTGCACACGCGGCTCTCGGGCGTCGCCGACCACATGGCGGCCGACGACATGCATGCGCTGGGGCTGGCGCGGCGGGTGATCGCGACCCTGGGTCCGGCGCGGCAGCCCTGGTGCCGGATGCGCCCGCCGCAGCCCCCGCGCCACGACCCGGCCGAGCTCTACGGCCTCGTGCCCGAGGATGTGCGCCAGGGCGTCGAGGCGCGGGAGCTGATCGCGCGCATCGTCGACGGCAGCGAGATGGACGAGTTCAAGGCGCGCTTCGGCACGACGCTGGTCTGCGGCTTCGCCCATATCTGGGGCTACCCGGTCGGCATCCTGGCGAACAACGGCATCCTCTTCTCGGAATCCGCGGTCAAGGGCGCGCATTTCATCGAGCTCTGCAGCCAGCGCGGCATCCCGCTGGTCTTCCTGCAGAACATCGCCGGCTTCATGGTCGGGCGGAAGTACGAAGCCGGCGGCATCGCCAAGGACGGCGCCAAGCTGGTGACCGCGGTCGCCACCACGCGGGTGCCGAAGTTCACCGTCATCACCGGGGGCAGCTTCGGCGCCGGCAATTACGGCATGTGCGGCCGCGCCTATTCGCCGCGCTTCCTGTTCGCCTGGCCGAACAGCCGCATCAGCGTGATGGGCGGCGAGCAGGCGGCGAGCGTACTCGCGACGCTTCGGCGCAACAACCTCGAGGCCGAGGGGCGCAGCTGGCCGGCCGAGGCGGAGGAGGCCTTCAAGGCGCCGATCCGCGCGCAGTACGAGGCGCAGGGGGACCCCTATTATGCGACGGCGCGGCTCTGGGACGACGGCATCATCGACCCCGCGGCGACGCGCGACGTGCTGGGCCTCGGGCTCGCCGCGGCGATGAACGCGCCGGCCGAGGAGACGCGCTTCGGCGTGTTCCGGATGTAGCCGATGTTCCGATCCCTCCTCATCGCCAACCGGGGCGAGATCGCCTGCCGCATCATCCGCACCGCGCGGCGGATGGGGCTGCGCACCATCGCCGTCTTCTCCGAGGCGGATGCGCAGGCGCTGCATGTGCGCCTGGCCGACGCCGCCTTCCCGATCGGCGGCGCGCGGGCGGCCGAGAGCTACCTGCGCGCCGAGCGCATCCTGGAAGCGGCCGCGGCGAGCGGCGCCGAGGCGGTGCATCCGGGCTACGGCTTCCTTTCGGAAAACGCGGATTTCGCCGAAGGCTGCGCGGCGGCGGGCCTTGCCTTCGTCGGGCCGGGCGCGGCGGCGATCCGGGCCATGGGCTCGAAGGCGGAATCGAAGCGCCTGATGGCGGCGGCCGGCGTGCCCGTGGTGCCGGGCTACCACGGCGAGGCGCAGGAGGAGGCGCTGCTGGCCGAGGAGGCACGGCGCATCGGCTTCCCGCTGCTGATCAAGGCGAGCGCCGGCGGCGGCGGCAAGGGCATGCGCCTGGCGACGGAGGCGGCGGAGTTCCGCGCCCAGCTCGCCGGCGCGCGGCGCGAAGCCAAGGCCGCCTTCGGCGACGACCGCGTGCTGCTCGAGCGCTATCTGCAGCGGCCGCGGCACGTGGAGGTGCAGGTCGCCGCCGATGCGCAGGGGCACGTGATCCACCTGCACACGCGCGACTGCTCCGTGCAGCGGCGGCACCAGAAGGTGCTGGAGGAGGCGCCGGCCTTCGACCTCTCCCCGGCGCTGCGGTCGCGCCTGCACGAGGCGGCGGTCGCGGCGGCGCGCGCGGTGGGCTACGTGAACGTCGGCACGGTGGAGTTCATCGTCGAGGGCGAGGACGCCTTCTTCATGGAGATGAACACCCGCCTGCAGGTCGAGCATCCGGTGACGGAGATGGTGACCGGGATCGACCTCGTCGAATGGCAGCTGCGCATCGCCGCGGGGCAGCCGCTGCCGGCCGAGGCGCCGCCCGAGGTGCGCGGCCACAGCGTCGAGGTGCGGCTCTATGCCGAGGACCCGGCGCAGGAGTTCCGCCCCGCGACGGGGCAGCTCCGCCGCTTCCGCCTGCCCGCGGGCGGCGAGGCGGTGCGGGTCGATACCGGCGTGCGGCAGGGCGATGCGATCACGCCGCACTACGACCCGATGATCGCCAAGGTGATCGCCTGGGGGCCGGACCGGCGCGCCGCCTTCCTGCAGCTCGGCCAGGCGCTGGCCGAGTGCCAGGTGCAGGGGCTGACGACCAATCTCGGCTTCCTGCGGCGCCTCGTCGGCCACGAGGCGATGCTGCGCGGCCAGGTCGATACCGGCTTCATCCCGCGCCACGCGGCCGAGCTGCTGCCGCCGGCGCAACCGGCGCCGCCGCTGGCCCTGGCGGCGGCGGCGCTGGCCTCCGTCACCGGCGATGCGGCGCCGGAGGCAGCCCCGGCCTCTCCCTGGGCGCGGCGGGATGCCTGGCGGCTGCAGGGCGTCGGCTCCCTGCTCGTCGCGCTGAAGGACCGCGATGTCGTGCGGCGGCTGCGGCTGACGCCCTCGGGCGCCGCCTGGCACGTGCAGCTCGATGGCGAGGCGGCGGCGGCGGAGGCGACGCTGACCGGGCGCATCCTCGGCGAGGGGCAGATGCAGCTCGGCTTCGGCGGCGTCGTGCAGCACGTGGTGGTGGTGCGGGAGGGCGATGTCTTCCATGTCTCCCAGGCCGCCAGCGGCGGCGAGGAATGGGTGCTGGAGCGGCAGGATCCCTACGATGCCGGCACCAGGGAGATGGCGGAGCAGGGCCGGCTGGCGACGCCGATCCCGGGGCGCATCGCGCAATTGCTGGTGCAGGCGGGGGAGCGGGTGGCGCGCGGCCAGGTGCTGGCCGTGCTGGAGGCGATGAAGACCGAGATCCGGATCGCGGCGCCTGCGGATGGCGTGGTGGCCCGCGTCGCCTGCGCCGTCGGCGACACGGTGGAGGAGGGGACGGAGATCATCGTGGTGACGGCCGATTGAGGCGGCGGGACTTCAGGCGAAGTGCCCGTGCAGCCACCACGACATCGGCATCCGCTCCGGATCGTCGATCTCGCGGTAGATCCAGAACCGCTCCCCGGTGGCCAGCTCGATCCGGTAGTAGTCGCGCGGCGCCTCGGGCGCCCCGTCCCCGGTCCAGCGCATCCCGGCCAGGCGCTCCGGCCCCTCGGCGCGCGCCACGCGGCAGGCGATGCCCTGCCGGAGCAGCGCCGAGGGCAGGGCATCCGGCAGCACGGCGATGACCTGCAGCGGCACGGGCTTGCGCAGCAGCCGCACGGGCTGCGGCGAGGGGCCGGGCCAGGCGGCGGGCCTCGGCGCCGGCTCATAGGGATCGGCGCGCCCGAGCGAGCATTCGGGCCGGTGTGCGGCCCGCGGCGCCGGCCGCCAGGTGGGCGCCTGCTCGACGAGATGGTCGACCAGCCGCACCAGCGCGGCGCGCCGCCCGGCCGCGTCGTCGAACCGCGCCAGCTGGCCCTGGGCGTGCTGCGACCGCTCCGTGTCGAGGGCCGCGAGGGCGAGGCGGGCGATGCCGAAGCGGGTCTGCAGCGCGCCCGCCTTGGCCATGATGGCGGTCAGGAAGTAGCGCGGGTCGCGCTGCAGCGCGCCGCTCCGCGCCCGGATCTCCTGCACCGCGCCATCGACGCCGAAGGCCCGCACCACGATGCCGCGCGTGCCGTGCCCGGCGGCGGCAAGCCTGGCCTGCAGGCTGTGCAGCAGCCGCCGGATGGCCGCCTCGACCATCTCCCGCAGCAGCAGCGGCTCGGCGAAATCCAGGTGCAGCGCGAAGGCCGGCGGCGGGCGGACGCTCCGCAGCGGCATCCTGCGCCGGCCCGCGAGCGCGTCGAGCCGGCCCGTCAGCTCCGCCCCGAAGCGCAGCGCCAGCGGGCCGCGGGGCAGGGCGGCGGCATCGTGCAGGCGGCGCAGGCCGAGCCGGTGCAGGGCGGCCAGCTGCTCCCCGGGCAGGCGCAGGGCGGCGAGGGGGATGTCGCCGGGCGGCCCGCCCCCCGCGCGGGCCC
>CAYNYQ010000394.1:0-4747 GCA_964401305.1 uncultured Acetobacteraceae bacterium | reverse complement strand
CGTGCCGGAGAGCGCGACCGGGGCGTGCCCCTTGGCGTGAGAGGAGAGCGGCTTCGCCCGCTGCAGCGGCGCCCAGCTCATGGCGCCACCGCCGGCGCCAGCGCGGGCGCCTCCGTGGGCTCTGCGACGAAGTGCTCGCCGGCGCTGCCGATGGTGACGCCGGAGATCTTCTCGGCGACCGCCGGCTCCGCCAGCATCGCCTCCTTGTTGACCTCGGTCCGCACCCGCAGGAAGCGCTCCAGCCCGAGGCTGCGGCAGGTGTCGATCACCATCTCGACGCCGCGGATAGCCACGCTCGGCGGCCGCGCGCGCCAGGCCAGCGTGCCGGTGGGCAGCGTGATGGTCTTCCCCTTCGCCAGCGCCTCGCGGTTCGCCGAGGCCCAGATCTCCAGGCCCCGGGTGCGCCGCTCGATGTCGGCCAGCAGCGGCTGGCAGGCGGCCTCGGCCTCGGCCTTCGCGCGCGCCACCACCTCGTCCAGCGCGGCCTTCTGCAGCGCGATGCCGCGCTGCGCCGCGCCGATGACGGCCAGCGCCGTTGCCGCCTCCTCGGCGCTCTGCGGGACGGGGACCGTCTCCGCGGGCTTCTTGGCTCGGGTCTTCATGCGGCCTCCTGGTCGCGCTGGGGGGTGGAGAGGGCGGCCGCCAGCGCCTCGACGCGGCGGCGAAGCTCGGCGTCGTCGCGGCAGCGCGCCGCCACGGCGCGGTCCGCGTGCATCACCGTGGTGTGGTCGCGGCCGAAGCGCCGGCCGATTGCGGGGTAGGAGTGGCGCGTCAGGCGGCGGGCCAGGTGCATCGCCACATGCCGCGCCAGCACCACGTCCTCGGTCTGGCGGGCGGAGAGCACCTCCTCCACCAGCAGGCCGAACTCGTCGGCCGTCGCCTGGATGATGTGCACGATGGCACCGCTCGGCAGCGTGCGCGGCGGGAGCAGCAGCCGCTCCAGCAGCGCCACCCGGGCCTCGAGCGCGGCGATGCGCTCGTCCTGCCGGCGGCCGGGGTCGCGGGGCATGCGCCAGTCCATCAGGCCGCCTCGCCGGCCGCGCCCGGCTCGATCGCCGCCTCGGCGAGCCGCTGCCAGGCCAGGGTCACGTGCCGTGTGCCGAGCGGCTCCCGCGACGCCCCCGCCAGCATGTGCGCCAGGCTCAGCACCTTGCGCAGGTTTCGCAGAGCCCCGGGCTTGCGGCCGATCGCATGCAGCAGCTTGCGCACCGGCGCCTCGGTTACCTCCCAGGCGTCGAGGTAGGCGTCGATGTCACCCGCCAGCCGCGCGCGGTGGTCCTTGGCGCTGGTCAGCCGCATGCCGACGCGGCTGAACAGCTGCGCGAACTCCGCCTGGCGGGAGCCGCCACCCTCCAGCCGGCTGAACACCAGGGCGTTGCCCAGCAGCGCAAGGCCAACCTCGGCCTCGTCATGCACGCCGCGCAGCTGGTCAAGCGCCTCGGACGTGAGGTGATTGGCCTCGTCGACGATGATCAGCCCGCCGGTGCCGCGCACCCGCTGCACGATCGCCCGGTGCACGTTGGCGATGCCGCGCTCGTTCATCAGGCCCGCGACGCGCGCCAGCTCCTCCAGCGCCGCGCGCGGGCTGCGCAGCATCGGATGGCCGACGATTTTCCACACGTTCGGCGTCCGCCGGGTGAACTGGCAGGCGGCCGAAGTCTTCCCGATCCCCGGCGGTCCGCTCACCACCACCAGGTCGCTGGCGGCGCGGGCGTGCAACAGCACGGCCGTGATCGCCTCGGCGGTGGGCGTGGTGATGAAGCGCGGCGCTTCCGGGATCGCGGCGCGGGCCGCGGCGCGCTCCATCCGCGCCGTCACCCAGCGCTTCGCGTCGGCGGCCACGCGGTCGTTGCGGCCGGCATAGGTGCCGTTCAGCCAGGCGCTGAAGGTCGCGTAGTGGATCCCGGCCTCGCGTGCGGCCTCGGGCCGGCTGATGCCCTCGTCCAGCAGGAAGGCCTTCACCTCCTCGCGGATCGCGGCGACCTCCTCGTCCGAGAGAAGCTTGTCCGGGCTGTCGGAAGGCATGTAGGCTGATCTCCTTGCTCGATTGATGTTGTTCAGGCCGGCGGGGAGCCCTCACTCCCCGCCGGTTTCGTTGTTGGGCACAAGGCGCAGCGGCCCGTGCCGATCCCGCAGCGCGCGCAGCAGCAGCGCCTCGGCTTCGGCAGCCTCTGCATCCTGCTCGGCGCGCAGCGCGGCATTGCCCGCGGTGCGCGGGAAGACCGGACGCACCACCCGCGGCGCGGCACCCGGGCTCGGCGCCGGCGCGCCGCCGGCGGCCGCGGCGTCCAGCGCCGCCACCCGGCTCTGCAGCTGCTCGATGGGCGTTGCGTTCAACAGCGCATGCGCCGCCCTGGTGTGGCGCAGCAGGGCGCGGTTGCGCCGCGCCGCCTCCTGCGCCGCCGCCGCGTCGTCGAAGCCGCTGTCATCGATGCAGGGCGCCTCGCCCAGCAGCGCACCGTCATGGCCGTAGACCAGCAGTGGCCGTGCGGTGAGCGCATCCGGGTCGAAGCGCACCGTCACCTGCGTCCCGCGCAGGCGGGTCAGGAAGTCGGCGTGGAAGCGGTTGCCCAGCAGCTCCAGCGTGCTGTCGCGGCGCACCGTCAGCGCCTCGGCGGCCAGCAGCCAGAGGCTGCGCTGCTCGGCCGTCGCGCGGCGGATCGGCGCCCGCGCATAGCTCTCGTCGAAGACCGCCTGGTAGCTCTCGCCGCGCGCCACGCCGCCGGTTCGCCCGGGTCGCGCGTTCCATTCCACGATCCCGGCGGCGACCACCTCGCGGAACAGCGCGATCGGCACGGCGGCCGAGCCGTAATTCTCCGGCTTGGCCAGCGGGTCATTGCCCGTCCAGGCGCCGGCGAAGGCCGGGTGCTTCGCCAGGTCGCCCGCGAAGTCGCGGAAGACGCGCTCGATCGGCTTCGACTGGCCGGAATAGGGCCGGGTGAAGTGCACCTCGACGCCGAGGCCGGTCAGCAGGCCCAGCGGCTCGTCGTCGCGCACCTTGAAGCGGTAGCGCGTCGGCGTGCCGCCGCAGATCCACTTGCTGGCGAAGTGCCGGCCGTTGTCCATGTAGGCCGCGTCGGGAATGCCGAAGCGTTCCACCAGGTCGCCGAAGGCCAGCCGCACCGCGTGCCGGTTCTCGGTCCGGTCGATGCGCCAGGAGACGACCATCCGGCTGTAGATGTCCTGGAAGGCCACCATCACTGGCCGCCCGATGCTGCCGTCCTCCCATCGGACGAAGACGTCCCAGACATGGCCGTCCGCGTTCACCGCCTGCAGGGCGTGCAGCACGTGCACGCTGCGGCGCTGCGCCGGGTACATGCGCTTCAGCGCCTCCTCGCCGTAGCGGTAGAGCACCAGGATCTCGGGGGGCAGCGCCTCGATCCGCCGCAGCACGGTGCGGTTGCTGGGGATGGTCCAGCCCTTCCCCTCGCCCAGGCTGCGCAGCCGCCGCATGCAGGCCTCGAGCGTCGGGCGCTCCAAGCGCAGGTATTCGCCGAGCAGCTCGCGCCACGCCTCGGGGGTGAAGGGCGCTTCCTCGGAGGTGCCCTTGTGGCGCGGCGCCAGCCAGTACTTCCAGTCGGCACGCGGCGCGCCCGCCGTGATCTTGCGCCACTCGTAGAGCGTTCTGAGCGAGATGCCGGTCGCCGCCGCGACGCGCTGCATGGCGACCAGGGTGGCGCTGCCGGTGTGTTCCAGCGCCGCCACCTGGTCGAGCGCCGCGGCGGCGCGCTCTGCGCGCGCCTTGCGGTGCGCGGGCAGGCGGTCATAGGCCTCGGCCATGCTCTGCCGGGTGGCGAGGCCAACCGAAGGGCCGGGCGCCTCGCCCTGCGGGAAGCGCAGCGCCACCGCCAGCCGCGCCGCCTCGGGCAGCACCACCCAGTGGTACTCGATGCCGCCGCCCCGGCCCTGGCGCTGACGCCAACGGACGCCCTCGAAGTCGGGATCGGCCCAGCCTTCGCGGGCGGCGAGCATGTTGACGCCGCGCTTGGTGCCCGGAATGCCGGGCAACCCGAGCTCGGCCAACTCCTGCGGCAGGAACCACTCGCGCGACAGCCGGCCGACCTCCATGGCCGGCGGCAGCGGCATGGACGCCGCCGCGGTGGTCAGCGCGCGCGCCATCTACAGCGCCCCCTCGCGCTTGGCCTGCCGCATCAGCGCCTCGCGCTCGCGTCGCAGCTCGTCCTCGCGCTCGCGCAGCGCCGCGGCGGCGATCAGCGGCAGGTGCCGCTTCTCCACCACCGCCCAGCCCATCGCGTCGGCCAGCATCTGCACCAGCCGCCGGTCCCGCGTCGCGTGCACCAGCGCCGCGAAGCGCGGCAGGCTGATCCGGTGCAGGTCGCGCGAGACGCTGGCATAGGCGTCGATCATCGCGGGCGAGACGCGCTCGCCCAGGAAGTCGGACATGGCGCGCCCCACCTCCGTGCGGGGCCGGCCGCAGTCGCGCAGCGCCACCGCGATGGCGCGGGAGAAGCGGGCGGAGAGGGTCGCGCCGCGGACCTCCTGCTCGTCGAAGGCGATCTCCGCCTGCGGCGGGGTCCAGGTCAGCAGGTCGGGCTGCTCGGGGGCGGGGCGGGGCGGCATCGCGTCAGCCGATCGCCTGCCGGACGAGCCAGCCGATCGCGGCCCAGGCCGCGAGGCTGAGCAGCGGCACGAGGAGCGGGGCGGCGTTCATGCGCCCCGCCCTCCGAAGGCCCGGCCGAACCGCTTTCGCGACTCGGCCGGGCCCCGCCACCATCGGCGTTGCGAA
>CAYNYQ010000393.1:3626-4759 GCA_964401305.1 uncultured Acetobacteraceae bacterium | reverse complement strand
GCCTGGCCCGGCACCCCGAGCGGCTGCGGCAGGCCGGTGGAGGAGATGAACTCGCAATACTCGGTCGCGAGCGGCCGCAGCGCGTCCACCACGCCGCGATCGACGAAGTGCGGGAAGAGCCCCATGAAGCTCTCCCGCGAGTCCAGGCCGAAGGGCGCCTCGGGCGCGCGCTGCGAGAAGTAGAAGAGCAGCCTCGGCACGCGAAGCGCCCCGAGCAGCGCGCGCATCTCCGCCACGTAGGCGGTGCGGATCGCGTCGCGCAGCGCCACCATCTCGGCGGCGGGGCGGGCCTTCAGCGCCTCGGTGAAGAAGCGGTCGGCGAAGGTGAAGCCCCCGGCCGCGCCGCGCCAGCGCACGAAGGCGGAGGCGTCGCCCTGGTTCTCGATCTCCGGCGTCGCGGTGCCGCGGCCGGAGAACATCTCCACCACGACGAGGCTCGCCCGGTTCAGCATGTCCATCAGCGCCTGGTCGCGCAGGTAGAAGGGCGCGCGCGCGCCGCCATGGCCGAGGTTGACGCAGGGCAGGCCGAGACGCGCCTCGAGCAGCGCGGCATAGGGCGTCTCGACGAAGCGGCCGAAGGCGGAGGCGGCGCCGAGGCAGGCGATGAAGGGGCCCTCGGGCGGCAGCGGCCGCGCCGGGCCGCGGAACCATTTGCGCGTGCCCGTCGGCTGGAAGTGCTGGTAGTCGAAGAGCGGCGCGTCCTCGACATCCTTGCGGCCGCGCAGTGCCGCCGGCGGTGCCGCGGCGGCGTCGGGCGTGGCGGCGTCGGGCGTGATGGCCTGCGGGCCGGCCGCCGCGGCGCGACGCTGCGGCGTGGCGGGCGGCGGCGCGCCGAGCAGGCCGCGATAGGCCTCGAAATCGGCGGCGAGGGAGATGTGGCGCTTCTGCTCGGCGCTCAGCGCATCCGGCCGGGTCGAGGGGCGCTGCTCCTGGTGGCCGACCACGGCGCGGTAGCGCCGCCCGAGGATCCCGGCGTCGAGCCCGGTGAAGGCGGCGAGTGCGCCGACATCGCCGCGCCCGGCGAAGAAATCCTCGTACTCGAGCACATGGATCGGCAGCCGGTCGCGCCAGGCCAGCGTCTCGCGCAGCGCCTCGTTCCATTCCTCGCAGGCGCGGCGGTAGTCGCGGTCGGC
>CAYNYQ010000393.1:0-3526 GCA_964401305.1 uncultured Acetobacteraceae bacterium | reverse complement strand
CCATGCGCCAGGCTCTCGCCCACCTTGCCCTTCAGCCCGGCGCCGTAGCGCAGCGGCGCGACGCTGACCCGCATCGCGTCGAAGGCATCGGCGACGCGCTCGACGAAGCCGATCGGCCGCACCCCCGGCACGCGGTCCAGCGCGCGGATCTCGGCCGGCATCTTCGCGCCGTAGATGCGGAACTCCGCGCCGGGCACGCGCGCGCGCACCAGCGGCCAGATCTCGGCGACGAACCACTGCACCGCGTCGGCATTGGGCGGGTGGCCGAAGCCGCCGAGGAAGCCGATGGCGCGGCGCTGGGTCAGCGGAACCGGGCCGGGGCGACCCTCCATCACCCAGGGGATGACGCTGACATGGCCGATGCCGTGGCCGCGCAGGATCTCGGCCTCGACGTCGGAATGCACGATCACGCGGTCGGCCGCGCGGATCGCGCCGAGCTCCTGGTTGCGCACCGCGGCGACCTCGGCCTCGGCCATCGCGCCCGCGGCGCCGACGGCCCGCTCGCGCTCGAGGCGGAGGAAATGCAGGTCCGCCACGTTGTAGACGATGCGCGCGCGCGGTGCGAAGGCGCGGCAGGTCGCCAGGTAGCGCGCGGCGACGTCGAAGCGGTGCAGGTAGATGACGTCGAACTCGTTGGCGCGCTTGCGCAGCACCTCCTCGACCGACCAGAACCAGGGATGGTGCAGGAACTCGATGCCGAGGTCCTGCAGGTCGGCGCTGATCGTCCCGAGATGGGTCATGTTGTCGGAGGGGACGAAGGTGACCTTGCCGCCCAGCGCCTGGATCGCGCGCATATGGGTCAGCGCAGCGTTCGAACCTGCATCCTCGCGCGGCGTCGGCGTGGTGGCGTCCACGAAGAGCACGCGGAACTTCGCGAAGCGGTCCTTCTCGCGCTCGGGCTCGACGCCGTTCAGGCGGTGGTTCGCCAGCACGTTCTTCCAGCGCATGAAGAACTTGCGGCCGTTGACCACCTGGTAGCGCTTCATGCCCTGCGTGAGGTCGGTGCCGCTGCTGACGCCCTCGAAGTGCGTGACCACCGAACGCGGCTGGTAGACCGTGCGGAAGCCGGCGGCGCGCACGCGGAAGGCGAGGTCGGTGTCCTCGTAGTAGCCCGGCGCCAGGTCGGGGTCGAAGCCGCCCACCTGGTCCCAGATCGCGCGGGGGATCATCAGCGCCGCGCCCGAGACGTAGTCGGTGTCGCGCAGGTAGTTGAAGCGCGGGTCGGTCGGGTCCTGGCCGCGGCCGTAGTTCCAGCCGTCGCCGAGGCGCCAGATGATGCCGCCCGCCTCCTGCAGCTTGCCGTCGCCGAACAGCAGCTTCGAGCCGGCGATGCCGATCCGCTCGTGCAGGCGGAAGGCATCCACCAGCGCATCCAGCGTGAAGTCGTGCAGCTTGGTGTCGTTGTTGAGGAAGAACAGGTACTCGCCGCGCGCCGCCGCCGCGCCGCGGTTGCAGCCCAGCACGAAGCCGAGGTTCTTCTCGTTGCGCAGAACGTTGGCGCCGGCCAGCAGCATGGGCGCCAGCAGCGTCTCGTCCGAGGAGCGGTCGTCGACGATGATGACCTCGTAGGTGAGGTCGGTTCGCGTCTCCAGCAGCGACTTGACGCAGTCGTAGGTGAACTCGAACTTGTTGTAGACGGGGATGATGATGGAGACGTCGGGCCGTCCCTCGACCCGCGGCACGTTCAGGACGGGGAAGCGGCCGACGACGCTCTCCACCACGCGGTCGAAGGGCAGGTTGTCGGGTGGCGGCGGCTCCCCCACGGCGCGGTGCGCCGCCGCCACGCTCTCGAGCAGCGAGCGCATCTCGAGATAGGTGCGCGTCGTCGCGCTCATCAGCACGGGCAGGTAGAGCTGGGTCCAGCGCAACCGTTCCTGCGGGTCCTCGATGCCGGCCAGGAAATGCGGCAGGTTGCCGAGCAGCCCTTCGCGCAGCGCGTTGAACCGCTCGTCGGCACTGGTGACGGAGACGGCGACGAGCTCGGTGCCGCTCTCCTCGTCCACCAGCCGCAGGTCCAGCACCTCGCGGTCGGCGATGTGCGGCGGGATCATCAGCGCGAAGCCGTGCTCGCCATTGCCCATGCCGGCCTCGCGCAGGTCGGGCCTGAAATTGCTGGCGAGGAAGCTGACCAGGTGGTCCGGCCCGTTGTAGAGGCTGAGCCGGACATGCCGGTCCGGGGCGGCAGGGTCGAAGGCCCAGCCGCTGATGCGCCGCCCGGTGGCGACGTCGAGGGTGACGACCGGTGGCGCGCCCCTGTGCGCACCGTGCTGGGCGCCTGCGCGCTGCAGGCTGGCGGATGCGGACACCGGTCGGGCCCCTCCTCGGTCGGTCAGGTGGCGTTGCGCAGCACGGCGGAGAAGACGCCGACGGAGAGCGCGCGCTCGTCCGCGTTGCGCCCCGCCAGCTTCGGGATCTCGATCATGCCCGGCACCAGCGAGAGGCGCAGCTGCCGCGTCGCCACCAGGTCGCGGGCGACGGCGAAGCACAGCGTGCTGCGCTCGCGCAGCAGCTTCGCACCGACGAAGAGGCCGTTGGCGAAGACCATCAGCCGCTGCGGCGAGGGTGCGCTCAGCTCCACGGGGAAGCAATCGAGGTCGAGGACGACGTCGCTCAGCACCGGCGGCATGTCCATCAGCAGCTCGGCTGACGCGCCCTCGATCCAGACGAAGCCGCCCGGATCCGTTGCCGACCAGCCGGAATGGAAGATCGGGTTCTGCTTGCCGGTCGGGTTGGGGAAGATGCTGACGCCCAGCCTGATCATCGATACGACCTTCTCGCCTTCACGCGTTGGTGCCCCACGCCGCTGGTCCCGGCTGCGGCGTGTCGTCCAAGCCGATGCGTTGTTGCCTGCGTCGCCGCGGTGCGACGGCGGCAAGCACCTCACGGTGCTCACGCCACCAGGAGCACAGGCGTACGCATGCTCGTTTTGATTGTGTTCGGCGTCCCCAACTCGCACGGGAGTTACCGCGCAGCCCGGTTGCGGGCAAGCATGCATCTGCAATCCGGGCGGCTTTCGGGTGCCCCGTTGCATCGTCGCAAATCGCTGCCGGAATGCAGCGCGGCGCGACAGTTTGGACCGAACGGTGCTTCGTGCACTGGCTCCGCGGATCGTTCGGCCGGCGAGCCAGCTGGCAGCACGTCGGGTCGTGCGCCGCCTCGTCTCGCTTTCGCGTGGCGCTCTTGTAGTCTGGCGCCCCCGGTGCCCGATGCCGGACCCGCAGCCGGAGCCCCATGCCGATGTCCGTCCCACCCTCTGCCGACGACGCTGCGCCGCCGCCCCTTCCCGCCATCGCGGCGGCGTCGCGCCCCGTCCCCGCGGAGGCGCCCGCGCCTGGCGAGCTCCGCCTGCTGCAGCCCGGGCTGCTGCGTGCCCGCATGCCACTGCCCTTCCCGCCGGGTCATGTGAACATCTGGTTTCTCGAGCATGGCGGCGGCTGGCTCGCCGTCGATTGCGCCGTCGCCTCGCGCACGACGCGCGAGCTCTGGGACCGCCTGCTCGCCGACCCGCTGCTCGGCGGGCGGCCGC
>CAYNYQ010000392.1:0-4779 GCA_964401305.1 uncultured Acetobacteraceae bacterium | reverse complement strand
CCCGCCCCGGCGCCGCGCCAGCCGCTGACGCGGGCGCTCAGCCCAGGGCCGGCAGCGGACGCGCCGCGGCCTCGAAATCCGCCCAGGGATCGGCACGCCGGAGCCGCGCCGGCGCGCTGCGCAGATCGAAGGCCCGCGGGTCGAGCCGCGCCGTCACCTCGCGCCAGGCCACCGGCATCGCCACCGGCGCGCCGGGCCGCGCCCGCGGCGACCAGGCGGCGACCGCCGTCGCACTGCGGTCGTTGCGCAGATAGTCGAGGAAGATCTTCCCCACGCGCGCCCGCTTGCTCAGCACCGTGGTGTAGGCGTCCTTCGCATCGGCCTCCATCAACGCGCAGAAGGCACGGCAGAAGGCCTTCGCCTCCGCCCAGCCGGCGCGGGGAAGCAGCGGCACGACGACATGCAGCCCCTTGCCCCCCGTCGTCTTGCAGAAGGCACCGAGGCCGAGCCGCTCCAGCCGCTCGCGCATCGCCTGCGCCGCCGCCACCACCCTCTCCCAGCCGAGCGCCGGCGCGGGGTCTAGGTCGAAGACGAGGCGGTCCGGGCGTTCCAAATCCTCGGCGCGCGCGCCCCAGGGGTGCAGCTCGAGCACCGCGATCTGCGCCAGCGCCAGCAGCCCCTCGGCGCTGTCGACCATGACGTAGGGGCGGGCCTCGCCCGGCACCGGCACGCGCCGCACCAGGGGCGACATCCCTGGCATGGCGTGGCGCTGGAAGAAGGTCTGCGCCGCGATGCCGTCGGGCGCGCGCAGCAGCGAGACCGGGCGGCCGCCGACATGGCGCAGCAGCTGCGGCGCCACGGCGCGGTAGTAGTCGGCGAGCGCCTGCTTGGTCAGTCCCTCCTCGGGCCACAGCAGCTTGTCGGGGTGGCTCAGCGTCACCCGTGGCGGCGCCTTCCCCGCCGGCGGCGGGTCCGGCGGATCCTCGCCCGGGCGCGGCAGGCCGACCGCGGCGGCCGGCTTGTCCTCGCGCAGGCCCTTGAAGGAGGCCTGGCGCAGCCTGCCCTCCTCGGTCCAGCCGGCATGGTCGATGGCGGCGACGAGCTCGGGCTCCACCCAGGTGGCGCCGCGCCGGTCCGCGGGGGGCGGCCCGGTCAGCGCCGGGGTCGCGCGCTCCAGCGGCGCCAGGCGACGGCGCAGCAGCGCCTCCTCCCGTGCGCCGATGCCGGCGCCGACGCGCCCCAGAGGCACCAGCCGTCCCTGCCGCCAGGCGCCGAGCAGCAGCGTCATCCGCCCCTTCGCGCCGGTGCCGTGGCCGATGATGACGAACTCGTCGCTGCCGCGGCACTTCGCCTTCACCCAGTCGCCGCCGCGATCGCCGGGCCGATAGGGGGAGGCGGCGCGCTTCGAGACGATGCCCTCGAGCCCGAGCCGGCAGGCCGAGCGCAGCACCGCCTCGCCGGGCTGCGCGAAGGCTTCCACCAGCCGGATGCCGGCGGGCGGCCGCGCCAGAAGCCGCGCCAATGCCGCCTTGCGCTCGGTCAGCGGCCGGTCGCGGAGGTCCGCACCCCGCAGCGCCGGCAGGTCGAAGGCCCAGTAGACCAGGTCCGCGGTCGCGCCGCGCTCGATCGCCGATTGCAGCGCGGCGAAATCGGGGTTGCCCTCGGCATCGGTGGCGACGAGCTCGCCGTCCAGCACGCAGTCCGGCAGCGCGGAGAGTGCCGCCGTGGTCTCGGGGAAGCGCGTGGTCCAGTCATGGCCGTTGCGCGTCAGCAGCCGCGCCGTGCCGCCGGCGACGATCGCCTCGATGCGGTAGCCGTCGAGCTTGATCTCGTGCAGCCAGCCCTCGCCCTGCGGCGGCGCCTCGACCAGGCGGCAGAGCATGGGTGGGACGAAGCCGCCTGCGGCCTTCGGGGCGGCGGTGTCCGCGCCGCGCCCCGCGCCCCGCTTGGAGGCCCTCCCCGGCGCCACCCCCGCCCGGCCGCGCGGCGGGGGCGGGTCCCTCGCCGTCGCGGCCTTGCCGCCCGGCGCACGCCGCCCCTTCGCCGGCGGCGGCAGGCCCGCCGCGATCTGCTCCATGGTCCGGCCCGAGGCGAGGGAGGTGGTCGCCTCCTCGGCCAGCCGCGCGCCCTCGCCGGGCCGCGCCGCCGCGTCGCGCCGCTTGATCAGCAGCCATTGCGGCTGCCGCTCCTTGGGCCGGGGCTTCATCCGCACCAGGTCCCAGCCGCCCTGCAGCCGCTGCCCGTGCAGCACGAATTTCAGGTTCCCCCTCGCCAGCGCCGCCGCGGCGTCCGGCGTGGCCGGGTCGGGCTCCCACCGCCCCGCGTCCCAGACCATGACGCTGCCGGCGCCATAGCCTTCCTCGATCACGCCCTCGAAGCCGGCGTAGTCGAGCGGATGGTCCTCCACCTCGACCGCGAGGCGCCGGTCCGCCGGGTCGAGCGACGGGCCGCGCGTCACCGCCCAGGACTTCAGCACCCCGTCGAGCTCTAGCCGCAGGTCGAAATGCACGCGCCGCGCCGCGTGCTTCTGCACGACGAAGCGCCCCTGGCCGAGGGCGGGGCCGAGCCGCCCCTCGGGCTCCGCGCTGCGGGCGAAGTCGCGCCTGGCCCGGTAGGGCGCCAGCGGATCGGCGGCGGGCGTGCGTGGCATCGTTGCGCCGTCAACGCGCGCCGGGCGCCGGCGTTCCGCACGCTCCGGCCCTGGTTCCTGCCCCGCCATCGCGCCCCTCCCCGCTTGCCCGGCGGCACGCGGCGGATCCTGCGCCCCGCGGGCCCGCCGCACCAGCGCGCGCCGTCAGGCCGAGGGCGGCGCCGCGTGCACCTCGGTCGCCGGGATCGGCGCCCAGCGCGCCCCATCCCAGGCCCGCGCATGGACCCGCGTGCTGCCATCCGGCCGCACGCGGATCTCGTTGAAGGCGTTGGGCTCGCCGCGCAGGCGGCGGGAGGTCGCGGTGGCGGCCAGCACGATGTTGAGCTCGCCCTCCGCCTCGGCATGGCCGGGCGCGGCGCCGGGCAGCGGGTTCGAGACATCGCCCACATGCAGGTGGCCGGAGAGCACCAGCCGCACCCGCTGCCGGGCGAAGGCCGCCAGCGCCGCGGCCGCCCCGCCCACCACCCGCGTCCCCGGCGCCGCGCGCGGGGCGAGGAAGGGATGATGCGCCACCACGATGCGCAGCAGGGCCGGCGGCAGCGCCCCGAGCCGCGCCTCGCAGCGCGCCAGCCGCACCGGGTCGACCCGCCCGCGCGACCAGTCGAGGTAGAGCCCGCCGCGCCGCGCCGTGTTCAGCCCGACCACGCCGATGCGCGCATCCTGGAAGACCGGCTCGGTCTCCGCCGCGATGTGCCGGCGCCAGCGCCGATAGGGGTCGAGGAAACGCTCGTCGAGCCGATAGGGCGTGATGTCGTGGTTGCCCGGCACCGCCAGCACCGGCGCGCGCAGCCCGTCGATGAAGGCCCGCGCCGCCGCGAATTCGCGGTTGCGGGCGCCGAGCGTCAGGTCGCCGCTGATCGCCACCAGGTCGGGCGGGTCGGCGTTCAGCACCGCCGTCAGCGCCGCCACGATCGCCGGGTCCTCGGACCCGAAATGCAGGTCGGAGAGATGCGCGATGTGGTGCATGCCGCTCAGCCGCGCGCGGCGGGCGCCGCCGGCGCGTGGCGCGGATCGGGGCGGCCGGCATCGGGCGCCGGCGCCGTCTCGGGCTCGTCCTCCACCAGCGCCTCCACCGGCAGGATCACCTTCAGCGCCTGCGGGCGGATGGCGTAGCGCAGCGGCGGGGCCAGCAGCACCCCCTCGCCGTCGTTCATGACGCGGAGCACGCGGCGGCGGCTGGCGATGGTGAAGCTGGTCGCGGCGCGCTCGTCGAGGTCGGCGCTGCGGCGCCAGGCGCCGAGCGCCATCGCCAGCAGCATGCGCACCGCCCACCACGGCCCGAAGCGGTGCGCGAGGTAGAGCACCAGCTCCCCCCGGTCGAGCCGCGCGCGGGTGAAGAGCTGGCCGAGCCCCTCGGCATAGGCGTTGTTCGCCACCATCAGCGCCCGGGCATAGACGGTGCGCGGCCGCGCCCCCTCCCCCACCGCGATCGAGAGCCGGAGCGGCGGATAGCCGATCATGGTGCGCAGCGCCGCCACGGCCAGCCGCAGCCGCGCGCCGATGCCGCCCTCGCCGCGATGGCGCTCCCGGTGCCGGCCGATGGCGGCGGGCAGGCCGATGACGGAGTTGCAGAGGAAGACATGGCCGTTGACCTCGGCGACGTCGATCGCCCGCACCTCGCCCCGGGCCAGGGTCGCCGCGGCCTCGTCGAGGTCGAGCGGGATGCGCAGGTCCTTGGCCAGCAGGTTCATCGTGCCGCAGGGCAGGATGCCGAGCGCGGTCTCCGTGCCCGCCAGGCGCTGCGCCGCCGCGGCGATGCTGCCATCGCCGCCGCCGACGATCACCGCATCCGCCCCCGCCGCCATGGCGCGGTCGAGCCGGGCGAGCAGGTCCGGCTCCTCGCTCTCATGGATGATGACGGCGTCGAGGCCGGCGGCCTCCAGCCGCTCCGCCACCTCCTCGGCGGCGCGCTCGCGCCCGATCAGGCCGCCGGAGCGTGCGTTGATGACGACAGCGATGCGGCGCATGGCCCCTGCCCCTTCGTGGCGACAACGGCGGCCGCCCCGACCCGGTTCGCCGGCGCAGCGCGGAGCCCTCGCCGACCCGCTGCAGATGGGTCGCGGCGCCGGGCGCGGCCAGGGCGCGGCGCGGGGCGGGACCGCGCCGCGCGGTTTCGTGTCACCATGCGGCGGGCGAGGTCGCCGCACCCGGCGGCGCCGTCCCCCTGCCGGAGCCCGCCATGCGCCGCC
>CAYNYQ010000391.1:0-4838 GCA_964401305.1 uncultured Acetobacteraceae bacterium | reverse complement strand
GCGGCGGCCATGCGCCGCACGTCCTCGGGCGTGCGGATGCCGCTCTCGCCCACCGGGATGCGGTCGGCCGGGATCAGCGGCACCAGCGCGTCGGAGACGCCGAGGTCGGTCGTCAGGCTGCGCAGGTTGCGGTTGTTCACCCCGATCAGCCTGGTCTGCAGGCCGAGCGCGCGCTCCAGCTCGCGGCGGTCGTGCACCTCGGCCAGCACCGCCATGTCGAGCGAGCGCGCCACCTCTTCCAGCTCGTGCGCCTGCTCGTCGGTCAGCGCGGCGAGGATCAGCAGGATCGCGTCCGCGCCCATCGCGCGCGCCTCGAAGACCTGCCAGGGGTGCACCATGAAGTCCTTGCGCAGCACCGGCAGGGCGCAGGCGGCGCGGGCGGCCTTCAGGTGCTCGGCCGTGCCCTGGAAATACGGCGTGTCGGTCAGCACGGAGAGGCAGGTGGCGCCGCCCGCCTCATAGGCCGCGGCGAGCGCGGCGGGGTCGAAGGGGTCGCGGATCAGCCCGCCGGAGGGCGAGGCGCGCTTGATCTCGGCGATCAGCCCGACCCGGCCCTCGCCCACGGCGTTGCAGAGCGCGGTGGTGAAGTCGCGCGGCGGCGATGCCTGGCGGGCCTCACGCTCGGCCTCGGCCAGGGGCGTGGCGGCGGCGCGCTCGCGCACCTCCTCGTACTTGTCGGCCAGGATGCGCGCCAGCGTGTCCGGCAGGGCCGGCGTCTCGGGCGCGAGGATGTGCGGCGCGTTCATCGGGACCTTCCCTGCATCTGCGGCCCGCTCACCGCGGCGCCTCGCGGGCGGCGGTGGCGGCCGCCTCGTCGGCGGTGGCGTGGCGCAGCCGCTCCAGCACGGCGGCGGCGGCGCCGGAATCGATGGCCCGCGCCGCGATCTCCGCCCCGCCGCGCAGGTCGGCGGCGCGCTCGGCGACGATCAGGGCGGCGGCGGCATTCAGCAGCACGATGTCGCGGTAGGGTCCCGGCTGGCCCGCCAGCAACGCCCCGAGCGCCGCGGCGTTCTCGGCCGGCTCCCCGCCGCGGATCGCCTCGGGCGGGGCACGGCGGAGGCCGGCATCCTCCGGCGCGATGCTGAACTCGCGGATCGCGCCGTCCTCCAGCGCCACCACCTGCGTCTCGCCCGAGAGCGCGATCTCATCGAGGCCCTGGCCATGCACCACCCAGGCGCGCTCGGTGCCGAGGCGCGCGAGCGTCTCCGCCATGGGCCGGAGCCAGGCCGGGCTGAAGGCGCCGGTCAGCTGGCGCCGCACGCGCGCCGGGTTGGCCAGCGGCCCCAGCAGGTTGAAGATGGTGCGGGTGCCGAGCTCCATCCGCGGCCCGGTCGCGTGGCGCATCGAGGCGTGGTGGCGCGGCGCCCAGAGGAAGACCATCCCCGCCTCGGTCAGCGCGCCTTCCAGCCGCTCCAGCGGCACCTCGAGGTTCACGCCGAGCGCGGCCAGCGCATCCGCCGCCCCGGAGCGGGAGGAGAGCGCGCGGTTGCCGTGCTTCGCGACCGGCACGCCGCAGCCGGCGACGACCAGCGCCGCCGCGGTCGAGATGTTGAGGCTGCCCGAGGCATCCCCGCCGGTGCCGACGATGTCCATCGCATCGGCGGGTGCCTCGATCGCCACCATCCGGGCGCGCATGGCGCGGACGGCGCCGGTGATCTCCGCCACCGTCTCGCCGCGCACGCGCATGGCCATCAGGAGGCCGGCGATCTGCGCCGGCGTCGCCTCGCCGGCCATGATGACGGCGAAGGCGGCCTCGGCCTCGCTCTCGGCCAGGCGCTCGCCGGCGGCGAGGCGGGCCAGGATGGGCTTCAGCCCGTCGCCCATCAGGCCGGCACCGCGGCGCCGCGGGCCCCTGCCGGCACGCCGGCGAGAGCCTCCGCTGGCACGCCGGCGAGACCGAGGAAGTTGCGCAGCAGGTCGTGGCCGTGCCGGCTGGCGATGCTCTCGGGGTGGAACTGCACGCCCCAGATCGGCAACTCCGTGTGGGCGAGGCCCATGACCAGCCCGTCCTCGGTCCAGGCGGTGACGCGCAGCGCCGGCGGCATGTCCTCCCGCCGCACGACGAGGGAGTGGTAGCGCGTCGCCGCGAAGGGGCTGGGCAGGCCGGCGAAGAGGTCGGTGCCGGCGTGGTGGACCTCCCAGACCTTGCCGTGCACCGGGGCAGGGGCGCGCACCACCGTGCCGCCGAAGGCCTGGCCGATCGCCTGGTGGCCGAGGCAGACGCCGAGCAGCGGCACCCGCGCGGCCGCCGCGGCGCCGATCAGCGGCAGGCAGATGCCGGCCTCGTTCGGCGTGCAGGGGCCCGGGGAGAGGACGATCGCCTCCGGGCGCATGGCCAGCGCCTCCTGGCTGGTCAGCGCATCGTTGCGCCGGACTTCAACCTCCACCCCAAGATCACCCAGGAAGTGATAGAGATTGAAGGTAAAGCTGTCGTAGTTGTCGATCAGCAGGATCATGGGTGCCGACTTTCGATGGGGCGGCGCGGCGGGTCAAGCGCAGGCTGTGCCGCCGCGCCTCGCCCGGAGCCGGCGTGCCCCGGACTCACTTGCCGTCGCCGGCCGGCTTGCCGGCAGGGGCGGGCGGCTGCGGCGCGGGGGCCGGGCGCGGCGGGCGCGGGGCGGGGCCGCCGACGACGTCGAAGTCGAACTCGGTGCGGGACATGGGATGGGCCTTCCGGGTCTGGCCGCCCTGCTGCCGGTCCGTCGTGCCATGGGAGGGTCGGGTCAGGTCCCGGAGACACGAAAGCCGCCAGCGTGTGGCGGCTTCGGGGTGCTCTGCGGGGTGCGCGAGTCCTAGGCCGCCGGTGCGTACCAGCGGTACCAAAATCGCGCGGTGGCGGGTCGGGTCCTGACCATGGCGGCACGCTAGCGCGGGCGGGCGGGGCGGCGCAAGCGGCTCACTCCACCGCCGCCGGCGGCTCCCGCGGCGTGGCGGCGCCGCGCGGCACCGGCAGCGGCGGCACCCAGGGCCGGGCGCCGCGCCAGGCGCGGTCGCTCACCACCACCGGCCCGGCCGGCGTCAGCCAGACCGCATGCGCCCCGTTGCGCCAGACCGCGAAGCGATCCACCACCGCGGCGCCGCAGCGCCCACGCACCGGCTCGGCCGAGACCACCAGCGCCGCCGTGCGGCAGGCCTCGGCCGGCGGGTCGCCGCGCAGCAGCACCACGGGCGGCGCCTCGGGGGCGGCGCGGAGCACACAGGCGCCCGGCGTGCAGGCCAGCGCGCCCGCCGCCGCCTCGCCGCGCTCGGGGAAGCGCTCCGCCGCCGCCACGCCCCAGAGCCGCAGCCAGGAATCGCGGGTCAGCGCGGAGGCGCCGGAGAGCCGCTGCAGGTGCACCGTGCCGTTGAGCCGCGCCGCGATCAGCCGCCCATCGGCCGAGACCAGCAGGTCGGGCGGCCGCGCCAGCAGCAGCCCGGCCGCCATGCCGCCCGTGGCCAGCACCAGGCCCAGCAGCCGCGTCCGGCCGCGCAGCAGGCAGAGCAGCAGGATGCCCGCCGTCACCGGCGCCAGCGACCAGGCCGGGATCGGCGCCACCGTGAAGGCCGCGCCCGGCCAGGCGGCCACCCAGCGCGCCACCGCCAGCATGCCGAGGATGCCCCAGCCCATCACCGTCAGCGCCGGCTGCTCGAGCCCGAGCGGCATCAGCGCCGCCGCCGCCATCCCCGCCGGCATCACCACGACGGAGACGATCGGCGCCGCAAGCGCATTCGCCACCACGCCGTAGAGCTGCACCCGGCCGAAATGGTGCAGCGCGTAGGGGGCGGTGGCGAGGCCGGCCAGCACCGAGGTCGCCACGAGGCCGAGCAGCAGCAGCGCCGTGCGCTCGCCGAGGCCGGCGCTGCGCTGCCGCCCGGCCAGATGCGGCCGCAGCGCCTGCCAGCCGGCGATCAGCGCCAGCACGGCGGCGAAGCTCATCTGGAAGCTCGGGCCGAGCAGCGCCACCGGCTCGATCGCCAGCACCACGGCGACGGCCAGCGCCCAGGCGCGGAAGGTCAGCGCCCGCCGCCCGGCGAGCAGCGCGATCGTCGCCAGCGCGGCCATGGCGAAGCTGCGCTGCATCGGCACCTGGGTGCCGGTCAGCAGCATGTAGAAGCCGCCCGCCGCCAGCGCCGCCACCGCCGCCAGGGCCTTCACCGGCAGGCGCAGCGCCAGCGGCGGGACTGCCGCCAGCAGGAAGCGCAGCAGGCCGAAGACCAGGCCCATGACGATGGCGATGTGCATCCCCGAGACGGAGAGGATGTGGGCGAGGCCGGAATCGCGCATCGCCGCGAGGTCAGCGGGCGGGATCGCGCTCTGCCCGCCGGCGATGAGGGCGGCGGCGATGGCGCCCTCGGGGCTCGCGCGGGCCGGGCCCGCGGTTTCCGGGCCGGGCAGGGCGGCGGCGACGCGCGCCTCGATCGTGCCGCGCAGGCCGGCGAAGGGGGGGGCGCGGCCCTCCGGGTCGGGCCGGACGGTGGCGGGGCCGATGGCGAAGCCGCTGCCGGCCAGCCCCGAGAACCAGGCGACGCGCTGGAAATCCCAGGCGCCCGGGTAGGCGGGCGGCGCCGGCGCGCGGACCAGGGCGCGGACGACGAGCCCGTCGCCAGGCCGCGGCTCGGCCGGGTCCTCCTTGCGCAGCCGGATGCGGACCTGCCGCGCCAGCGGCGCCCCGCCATCAAGCCGCGGCGATCCCAGCGTGATGCGCCGCCCCTCGGGCAGCGGATCGACGCGCAGCACCGTGCCCTCGAGGATCGTGGCGCCGCGCGGCAGCTCGGGCATCGGCGGCTGCCGCGCCGCGTGCCAGCCGGCCAGCGCCACGCCGAGCAGCGCGGCCGCGGGCAGCGCCGCCGCCACCCGT
>CAYNYQ010000390.1:0-4842 GCA_964401305.1 uncultured Acetobacteraceae bacterium | reverse complement strand
TCAGCCGCCGGCCTTGGCGGCGACCAGCTCCTCGATGCGCTTGGCCAGGTTCTCCATCACGAAGTACTGCTCGGCCGGCGCCGCCCCGTTGTTGACCTCCTGCGTCCAGGCCTCGACCGGCACCTTGATGCCGAACTCCTTGTCGATGGCGAAGACGATGTCGAGGAAGTCGAGGCTGTCGATCTCGAGGTCCCTGATGACGTGGCTGTCGGGCGTGATCTTGTCGCGATCGACGCCGCTGGTCTCGGCGATGATGGCGGCGATGCGGTCGAACGCCGAGCTCATGGCGGACCTCCGGTCATGCGGCTTGCCGGGCCGGCCGCGCCCGGGTCGTGACGGGCGCCGCCGCACCGGACGGGGTCGAGCCGGCGATTCGCGCTCCGGACGTAGGCGCCCGGAGCGATCACGGGCTGGGGCGCGCCTCTTGGCGTGAAGCGCCCCCCTTGTCCAGCGAGGGCATGGCAGCGTCCGGACCCATCCGCCCTGCTCAGGCCTCCGGCACGCGGCCCATGAAGCGCTCCACGGTCTGGCAGAGCACGATGTCGGGCCGGCTGGCCTCCACCGCGGCCCAGTCCAGCTCGGGCTGCCAGTGGAAGCGGTACTCGGCGAACCAGCGGGCGAGCCAACCCGAGAGCAGGTTCTGCCGTGCCGCGACGGTGCCGCACACGGAATTGCCGAAGGCCAGCAGCCGCGCCGGGGAAGGGGCGCCGGCGGTCCGCGCCAGCTCCCACCGGCCGACATGGCCGCCATGCTCGGGCACATGCGCCTCGACCAGCGCGGGCTCGGCGCCGAAGCGGGCGAGGGCGCGGTCCGGCGCATGCGGCACCTCCTCGAAGCAGGGCTCGGGCAGGAAATGCACGCGCAGGTCGCCGTCGCCGAGCCGGGGCCGGACGAAGCGCGTCCCGAGATCGGGCGTCGCCGCGCCGAGCCGCGCCAGCACGGCGCGCGCCAGGGCATGCATGCCGGCCGGGGAGGGATGGCTGTCGAGCCGTCGCACCATGGCCGCCGGATGGTCCTGCCGGGCGCGGGCCGCCGCGCGCAGGGCGCCGAGGCCCGAGACGGTGCAGGCGGCCAGCCGCGGGTCGGCGGCCACCGCCTCCTCGAGCGCGAGCAGGACGGGGCTCGGCCCGCCCTGCGCCGGGTCCGGCAGCAGGTCCGGCACCAGGCTCGACTTCTCCGGCACGATCAGCTGCACGAAGCGGATCCCCGCCGCCGCGCAGCGCGCCCGCCGCGCCTCGATGCGCGCGCACCAGGCCTCGACCAGCCGGTCGCGCTGGGCCGGGTCCTCGCCCAGCCGGGCGACCTCGCCATTCGACCCGGCGAGCAGGAAGAGATGGCCGTCGCGCCCCATCACGACCTGGCCGTCGGCGGAGCGGAGGCCGACGGGGAACCAGAGCGGGCTGAGCCCGACATCGCGCGGCCGGTTGCCGGGGATGGCCGCCGCCAGCGCCGCATTCGCCTCCGCCGCGAGCCGGGTCGCGCCGAAGCCCTGCGGCCGGCCGAGCACGGCGAGCATCTCGGCCAGGCCCTTGCCCCCCAGCGCCTCCTCGGCGCGGGCGAGCATGGCATGGCCTGCCGCCGCCTGTTCCTGCGCCACCAGGCGCGGCCGCACCGGCAGCGGCGCCTGGGGCTGGCCGTCGCGCAGCGGATGCACGCCCAGCCGCCCGCCGCTGAGGTCGCCGATCGCGTAGCCCGCCGGCAGGTCGAGCAGGAAGCCATGCGCCGCGCCCACGGCGGCGAAGAGCTCCGGCATGCCGTGCCCGCCGGTGGCCAGCCGCGCCACCTCCTGCCCGCGCAGCCGGACCAGCAGCCCGAGCGGCGTGCCGGGTGGCGCTTCGGGGTCGGCGGCCCAGCCGAGGATGCGGCGCGGGCCGAGGAAGCCCTCGAGTCCCCCCGGCAGGGCGATGGCCGACGGATCGCCGGGTGGCGGCGCACCCGCGGCGGCGTCGCGCGGTGGTGTCAGGGTGCGGTCTCCTCGCGGCCTCCCCGCGCGGCGGCGGTGCCGGCGGGATGGTGCCCCCGGGGAGATTCGAACTCCCACGCCTTGCGGCCGCGGATTTTGAGTCCGCCGCGTCTACCGTTCCGCCACAGGGGCAGCGCGCCGTTCAGTAGAGCAGGCGCGGGACCGTGGTCCAGCCGTCGCGGAGCCCCTGCCTGCAGGCCCCGCCGGGCCCTCCTGCCGTGCGCGCGGGTGCGGCGGCGGGCTGGCCAAGTCTCACGTAAAATTGTATTTAGAAGACTGCAACCAACCACGGACCGTGCCATGCGCCCCTCCGCCCGATCGGCATCCACCCGCGCCCTCGCGCTGTCGGTGGCCTGGATGATGGTCGTGCAGCTGGCCTGCGTGACCCTGTGGCACCTGGGCTGGCTCGGCAGGCCGGAAGCGCTGACGCACTGGCTGTTCGTCGGCGTGCTGCCGCCTGCGCTCGCCCTCTGGCTCTCGCGCCCGGCGGCGCCGGATGCGGCGGATCGGCAATAGGCCGCGGCGCGGCGCCGCCCTGCACCGCGAGGGTTCGGCGCCTGGGCGATGGCCGCGCCGGCCCGGCATCCGCCGCGGGTCGCGCCCTGGCCCGGGCGGCGCGCCGGCCCGTCAGTGCGGCGGGAATGGTCGAAACGTCACACGGCAGATTGCACACAGTTACGTCATGGTGGCGTGATTCGGGCAGCATCACGACTATCCTGTGGCTGCATGCTTGAAGAACCCATGGTCTCCCTGCCGCCGCCCCCGCGGCTGCCGCGCCATCCCGCCATCGCGCATCCCGCCCTCTTCCTCGACTTCGACGGTACCCTGGTCGAGATCGCGGAGCGGCCCGATGCGGTGCGCGTCCCGGCGGCGCTGCCCGGTCTGCTGCAGGGCCTGGCGCGGAGCCTCGGCGGGGCGCTCGCGGTGGTCAGCGGACGGCCGCTGCGCGACCTCGATGCCTTCCTGCCCGTGCCGATCGCCAAGGCCGGCGACCATGGCGCGAGCATCCGGCCCGATCCGGACGCGCCGCCGCTGGACGCCGACCTGCCGACCCCCCCGGCCGAGTGGATCACCCGCGCGCACCCCTGGGTCGCCCGCTACCCCGGGGCGCTGATCGAGCCGAAGTCGCACGGCTTCGTGCTGCATTTCCGCCAGGCCGGCGCCGCGGCGGGCGAGGCGGCGCGCCACCTGCTCGATGGGATCCTGGCCGAGGCGCCGCCCGGGCGCTTCACCCTGCTGCAGGCGAGCATGGCGTGGGAGATCCGCCCGCGCGGCCCCTCCAAGGCCACGGCGGTGCGGACGCTGATGGACCGCCCGCCCTTCGCCGGGCGCGTGCCGGTCTTCATCGGCGACGACGTCACCGACGAGGAGGGCATGGCGGCCGCCCGGGCGCTCGGCGGCCACGGCTTCCGGCTGCAGGACGGATTCGGCACCCCTGCCGTGCTGCGGGAGTGGCTCGGCGCCGCCGCCGGGGCGCACGCCGCGGCGCGGCCGGCGGCCTCCGCCTGATGCCGCCGCCGCGGCTCGTCATCGTCGCCAACCGGGTGCCCAATCCGCGCGAGCGGGCGGCCACCGCCGGCGGCCTCGCGGTCGCGCTCCGCGAGGCGATCGCGCGGCGCGACGCGCTCTGGTTCGGCTGGTCGGGCCTGACGGTCGCCGAGACGGCGCGCGAGCCGCAGATCGCGCAGCACGGGCGGCTGACCCTCGCCACGCTCGACCTCGGGGCCGAGGACTATCGCCGCTACTACCAGGGCTTCGCCAATGCGACGCTCTGGCCGACGCTGCACTACCGGCTCGGCCTTGCCCTCTTCGACCGGGCGGACTGGCTCGGCTACCGCGCCGTGAACGCCGCCTTCGCCACCGCCCTCGCGCCGCTGCTGCGGGCCGACGACCTGGTCTGGGTGCACGACTTCCACCTCTTCCCGCTCGGCGCCGAGCTGCGCGGCCATGGCTGCCGCCAGCGCATCGGCTTCTTCCTGCACGTGCCCTTTCCGCCGCATGCGGTGATCCAGGGCCTGCCGCGCTCGGCGGCGCTGCTGGCCGATCTTGCCGCCTACGACGTGATCGGCGTGCAGACCGAGCAGGACGCGGCGCATCTGCGCGAGGCGCTGGTGGCCGAGGGCCATGCCGAGGCGGCCGCCCGGGTCGCCGCCTTCGCCGTCGGCATCGATGCCGAGGGCTTCACCCGCATGGCCGCCCGCGCGGCCGCTGGGCCCGAGGCCTCGCGCCTGGCGCAGAGCCTGATCGGCCGCGCGCTGGTGATCGGGGTGGACCGGCTCGACTACACCAAGGGCCTGCCGCAGCGCTTCGCCGGCTACGCCCAGCTGCTGGCGCGCTTCCCGCGGCAGCGCGGCAAGGTCAGCTACCTGCAGGTGGCGCCGGTCTCGCGCGGCGACGTCGCGCAGTACCGGGCGCTGCGCCGCGAGCTCGACGAATGGGTGGGGCGCATCAACGGCCAGCACGCCGAGCCGGACTGGACGCCGCTGCGCTACATCACCCGCGCCGTCGCCCGGCCCACCCTGGCCGGCTTCATGCGCGTCTCGCGCGTCGGGCTGGTGACGCCACTGCGCGACGGCATGAACCTGGTGGCCAAGGAATTCGTCGCCGCGCAGGACCCGGAGGATCCCGGCGTGCTGGTGCTCTCGCGCTTCGCCGGGGCGGCGCAGGACCTTGCCGGCGCGCTGGTGGTGAACCCGCTCGACCCGGACGAGATCGCCGAGGCGCTGGACGCGGCGCTGACCATGCCGGCGGAGGAGCGCCTGGCGCGCTGGCGCCCGATGGCCGAGGCGGTGCGGCGCGGCACCGCGGCGGCCTGGAGCCGGGCCTACCTGGCCGCGCTCGAGGGGGCGCCGGCCGCCGCCGAGGCGTCGCCGCCGGCG
>CAYNYQ010000389.1:0-4844 GCA_964401305.1 uncultured Acetobacteraceae bacterium | reverse complement strand
ACGTGAACGCCTTCTACCTGATGGCCTTCACCGCCGCCGTCGCCGTGCCGCTCGCTGCCTTCATGCGGCGCCCGACCGGTTGAGGCCGCGGCCTGGGCGCGGCGCCACAACAGCCGGCACGGCGGGGATCGCGCATGCGGCGCCCGGCCTGCTCCCGGACGAGGCCTCGTTCGTCACCGGCGCGGCGATGCCGGGCGATGGCGGTACGACCACCTGAGGGAACGCCCAGACCGCGCCGGCGCTGCCCCAACGGCCCCTGGTGCGGGCGCCACGCGCGTGCGGTTGCGCCGCGCCGCGACCTACCCGCGCAGCGCCGCCCAGACCCGCGGCGGCGTCAACGGCATCTGCAGCGCATCGGCCGCCTGGCTCCGCCCGCCGCGCGCCAGCGCATCCGCGACGGCATTCACCAGTGCCGGCGTCGCGCCGATGGTGCCGAGCTCGCCCACCCCCTTCACCCCGAGCGGATTGGTCGTGCACGGGATCGACTGGTCGAGCACGGTGGCGAAGTCAACGATCATGTCGGCGCGCGGCATCGCGTAGTCCATGAAGCTCGCGGTCAGCGGCTGGCCGGACTCCGGGTCGTAGACGACCTGCTCGCAAAGCGCCTGGCCGATCCCCTGCAGCGCGCCGCCCACCACCTGGCCCTCCACGATCAGCGGGTTCACCACCCGCCCGGCATCATTGGCCGAGACGTAGGAGGCCAGCGTCACCTCGCCGGTCTCGGGGTCGATCTCCACCTCGCAGACGTGGCAGCCATTGGGCCAGGTGGGGCCGGAGACGCTGCTGGTGCTGTCGATGAAGATGCGCCCATCGGGCTGCCGCGCGGCGAGCTCGAAGAGGCCGATGCCGCGGTCCGTGCCGGCGATCTGGATATGGCCGTCGCGGTATTCGAGGTCGGCGGCGGCGGCCTCCAGCACGTCCGAGGCGAGGTCCTTCGCCCGGTCCACCGTCTTGTCGGCGGCGACCTTCACCGCGGAGCCGGCGGTGAAGAGGCTGCGCGAGCCGGCGCTGCCGAAGCCGCTGCCGCGGTCGCTGTCGCCGAAGACCACCTTGATCCGCTCGATCGGCACGCCGAGGACATCGACCGCGAGCTGCGCATAGCTGGTGGCGATGCCCTGGCCCATCGCCTGGGTGGTGGCGTAGACCTCGATCTCGCCCTCGCCCTTCACGGCGATCGTCACCCGCTCCTCGAAGACGTTGCCGCCGGTCCATTCGAGGAAGGTGGCGATGCCCCGGCCGCGTAGCCTGCCGCGCGCCGTCGACGCCGCCGCACGCGCCGCGAAGCCATTCCAGTCGGCGAGCGCCAGGCCCTGGTCGAGGATCCGCTCGAAGGCGCCGCTGTCATAGGTCTGGCCCATGGCGTTGCGGTAGGGCATGCGGCCGGGATCGATCATGTTGCGCCGGCGCAGCTCGGCCGGGTCGAGGCCGAGCTTGCGCGAAGCGGCGTCCATCAGCCGCTCGATCAGGTAGATCGCCTCCGGCCGGCCGGCGCCGCGATAGGGCCCGGTGGTTGCGGTATGCGTCAGCACGGCGGTGAAGGCGAAGTCGATCGTGGTGATGTCGTAGACGCTGGTGGAGACCCAGGGCCCGATCAGCAGCTGGATCGCCACCGACGGGTTGCGCGGATAGGCGCCCATGTTGGCCAGGGTGCGCACCCGGAAGCCGAGCACCCTGCCGCCGGCGTCGAGCGCCAGCTCGGCCCGGCTCTCGGTGTCGCGGCCATGCAGCGCGGAGAGGAAGTCGTCGAGCCGCGTCGCCGCCCACTTCACCGGCCGCCGCACCTGCCGCGCGGCCAGGGCGACCACCGCATCCTCCGGGTAGAGGCCGGTCTTCATGCCGAAGCCGCCACCCACGTCGCCGACCAGCACGCGCACCTTCTCGGGCGGGATGCCGAGGATCTCCTTGGCGACGGCATCGCGCGCGCCGGACGGCATCTGGGTGCTCATGCGGATGGTGATGCGGTCCGCGCCCGGATCGTAGGCCGCCAGCACGACGCGCGGCTCCATCGAGACCGGCGCGAGCCGCTGGTTCACGAGATCGAGTGCGACGACATGCGCGGCGCCCTGGAAGGCGGCCTCGGTCGCCGCCGCGTCGCCGTAGCGCGTCTCCGCCACGATGTTGCCGCCGGCCGCGGGCCAGACCTGCGGCGCGCCGGGCACGGCGGCGGCGGCGAGGCCCACCACCGCGGGCAGTTCCTCATAGTCGACGGCGATCGCCTCCGCCCCGTCGCGTGCGGCCGCCGGGCTCTCGGCGATGACGGCGGCGACGGCCTCGCCGACGAAGCGCACCACGTCCTGCGCCAGGATCGGGCGCGGCGGGGCCGCGAGGGGCGAGCCGTCCGGCCGCTTGAAGGGAAGGCCGATCCCCATCGGCTGCACCCCCGCCGCGGCGAGGTCCGCACCGGTGATCACGGCGAGCACGCCCGGTACCGCCAGCGCCGGCGCCGTGTCCACGGCGAGGATGCGGGCATGCGCGTGCGGCGAGCGCAGGAAGACGAGGTGCGTCAACCCGTCGGGCGCGACGTCGTCGGTGAAGCTGCCGGCGCCGGCCAGCAGCGCGCGATCCTCGATGCGCCGCACCGCCTGGCCGCTGCCGAAGCGGCCGAAGCCGGTGCCCGATGCCTCGGTCATGCTTGTGTGCTCCATGCGTCCCTGCGGCCTCGGCGCTGCGATGCGCCGGCGGCGGGACCCTGCTGTCCGGATGCGCGCAGCCTAGGCGGGGCGCGCCGGTTGCGGCAAGCCCGGGCGGCGGCTCAGCAGAACTTGGCGCCGATGTCGGTCGAGGAGCGCACGCCGATATCGTCGAAATGCGCGGCGAGGAAGGCCTCCGTCTTGGCGACGCCGAGGTCGAAGAGGTGGTGCAGGAAGCCCGGCTCCGCGTTCAGCTTGGAGGAGGCGGTGTAGGCGGCGAGCTCGGCCTCGGCATCGATGGTGTGGACGTAGAGGCGGAGGAAGCGCGACGGGCTCAGCTCGCCGCGGTCGATCAGCTCGGTGACGAACCTGATCATGCGCATCTCGCGCATCAGGGAGGAATTGAAGGCCAGCGTGTTCACGCGGTCCATGATGCCGCGGACGTCGCGCGGCACGGCGGGGATGTTGATCGGGTTGAGCTGCACGATCAGCACGTCGGGGCAGCCGCCCATGTAGATCACGGGGAAGATCGGCGGGTTGCCCGAATAGCCGCCGTCCCAGTACCAGGCCCCGTCCACCTCGACCGCCTGGAAGAGCTGCGGCAGGCAGGCCGAGGCCATCACGGCGGCGGCGGTCATCTCGTGCCGTTCAAAGACGCGCAGCCGGCCGTTCAGCACGTTGGTGGCGCAGACGAAGGCGGCCGGCGCCTTGGCGGCGCGCAGGCGTTCGAAGTCGACACACTGGACGAGGACGTCGAGCAGCGGGTTCGCGTTGGTCGGATTGAACTGGTAGGGCGAGAAGACCTTCAGCGTCAGGTCGGCGGCGTGCCAGCTCGGCGACCAGTCCATGTTGCCCGGGCCGAGCAGGTGGTCGAGGATCGAAGGCTGCACCGCGGACGTGGTGGCGAGCGATGCCAGCCGCTCCCAGAAGCGGGTCAGCATCTCCCGCGCCAGCGCGGACCCGCCGGCCGCCAGCCCGTCCGCGAGCAGGGCGGTGTTCATCGCGCCCGCGCTGGCGCCGACGATCGCCTCCACCTCCAGCCGGTCGTCGCGCAGCAGTCGGTCCAGCACGCCCCAGGTGAAGGCGCCATGCGCCCCGCCGCCCTGCAGCGCGAGCTTGATCCGCTTGCGCGGCGGCGGCGCTTCCTCGTCCATGCGATCCCCCCCCTGGATTGCATCAAGGCGCGGCATCGACCCGCGGCCCCCCTACGGGCAGCCCGTTCGCTGCGCGCGGAGCGCCGGCAGCGGGTGCCCCGCCGCCATACGCCGTGCCTGTCATGCCGGCAGGTCGGGCATCCCCCGGGCGCGCAGGGCGGCCCGGTAGCGGCGCCGCGCCTCCTCCGGCGGCAGGCGGTCGAGCGCCGCCGCGCCCGCCTCCGGGGATGCCGGCGACCCCGCATCCGCCATGGCCGCGATCTGCATGTCGCGGGCCTCGCCGAGCCCGAGCCGGCGTGCCGCATCGGTCGGCGCCGGCACGGCGCGCAGCAGGGCCAGGCGGCCGGCATGGGTGGCGATGGTGTCGGCGCCCCTCATGCCGCAGCGAAGGATCTCGCGTGCCAGCGCCGCGCTGAGCCGCCAGCCCAGGCAGGGCGTCAGGCTGCCGAAGAGATCCGCCTCGCGCGCAAGCCGGCCGAGCAGGTCCGCGGGCGCCGGCGCATGCAGGTCGGTCAGCAGGATCAGCCGCCGGATCTCGGCGCGATCCGGCTCCGGCAGGCCGGGGAGCAGGGCGAGGGTGGCATCGGCCGAGCGCGCCTCCAGCGTCCCGGGGGCGACGGTGCCGTTGCCGTCGTGCAGCAGGTCGTGCCCGGCCATGGCGAGCACGCCGAGCAGGGCGGCATGCGCGTCGATCAGCCCGCCCCGCCGCGCCATGCCGGCGAGCCAGCCCATGGCCAGGGTCGCCTCCGCCTGGTGGTGGCGGTCGTGGTAGTCGGGCTCGGTGCCGGGGGCGAAGCCGGTACCATGCGCCTCGACCGCGGCGCCGATGCGTGCCCCGGCGGCGGCGAGCGCGGGCGGCACACGGCCATCGCCGGCCTCCCGCAATGCCTCCGCGACGGCGCCGGCTGGGTCCGCGTGGCCCAGCCGCCGCGTGAGCATGCGCGCCTCCGCCTGGCGCAAGGCCGACAGGGCAGGATCCGGCACCTCGGTCATGCCACGCAGCCTAGCCCGTCCGCCGCGTCTCGCGCAGGGGTTGGATGGGTCCTGGGCGATTGCCGGG
>CAYNYQ010000388.1:0-4850 GCA_964401305.1 uncultured Acetobacteraceae bacterium | reverse complement strand
AAGTACCAGGACGACATCGCCAGGCTGCGCGGCGCCGAGGCGGCGCGGCTGGTCGCCGAGGCGAAGGGCGGCTGAGGCGCCGGCCCGCGGCGAAACGCACCGATCCGGCAAGCCGCGGCAATCCGGCGCAGCGCGTCCCGGTTCCGTCACCCAACGGGACGGCAGGGGCATGGCAGTCTCCCGCGGCATACACGCTGCCGAGGATCCTCCATGCCCCGCCCCACCCTCTCCGTCCTTGCGCCGGCCGCCCTGCTCGGCGCCGCCCTGCTGGCCAGCACCGCCCTCGCCGCCCCCGCCGCGGCGACGACCATCGCCTTCTCGAGCACCCTCGGCTTCGCCGTCACCGGCAATCCCTTCGGCCTTGCGGCGGGCGACACCGTCTCGGGCTCGATCACCTTCAACGCCGCGCTCGTCCCCGCGGGCAGCTTCGACTCCCTGACCCCGGCCGAGGATGTAAGCCTCGCCTTCTCCATCACGCTCGGCAGCACCACCCTGACGCAGCAGGACGCGACCGGCGCCGGCGGCTTCCTCGAGGTCTTCTTCTTCGACGGCGTCTTCGACGGCTTCACCTTCGGCGGCGTCACGCAGGAGGTGGTGGCGGGCTTCCCGATCCCGACCGTCGGCGTCGACCTGGTGCCGAGCTTCTTCGGCGGCGCGCAGCTGACCATCAGCAACCTCACCGCCTTCGTCGGCCCGACGCCGGTGCCCTACGCCTTCGGCCCGGCGAGCCTGGCGGAGGTGCCGGAGCCGGCCTCGATGCTGCTGCTCGGCGCCGGGCTGCTCGGGCTCGGCCTGGTCCGCCGCCGGGCCTGAGGCGCCGCGCCGGGCGGCAGGGCGGCGGCGCCGTCCCGCCGCCCGCGCTCGACAGGCCCGGGCGGGGGGCGCAGAGAGGGGCGCATGATCCCGCCGAAGTCCGGCCTCGCCATCCCGCCGCATGCGGGCGGCGGGGCGCTGGCCGCCAACCTCCTCGCCTTCACGCGCCTGCTGCGCCGCACCGGCCTGCCCGTCGGCGTCTCCGAGGGGCTGCAAGCGCTGGAGGCGCTCGAGGCCGTCGACCTCGCCGACCGCCGCCAGGTGCATGCCGCGCTGCGCGCCGTGATGGTGCACCGCCACGAGCATTTCGACCTCTTCGACCAGGCCTTCCTGCTGTTCTGGCGCGACCCCGAGGCCGGGCGGAACGCCGCCGCCATGGCGCTGATGGAGGGCATGAAGAGCCGCGAGAAGGCGCCGCCCGCCGCCCGGCGCATCGCCGAGGCCATGCGCAGCCCCTCCCCGCCCCAGGCCCCCCGCCCGCCGGAGGAGGAGAAGCGCGAGGTCGACATGACGCTCACGGTCTCCGACCGCGAGCGGCTGCAGACCATGGATTTCGAGGCCATGTCGGCAGCCGAGATCGCCGAGGCGAAGCGGGAGATCAAGAAGCTCGTCCTGCCGCTCGACGAGCGCCGCACCCGCCGCTTCCGCCCCGACCCCGCCGGCCCCGTGGTGGACCTGCGCGCCACCATCAAGGCGAGCCTCCGCCAGGGCGGCGAGATCCTCACCCTCGAGCGCCGCCGCCGCGTGACGCGCCCGCCGCCGCTGGTGGCGCTCTGCGACATCTCCGGCAGCATGAGCCGCTACGCCCAGGTGCTGCTGCACTTCCTGCACGCCGTCACCAACGACCGCGACCGGGTGCATTCCTTCCTGTTCGGCACCCGGCTGACCAACGTGACCCGCCAGCTCCGCCACCGCGACGCCGAGGTGGCCTTCGAGCTGGTCAGCCACATGGTGCCGGACTGGTCGGGGGGGACGCGCATCGGCGAGGCGCTCGAGCTCTTCAACAAGCACTGGGCGCGGCGGGTGCTCGGCCAGGGCGCCGTGGTGCTGCTGATCACCGACGGGCTCGATCGCGAGGGTGCGAAAGGGCTGGCCGAGGCGACGGACCGGCTCCGCCGCTCCTGCCGGCGCCTCGTCTGGCTCAATCCCCTGTTGCGCTACGAGGGCTTCCAGCCAAGATCACAGGGCATCCGGGCGATGCTGCCGCATGTCGACGAGTTCCGCCCCGTGCACAACCTGGCGAGCCTCGGGGCGCTGGTGGCGAGCCTGGGCGGCGCCCCCGCCGCGGCGCCTCGGGGCATGAGCGGCAGCACCCACGGACGGAGGACCGCAGCATGAGCACCACCGCCGAAAGCACCGAGGACATCCTGGGCACCGCCGCCCGCTGGGTGGCCGAGGGCGAGAGCGTCGCCATCGCCACCGTGGTCGAGACCTGGGGCAGCTCGCCCCGCCCGGCCGGCTCGCGCCTGGCCGTGACCGGCAGCGGCCGGCTCGCCGGCAGCGTCTCCGGCGGCTGCATCGAGGGCGCGGTCGCCGATGCAGCGAAGGAGACCATGCGCACCGGCAGCCCGCAGCTGCTCGACTTCGGCATCTCCGACGAGCGTGCCTGGGAGGTCGGGCTCGCCTGCGGCGGCAAGCTGAAGGTCTTCGTGGAGAAGCTCGCGTGACGCCGGCGCTGCTGGCGCGGCTGCAGGCGGCGCAGGCGGCCAAGCGCCCGGTCGCGCTGCTGACCCGCCTCTCGGACGGCGCGCAGCTGCTCTGGCCCGAGGATGCTGCGCCCGATCCGGCGCTGGAGGCCGCCGCGCGCGCCGCACTGCGCGACGACGCGGCCGGCAATGTCGCGCTGCCGGACGGCGCCGCCTGGTTCGTCCACCCGCACAACCCGGCCCTGCGGCTGATCGTGGTCGGCGCCGTGCACATCGCCCAGGCGCTGGTGCCGATGGCGCTGGCGACGGGCTTCGCCGTGGTGGTGGTCGATCCCCGCCGCGCATGGGCGACCGCCGACCGCTTCCCCGGCATCACCCTCGTGCACGAATGGACCGACGACGCCATGGCCGCGCTCGCGCCCGATGCGCGCACGGCGGTGGTGACGCTGACCCACGACCCGAAGCTCGACGACCCGGCGCTCGACGTCGCGCTGCGCTCCCCGGCCTTCTACATCGGCGCGCTCGGCAGCCGGCGGACGCACGCCAAGCGCATCGACCGCCTGGCCGCCCTCGGCCACGACGCCGCGGCGATGGCGCGCATCCACGCCCCCGTCGGGCTGAACATCGAGGCCGTGACGGCGCCCGAGATCGCGCTCTCGATCCTGGCCGAGGTCGTGGCGGCGCGCCGCGGCGCCGCACTCGCCACCCGCGCGGCGCCGGCGGAGCGGGCGGCGTGAGGGCCCGGCACGGGGAGGCCGCCGCATGATCTTCGGCCCGACCCGGCTCGAGGAGGCGCGCGGCGCCATCCTCGCCCACACCATGCGCCTGCCCGGACGCGTGCTGAAGAAGGGCACGGTGCTGGACCAGGCGATGCTCGCCGCGATCCAGGCCGCGGGGCACCGCGAGGTCATCGCCGCCCGGCTCGAGCCCGGCGACGTGCCGGAGGACGAGGCCGCGGACCGGCTGGCGAATGCGCTGATGGGGCCGCTGCTCTCGCGCTCGCGCGCCGCCACCGGGCGGGTCAACCTCTTCGCCGAGACGGCGGGGCTGCTGACGGTGAACCCGCAGGCGGTGAACCGGCTGAACGCGCTCGACGAAAGCCTGACCATTGCGACCCTCGCCCCCTTCGTGCCGGTGGCGGCGAAGGAGATGGTGGCGACCATCAAGGTGATCCCCTTCTCGGTGCCCGGGCCCGTCCTCGGCGTCGCCGAGCTGATCGCGCGGCAGCACATGGCCGGCGGCGCGCCGCCGATCGCGGTGCATCCCTTCCGCCCGCTCAAGGTCGGCCTGGTGCTGACCGAGCTGCCCGGCGTGAAGGAGAGCGTGATGGAAGGCGCGGTGGAGGCGACGCGCCACCGCGTGGAGGCGCTCTGCGGCACGCTGCTGCCCCACGAACGGGTGCGGCACGAGACGCCGGCCATCGCCGATGCGCTGGCGCGGCTGCGCCGGCAGGGTGCGCAGGTGCTGCTCGTCGCAGGCGCCTCGGCGGTGGTGGACAGGCGCGATGTCGGCCCGGCGGCGATCGTGCGCGCCGGCGGGACGATCGAGCATTTCGGCATGCCGGTCGATCCGGGGAACCTGATCTGCACGGGGCGGATCGACGACATCCCGGCCATGGTGCTGCCGGGCTGCGCCAAGTCGCCGAAGCTGAACGGCATCGACTGGGTGCTGCAGCGGATCTTCGCCGGCCTCGCGGTGACGCCGGCCGACGTGATGGGCATGGGCGTCGGCGGCCTCTTGAAGGAGATCGAGGTGCGGCCCCTGCCGCGCGCCGAGGCCCCGGCGGTGCCCGCCCCGGCGCTCGCACCCCGCCGCGGGCGACGGGTGGCGGCGCTGGTGCTGGCGGCCGGGCGTTCGCGCCGCATGGCGCCGCTGAACAAGCTGCTGGTCGCCGACGACAAGGGCGTGCCGATGGTCGCGCGCGTGGTCGACAACGTGCTCGCCTCGCACGCCAGGCCCGTCGTGGTGGTGACGGGCTACGAGCATGAGCGGGTGGAGGCGGCGCTCTCGGGCAAGCCCGTGGTCTTCGTCCATGCGCCGGACTATGCGGAGGGGCTCTCGGCCAGCCTGAAGGCCGGGCTCGCCGCGGTGCCGCCGGAGGCCGAGGGAGTGGTGATCTGCCTCGGCGACATGCCGCTGGTCGCCGGCGCGATGATCGACCGCATGATCGCCCTCTTCGACCCCGAGGAGGGGCGCGCCATCGTCCAGCCCACCTTCCGCGGCAAGCAGGGCAACCCGATGCTGTGGTCGCGCGAGTTCATCCCCGAGATGATGGCGATCACCGGCGATGTCGGCGCGCGGCACCTGGTGGGTAAGCACGCCGACCGCGTGGCCGAGGTGGAGATGGCCGACGACGCCGTGCTGCGCGACTTCGACACGACGGACGCGCTG
>CAYNYQ010000387.1:2557-4861 GCA_964401305.1 uncultured Acetobacteraceae bacterium | reverse complement strand
CTAGCGGCGGACCCTGGCCTGGCCGGGCTGCCGCCGTCCCTTGCGGCCGGCCCGGCGCGGTCGCGCGGGCGTGCCGGATCAGCCCTCCTGGGTCAGGCCGCGGCCGCGGCGGTCGAACGGCACCTGCCGCAGGGCCGGGCCGCGCCGCTCCAGCAGCACGAGCCCGAGGATCAGCAGGCCGCCCGCCACCACGGCGGCCCAGAAGGCCAGCATCGGCGGCAACCGTCCCGGCGCCAGGGCGTCGGACAGCAGCAACGCGACCAGCCCGCAGACGAGGGCCAGGGCGGCACCGATGAGGGTGCAGGCGATGCGCTGCTGCATGGAGGAGGCTCCCTGGTCGGCTGTGCGCATTGAACGGGGGGGAACGGGCGGCATCGCGCCGGTGTTGCGGCGATTTCAAGGCAGGCGGCCCTGCGGCACAGGCTCGCGACCCCGCCAGCATGATCCTGGAACGTCACCGCAGTTTGACCGCCGCGTCACATGCACGTCGCCTCCGCTGCAGCAGAGAATGCACCCGCAGGACCGCGCCGCCCGACCCGGAGCCCCGACGCATGCACCCGACCCGCCCCGCCCTCGCTGCCGCCCTCCTCCTCGCCTCCGCCGGGATGGCGGGCGCCCAGCCCGGCGCGACGCCGACCTCGGGCGAGCAGCCGAGCGCGCCGCCGATGCTCGGGATGCGCGGCGGGCGGCCGACGCTGAGCCTCTTCGACGGCCGGTTCACCATGCAGCCCGTGCTGCGCCTCGATGCCGATTTCGGTGGCTTCGCGGGCCAGGGTACCGATGCCGCGGGCCAGCCGCCCAAATTCCTCGACAGCGACCGCGCCGGCGTGCCGGCACAGGGGATGAACATGCGGCGCGCGCGGGTGGGCCTGCAGGGCACCTACCTGAAGGACTTCACCTACAACTTCACCTGGGACTTCGCGCAGTCGCCCGGCACGCAGTTCGATCCGGTCGAGTTCAGCCGGCTCTTCGAGCTGCAGACGGCCTATACCGGCCTCCGCTGGGCGACGCTCCGGGTCGGCGCCTTCACGCTGATGCACACGATCGAGTTCTCGATGAGCTCCTTCGAGCTGCCCTTCCTGGAGCGTCCCTCCATCATCTCCATCGCCAGCAGCCTCGCCTCCGGCGACAGCCGCCTCGCCATCGGCGGCGAGGCGCGCGGGGATCGCTGGTTCGCCGCCGCCTACCTGGCCGACGGCTCCGCCAGCACGCTGAACGACGGGCGCCAGCGCGGCCTGGCCGGGCGCGCCACCGGCCTCGTGGTGAGCGAGAGCTGGGCCAAGGTGAACATCGGCCTCAACGCCGCGGCGCAGCTCGCGCCGGGGACGCGGGGCGCGGCGGACACGATCCGGCTGCGCGACTACCCCGAGCTCCGCCT
Source organism: uncultured Acetobacteraceae bacterium (assembly GCA_964401305.1). Taxonomy (GTDB): domain Bacteria; phylum Pseudomonadota; class Alphaproteobacteria; order Acetobacterales; family Acetobacteraceae; genus JAIEOP01. The sequence continues at coordinate 3,483 of CAYNYQ010000387.1, read as the reverse complement.
CGATCCCACGCGGCTGCTCGACACCCGCGCCATCGCCGCCGGCGAGGGCTATGCCGTCGGGCCGGAGGTCTCGGCCATGCTCGGCCCGCTCTACCTGCAGAGCGAGTACCAGTGGATCCGGCTGAGCGCCGATGACGGCCAGGGCAACCGCAACTTCTGGGGCTACTACGTCACCGCCGCCCTGCCCCTGGTCGGCGCGCCGCGGCGCTACGACCGCAACCGCGGCGTCTTCTCCCGCCCGCGCGTCGAGGAGCTCAACCCGAAGGGCAATGCCTGGGGCTGGCTCGAACTGGCGGCGCGCTACAGCTACATCAACCTCAACGACGCGCCGACCCAGGGCGGGTCGCAGTCGATCTTCTCGCTCGGCCTGAACTACTACCCGGCCAGCCGCCTGCGCGCGACGCTGCAGTACAGCACCGGCGACGTGCGGCTCGCGCCGGGCAACAGCAATTCCCGCAGCGGCTACGACCGCGGCTTCCAGGCCTTCGCCGGGCGGCTCGCGTTCAACTGGTAGCGTGGCGCCGCGCCGTCTGCCGGCATCGCGGGCAGGCGCGCGGGCCGTCCGCCCAGGGCGGCGGCAGCCCGCTGGCCGCGCCCCACGCTTTCCGCCGCCGCGCCGGGTTGCCTCGCCGCGCGGGATGGCGGAGGTTGCCGCGAGACAAGACGCCCCCGGAGGACGCCATGCCGCGACCGCTCGCCCCCCGCCTTCGCCTCGCCGCGCTCGGCCTCGCCGCCGGCCTCGCGGCCATGGGCACCGCCGCGGCGCAGACCACGGTGGGCCCCGCCAATACCGGCCAGCCGCCGCTGCGCTGCGCCGTGGACGGCACCTTCGCCCCGCACGCCTTCCCCTCCCTCCAGGGCGGCGTGCAGGGCTTCCAGGTCGACCTCTTCGCCGAGGTGGCGAAGAAGCTGAACCGGCAGATCGT
>CAYNYQ010000387.1:0-2457 GCA_964401305.1 uncultured Acetobacteraceae bacterium | reverse complement strand
CTGCTCGCCTTCGACACCCAGCCCGACGCGGTGCAGGCGGTGCTGCAGGGCCGCGCCTATGCCAACCTCTCGGGCAACACGGTGGTGAAGTACTCGGCCAGCCGCACGCCGCAATACATCGCCGACTTCGTGCTGCCGGGCACGCGGCTGCACTGGGGCACGCCCTTCCGCCGCGACAGCGCGGCGATGCGCGAGACGATCGAGAACGTCATCGAGTGCCTGAAGGCCGACGGCACGGTGGCGCGGCTTTCGCAGAAGTGGTTCGGCGCCGAGCCCAAGCCCGACGACGCCGAGCGGATCATCTTCCCCGGCTACGGCCCGCCGGAGATGCCGGGCTACGACCCGAAGCCGAGCACCTCCGGCTGCCGGATGCCCGGCTGAGCGTGGCCGCGCCCGGGGCCGGGACGCGCGGGCCGGACATCGTCCAGGCCCGCGGCATCCACAAGCATTTCGGCGCCCTGCACGTGCTCAAGGGCGTCGACCTGCTCGTCGCGGAGCGCGAGCTGGTCTTCATCATCGGCCCCTCGGGGTCGGGGAAGTCGACCCTGCTGCGCTGCCTCAACCGGCTGGAGGAGCCCTCCTCCGGCCAGATCGTCGTCGACGGCACGGACATGCTGGACCGCCGCACCGACATCAACGCGGCCAGGCGCCGCATCGGCATGGTGTTCCAGTCCTTCAACCTCTACCCGCACATGACCGCGCTCGGGAACGTCGCGCTCGCGCTGCGCAAGGTGCTCGGCCTTCCGCGGGCGGAGGCGGAGCGCCGTGCCATGGCCGCGCTCGAGCGCGTGCACCTGGCCGACCGGGCCGACCACACGCCGGGCCAGCTCTCGGGCGGGCAGCAGCAGCGCGTGGCGATCGCGCGGGCCATCGCGCTGGAGCCGCGGGTGATGCTGTTCGACGAGCCGACCTCGGCGCTCGACCCCGAGCTGGTCGGCGGCGTGCTGCAGGTGATGCGGGAGCTGCGCGAGGACGGCATGACCATGGTGGTGGTCAGCCACGAGATGGCCTTCGCCCGGGCCGCCGCCGACCGCGTGGTCTTCATGGCCGATGGCGCGATCGTCGAGCAGGGCCCGCCCGAGCAGGTCTTCGGCGCGCCGCGCCACGACCGCACCCGCGCCTTCATCCGCCAGGTGGAGCGGCACTGAGCCATGGCCGACGCCGAGCCGCGCCCTGCCCGTGCCGGGCGAGGACTGCGCCGTCGCGCCGAGCCAAGCGTTGCGGCGCCGGCCTCAGGTCGGCGCGCCCTCGCACTGCGCCGCCGGACGCATGAAGGACACCCAGCCATCCTTCGTGCGCAGGCAGCCGCGTTCCCAGACGCCCTCGAAGACCCGGCCGCCAGCCTCCATCCGGCCCGGGCCGTGTGGGCCGCCCGGCGCCCAGCCGCCATCGTAGACCAGGCCGATGCGCAGCAGCTCGACCCGTCCCTCGACGAAGTGGTCGTTGCGGAACACGCCGGTCTCGCGCGCGATGGTCTGGCCGTCCTCGAGATGCGTCAGCACCCCCTGCCCCTCCGCCTTGCCGCGCACCAGCGTGCCCTCGTAGACCATGGCCCGCTGCCGGGATCCCTCGCGCCAGGTCATCTCCGACCGGCCGGTGCCCTCGGCCGGGCCCTCGGGGCAGTCCCCGGACCAGCGCGCACGGATGTCCGCGGCGCCGCGCGACATGCCGCCGATCCAGACCCAGCAGCCCGTGCCGCCGTCGTCGGTGAAGCCGGCGCGTCCGCCGGGCACCACGCGCTCGGCCTCCGGCGGCGGGCCTGCCGCCACGCCCAGCGCCAGCGCCGCCGCGGCCAGCATCACGCCACGCATCCGCATCATCCGCGCCTCCGCTGCCTGCCCCTGGAATTAGGGCCCGCCGCCGCATGAGCAACTGGGACCGCTTCGCCGACAGCTTCCTCAACGCCCGCGTCGCGGCGGAGTACCTGCCGAAGATCATCGACGGCTTCTGGCTGACCATCCTGCTCGCGCTCTGCATCATCGCCACCGGGCTGGCGGCGGGGCTCGGACTGGCGGTGGTGCGGGCCTTCGGCATCCGGCCGCTGAACTGGCTGATCATCTTCCTCGTCGACCTGTTCCGCGCCCTGCCCCCGCTGGTGATCATCGCGCTGCTCTATTTCGGGCTGCCGGCGGCGGGGCTTTCCTTCTCTGGCTTCGCCTCGGCCTGGCTCGCGCTCTCGCTGGTGCTGATGGCCTTCACGGAGGAGATCTTCTGGGCCGGCATCACCGCCGTGCCGAAGGGGCAGTGGGAGGCGGCGCGCTCGACGGGCCTCGGCTTCCTGCAGACGCTGCGCCATGTGGTGCTGCCGCAGGCCTTCCGCATGACCATCCCGCCGCTGACCAACCGCACCATCGCCATCACCAAGGGCACGGCGCTGGCCAGCGTGGTGGCGGTGCCGGAGATCCTGGGCGCGGCGCAGGCCGGCGTGTCCTTCAGCTTCAACCCGACGCCGCTGAC
>CAYNYQ010000386.1:0-4866 GCA_964401305.1 uncultured Acetobacteraceae bacterium | reverse complement strand
CCCGTCGCGCAGCTTCGCGCGGGAGAGCCAGACGCGGCGGCCCGGGCGCGGCACGTCGGCGAAGGGAAAGACGCCGAGCGCGCGGGCATGCATGGGGTCGAGCCAGCGCTCCAGCACGCAGCCCGGATCGGCCAGCAGCACGCGCTCGGCCCGCACCGGGCGCGTCACCAAGTGGCAGCGCCCCTCGGGGATGCCGAGCATCGCCAGCACCTCGCGGTGCCAGGGCATCAGGGTGGTGCGGCCGTTGTAGGTGTGCAGCAGGATCGGCCGGTCCGGATGGCGGCGCAGGAACCAGTAGCGCGCCAGCGTTTCGACCAGGAAGGCGCCGTACTGGTATTCCAGCATGCCGCCGTAGAGCCAGGTGCCGGGCAGCGGCTCGGCATCGGCCGGCGGCGGCCCCTCCTCCGGCAGGCTTGCGCCATGGCCGCGCCGCATGCGGAAGCCGTCGAGCGGACGTCCATCGCCGTCGAAGGCGCCGAAGCGCGCGCGGGTCGGCAGCGCGTCCGCGACGAAGACCGCCGGCGTCAACGTGACACCCGCATGCTCCACGACGGAGAGCGGCGCAGGCGGCAGGCAATCCAAATGGTCCAAGGCGGGGAGTTCCGGCGCCGATACCCAGCGCCATCCTAGGGGGGCACGGTGGGGGCCACCACCCCCGCAGCGGCTTCCCGCCGCGGCCGGCGCGCGAGGTCACGCATCCGGTTCATCCCGGCCGCACCTGCCCTACCCCGCTGGCTCCAGCCGCAGCACCCGCCCGCGCGACTCGTCGGTCAGCAGGTAGAGCAGCCCGTCCGGCCCCTGGACCACGTCGCGGAACCGCGCGACGCCGCGCAGCAGCCGCTCCTCCCCCGTCACCCGGTCGCCCTCGGTCGAGAGCCGCACCAGCTGGGGCGGGTTCAGCGCCGCCAGGAACAGGCTGCCGCGCCAGCCGGGGAAGGCCTCGCCGGTGTAGAAGGCGATGCCGGAGGGGCTGACCGCCGGCACCCAGACATGGATCGGGTCGGCCAGGCCCGGCTTCGAGGCGCCCTCGCCGATCGGCAGGCCGCCGGCATAGGTGCGGCCATGGCTGACCACCGGCCAGCCGTAGTTCTGCCCGGCGCGGAGGACGTTCACCTCGTCGCCGCCGCGCGGGCCGAACTCGGCCTCCCACAGGCTGCCGGTCCAGGGGTTGAAGGCCAGCCCCTGCGGGTTGCGGTGGCCGAGCGTGTAGATCTCCGGCCGCACCCCAGCCTGCGCGGCGAAGGGGTTGTCCGCCAGCGGCCGCCCGTCGCGGGCGAGGCGCAGGATCTTGCCGGCCAGGTCGTCCGGGCGCTGCGCACGCTGCTCGGTCCGGAAGCGGTCGCCGGTGGAGAGGAACAGCGCGCCATCGCGCGGGTCGAAGGCGATGCGGCAGCCGAAGTGGTTGCGGCCGCTCTCCTGCGCGGGGGTGGCGTCGAGGATCGGCCGCGCGCCCTCCAGCGCCGTCGCGTCGGCGGAGAGGCGCGCGCGCACCAGGCGCGTCAGGGCGCCGCCCTCGACCAGCGCGGAGTGGCAGAGATAGACCTCGCGCGTCGTGGCGAAGTCGGGCGCCAGAGTGATGTCCAGCAGCCCGCCCTGGCCGCCCGTCTCCACCGCCGGCACGCCGCCGAACGGGGCGGAGACGGCGCCGGCGCGGTCGATGAGCCGCAGCCGCCCCGGGCGCTCGGTGACGAGGAGGCGCCCATCGGGCAGGAAGGCGGCGCCCCAGGGGTGCTCCAGGCCGCTGGCGAAGCTGGCCAGGCGGAAGCGCGCACGCTCCGACGCGACGACGCCATCGGTACCCTGCGCCCCGGCCGTGGCGGGCCACAGCGCGATGACGGCAAGACCTGCAAGAAGCGCACGCCTGCGCAACGATGGGCGGGGTGGTTGCGGCTGGCCGGTCATGCGGCGGAGGTGGGAGGGCGGCGACGGGCCGCAAGCCGCCACGGGCGCGGGCTGGCGGAAACGCGATGGCCGCGGGCGAAGGGCAGCCGGGCGCCGCCCCTCGCCGGCGGGCGGGCTCAGCCGACCTTGCTGGCGATCCAGTCCTTGAGCTGGCCCTTCGGCAGGGCGCCGACCTTCGTGTCGACCAGCTTGCCGTCGCGGAACAGCATCATGGTGGGGATGCCGCGCACGGCGTAGTCGTTCGGGGTCGAGGGATTCTCGTCGATGTTGACCTTCGCCACGGTCAGCTTGCCGGCATATTCCTTGGCGATGTCGTCGAGGATCGGCGCCACCATGCGGCAGGGGCCGCACCACTCGGCCCAGAAGTCCACCAGCACCGGCGTCGCGGACTCGAGCACGTCCTGCTTGAAGCTGTCGTCGGTGACGGACTTGGTGAGTTCGCTCATGTCCCTCGGCTCCTGTCCGGGTGCCGCGGCGGGGAAGGCCCCACCGCATTGCCGCCGCAAGGTCGGGTGCCGCGTGCCCTGGGTCAAGCACCCGTGCAGCGCGGGGCCGTCATGCAACCCCGGCGGGACGGGTGCCGGCGCGGGCGGGCGGACCGGGTCGCGCGGCCCATGCTTGGCCGCCGGCGTGCGCGGCGCCTATACCGGGGGCGCGCCGGTTCCGACCGCAGGGACCCGCCCGCCCCGAGGCCGAGCCCCATGCCGCAGGATCCCGCCTTCGCCGCGCCCGGCCGCTTCTGGAAGGGCAACATCCATACCCATTCCACGCTTTCCGACGGGATGCGCGAGCCAGCGGCGGTCTGCGCCACCTACCGCGAGGCGGGCTACGACTTCCTGGCGCTGACCGATCACTTCCTGCCGAAATACGGCTTCCCTCTGGCCGATACCCGGCCCTTCCGCAGCGCCGGCTTCACCACGCTGCTCGGCGCCGAGCTGCACGCGCCGGCGACCGCGCTCGGCGAGACCTGGCACATTCTGGCCGTCGGCCTGCCGCCCGGCTTCGCCCCGACCGGGCCGGAGGAGAGCGGGCCGGCGCTGGCGGCGCGTGCGCTGGCCGCCGGCGCCTTCGTCGCCATCCCGCATCCGGGCTGGTACGCGCTGACGGCGGAGGACGCCAACAGCATCCCTGGCGCCCATGCGGTCGAGGTCTACAACCACACCTCCCAGCTCCGCACCGAGCGCGGCGACGGCGTCTACCTGGCCGACCAGCTGCTGGCCGGCGGGCGGCGCGTGACGCTGCTGGCGGTCGACGATGCGCATTTCGCCTGCGACGACGCCTTCGGCGGCTGGATCATGGCGCGCGCCGAGGCGAACGAGCCCGAACCGCTGCTGGCGGCGCTGAAGGCCGGCCACTTCTACGCGACCCAGGGGCCGTTGATCGAGGACATCGCCTGGGAGGACGCACATGTGACGGTGCGCTGCTCGCCGGCGGCCAGCGTGATGGCGCTCGGCCGCGGCTCGCGCGCAGCGCAATCCGTCGCCGCCGGCCAGCGCGAGGCGCGGCTGCCGATCGCCGCGCTGCGCGCCGGTGGCTTCGCGCGCATCGTCGTGGCCGATGCCGCCGGCCGCCGCGCCTGGTCCAACCCCATGTATTTCGACTGACCCCGCCGCACCGAGGGCCCGCCATGACCGACACCCCGATCCTCGACGAGATCGCCGCGCTGCTGGAGCACCGCGCCGATGGCCGCTACGGGCTGCACTGGGTGACGCAGCGCCAGCACGCGCTGCAGGCCGCCTGGCTCGCCGAGAAGGACGGGCAGGACGCGGCGCTGGTCACCGCGGCGCTGCTGCACGACATCGGCCACCTGGTGCACGACCTCGGCGACAACCCGGCCGAGGCCGGCGTGGACGACCGCCACGAGGAGCTGGGCCATGCCTGGCTCATCCGGCATTTCGGCCCGGAGGTGAGCGAGCCCGTGCGCCTGCACGTCGCCGCCAAGCGCTACCTCTGCGCCGCCGAGGCCGACTACTTCGCCAGGCTCTCGCCCGACAGCGTGCGCAGCCTGGCGCTGCAGGGCGGGCCGATGTCGGCCGAGGAGGTCGCGGCCTTCCGTGCCCTGCCCCAGGCCGAGCGCGCGGTGGTGCTGCGCCGCTACGACGAACAGGCCAAGGTGCGCGACCTCGAGACGCCGCCCGTCGCGCATTTCCTGCCCTTCGTGGCGGCCTGCCTGCGCGCGCCGGCGCGGGCCTGAACCGGCGCATGGCCGGGGCCGGGCGCCGCGTCGCGCTGGTGCACCGCGTCGCCGCGCGCCATCCGGGCGATGCGGCGGCGGTGGCGGCGCTGTTCGACAGCGGCGCGATGGCGCCGGGCGAGGTGGTGGCGATCCTCGGCAAGACCGAGGGCAATGGCTGCGTCAACGACTTCACCCGCGCCTATGCCGTGGAGGCGCTGAGCCAGATGCTGGCCGCCCGCCTCGGCACCACGCCGGCCGAGGTGCAGGCGCGCATCGCCCTGGTGATGTCGGGCGGGACGGAGGGCGGGCTCTCGCCGCATTTCCTGGTGCTCGGCCTGCGCGCGGCGGCGGCGGCGACCGACGCCGCCGGGCCGGCGCTGGCGATCGGCGCCGCCTTCACCGACGACCTGCCGCCCGAGGCGCTGGGCCGCCTGGCGCAGGCGCGGGCGACGGCCGCGGCGGTGCGCGCCGCCATGGACCAGGCCGGCATCGCCGCCCCCACGGATGTCCACTACGTCCAGGTGAAGTGCCCGCTGCTGACCAGCGCGCGCATCGCCGCGGCGAAGGTGCGCGGCGCGACCGTGGCGACGGAGGATACCTACCACTCCATGGGCCTCTCGCGCGGCGCCTCGGCGCTCGGCGTGGCGCTGGCGCTCGGCGAGGTGGCGGAGGCGGCACTGGCCGAGGCGGCGATCGGCGCCGACTGGTCGCTGCATTCCGGCCGTGCGAGCTGCTCGGCCGGCATCGAGCTGCTGCGCAACGAGGTGGTGGTGCTGGGCAACAGCCCC
>CAYNYQ010000385.1:0-4874 GCA_964401305.1 uncultured Acetobacteraceae bacterium | reverse complement strand
GCGTCACCGTCGCGGCCGGCGCCCGGGTCGATGCCTCGGGCCAGGCCGGCGGCGGCGCGGTGCAGGTCGGCGGGCGCACGACGCGCAGCGTGCGCGTCGCGGGCGAGGTGCAGGCGCGCGGCACGGGGCGCGGCGCCCGGGGCGGCCAGGTCGCGGTGCAGGCGGCCGAGGCGGTCACCATCGCGGCGACCGGGCGCGTCGACGTCTCCGGCGCGGGCGGCGGCGGCGTGGCGCTGATCGGCACCGAGGGCATCGGCCGCAACCAGGCGATGGCGCAGCGCACCACCGTCGAGGCCGGCGCTGCCGTGCATGCCGATGCGCTGGAGGCGGGCCGTGGCGGCACCATCGCGCTGAACAGCACCGAGCGGACGGTGATGCGCGGCACGCTCTCGGCCACCGGCGGGCCGGCGGGCGGCGATGGCGGCTTCATCGAGCTCTCGGGCCGAGGCGGCATGACGGTGGACGGAACCGTGCTGCTCGCCGGCGGGCCGGGCGGCGCGGGCGGCACGCTGCTGATCGACCCGGACTCCATCGTCATCGCCACCGGCGGCACGGCGACGATCCCGGCCGGCGGCACCATCGCCTTCGGCGATGATTCCCAGGGCACGGCGATCATCATCGATCCGGGCCAGATCAACAATTTCACGGCCGGCGTCACGGTGGTCCTGCAGGCGGACAACACCATCACCGTTTCCGACGCGGTGAACCGCGTCACGGCCGGCGGGCTGACCCTGCAGGCGACGACCGGCAACATCACCTTCGACGCCGCCGTCACCCTCAGCAATGGCGTGCTGACGGCCGAGGCCGGCGGGTCGGTGCTGGTGAACGCGCTGCTCACCTCCACCGGCGCGGCCGGCGGCATCGACCTGCGGGGGACCGGGGCCGTCACCATCGGCGCCGATCTCAACGCCGGGACGCGGACGGTGACGCTGCGCTCGGACGGCGCCGTGACGCAGAGCGCGGCGACGGTCATCACGGCGGGGACGCTGACCGTGCTCGGCGCGACGGGCGCCAACGCCGGTGCCGTGACGCTGGACCAGGCGAACGAGGTGGCGAGCGCCTCGGTGGCCTCCTCGGCCGGGGTCAGCCTGCGCTCGGCGCGGCTGGCGGGGCTGACGGTGACGGCGCTGACCGCCGGCGCCAACAGCACCTTGCGGGGCGATGCATCGCTGACGCTGAGCGGCGCCACCACGGTCGGCACGGCGAACACGCTGACCCTGCGCTCGGACGGCGCCATCAGCCAGAGCGGCGGCACGCTGACGGCGGGAACGCTCTCGGTGCTGGGTGCAACGGGCGCGAATGCGGGCGCCGTCACGCTGGACCTCGGCAACGACATCGCCACGGCCTCGGTGGCGTCCTCGGACGGTGTGAGCCTGCGCTCGGACCGCGCCGGCGGTCTCACCGTCACCAGCCTCGCCGCCGGCGCCGACAGCCTGGTGCGGGCGGACGGCAATGGCGGGCTTGGCATCGGCACCGCCACCATCGGCAACGCCGCGACGCTCACGCTGCAGTCCAATGGCGAGGTGAGCGTCACCACCGCCATCACCGCCACCGGCGGGCGGGTGGAGATCGGCGCCGCGACCAGCCGGGCCATGCAGGTCGCCGGCACCGCCCCGGTGGCGGGCACCGCCACCTTCGTCACCGACGCCTCGCTCGGCCGCATCGACGCCGCGGTGCTGCGGCTCGGCCGCACCACCGCCGGCTCCACGGTCGATGCGACGACGCTGACGATCGCCGGCACGGTCACCCGGCCCGGCGCCGCGGCGGGCACCGCGCTCGAGCTGGTGGGCGCGGCCGTCGCGGTGAACGGCACCATCAGCTTCGCCACCGCCGACGCCGCGAACCGCATCAGCATCGCCACCGACAGCTTCAGCCGCGGCGGCGGCGTCAGCCTCGCCACCGGCGGCGGGGCACCGGCCAGCGGCACGGTCGAGATCGGGCCGCGCACGGCCCAGGATATCCGCATCACCAACGCCGCGGCTGGCGGCGACCTCCGCGTGCAGCCCGACGACCTCGACGGCGCCTTCGTCGCCGCCGTCACCCGCCTCGGCCAGACTGCGATCGTGCCGGGCGTGACCGCAAGCCGGATCCGGGTCGACCAGCCGCTCGACGGCGGCAATGCGCTGGTGACGGGCCGTGCGCTGGAACTGGTCGCCAGCCGCATCGACATCGACAGCGCCGTCGACTTCATCGCCTCCGATGCCGCCAACCGCATCGCGCTGCGCGCCGACACGATCAACATCCCCAGTGGCGGCAGCATCGACGTCGGCGCCGGCCTCGTTCTCATCGAGCCGCTGACCGACGGCCGCCGCGTGCAGGTCGGCGGCACGGTGACGGCGCCCGATACCGCGCTCCTCCTCGACGCGGCGGACCTGCAGCGAATCACCGCTGCGACCGGCACGCTCTCGCTGCGCTCTACCGGCGAGGTCCGGCTGGCGGAGAATCTCGTGCTCGGCGCCAGCAATGCCGAGACGCTCGACCTGCAGGGCACGGTAGTCAGCCAGACGGCCGGGCGGCTGGAGGTGCGGCGGCTGACCGGCCAGACCACCGGCTCCACCGGCAGCGGCGACTTCGGCATCGACAATGCCGGCGACGCCACCATCACCAATGTCATCGACGCGCTCGGGGCGATCTCGGCGCGCGGCTCCATCGCCATCGCCTCGGTGCCCGCGGCCGGGCCGCTCGCCGTCTCGGGCGCCGTGCTTGCCGGGACCGAGGCGGCGCAGGCCGCGCCCTCCATCACGCTGCGCGCGCCCGACCTCGCCATCGACACCGCGACCGGCAGCCTCCGGGTCGACAACGGCACCGCCTCGCCGCGGGGCGAGATCCGCCTGCTGCCGAGCGCCGACACGACCATCGCCCTCGCCCTCGGCGGCCCGGCCGCGGCGGATGCGGCCAATGTCTTCCGCGTGACCACGGCCGAGCTCGACCGCATGCAGCCGAGCGGCGGCCCGCTCGCCGCGCTGCAATTCGGCACCGGCACCAGCGCGGCGCCGGTCGCGCCGCGCTTCACCGCGATCGGGCTCGACGGGAGCATCGACCTGCGCGGCGGCCGTGGCGGCGCGCTGCCCGAGATCGACGTGCTGCGGCTGTTTGCCGCCGGTCCGCTCACCCAGAACCAGCCCGCGCTGAACGTGCGGCGCATCGAGGGCGCCATCACCGGCGGCGCCGCCCTCGACCAGGCCGGCAACACCATCGATACCTGGGCGCTGGCCACCGGCGTTTCGGGCGGCACGCCGGGCGACGTGCGCATCATCAACACGCTCCCGCTCGAGATCGCGGCGCCGCAGGTCGCGGGCACCGACGGCCTGATCGAGATCGAGGCGCCCGGCACCACCACCGAGGCCGCCATCCGGATCAACGCCGCACTCACCACCGCGGGGGCGAATGGCCGCGTGCTGCTGCGCAGCGGGCCGACCTTCGATACGCCCGGCACCGGCAGCATCATCCAGGGCGCCAACGCGGCGATCACCACGGCGCGCCTCTCGGTCTCGACCAGCGCCGGCGGCGGTGTCGCGGGCGAGGTGCTGCTGAACAACGTCGCCGGCATCCGTGCGGCGAATCTCGGCGCCACGGTCACCACGCCGAACCAGATCGGCGCGCTGGTCGCCGGCGCCGACCGCGACGGCACGCCCGCGACCACGGCGGTACAGGGCGCGGGGGTGGACATTCGCAGCGCCGCCGCGACGCTTGCGGTCGATGCCGAGCTCCGCGCCACCGGCGACCTCGTGCTCGCCGCCGACGACATGGCGCTCGGCGCGCCCGTCTCCGGCCGCGACGTGCAGCTCACCATCGTCACGCCGGGCCGCGGCATCACCATCGGCGGCACGGATGCGGCGACGCTCTCGCTCGAGGCGGCGGAGCTCGCCAACATCACCACCACGGGCGGCACCGGGCTGCTGGTGATCGGCTCGCTGCCGACGCCGCTGCCCGCCGCGCGCTCCGATGCCGCGGCGGGCGCGATCCGCCAGGGCGTCGAGGCGCTCGACCTCACGGCGGTCGCCGCCACGCTCGACCTGCGCAGCGCGGTGCTGATCGAGCAGGCGGGGGCGCTCGCCGGCAATGCGGGCGCGTCGCTGACGGTGGCGAACCTCTCGGCCACGGTGCGCACGGCGGACCGGCCCTCGGGCAATGGGCCGGCCTATGTCTGGCTCGGCGCCGACAACGCCATCGGCGCGGTGGGCGATCCGACCGGGCGGGCGCTCGGGGCCGGCATCGCGCTGGCGCTCGACGGGCGGACCTTCGACCTCCCCGCGAACGGGCTCGCCAACAACGCCGTGACGGTGCGCCAGGCGGCGGGCAATGCGCTCGTGCTCGACGCGCCGGTCTCGGTCGCCGGCGCGGCGACGCAGACGGGTGGCGCGGCGCGGCCGCGGGTCACCCTCGTCGCGGACGAGATCGCCACGCCCAATACCGGCACCCTGGTCGCGCTGGGCGCGCCAGGCTCGGTGGAGCTGCTGCCGCGCACGGCGGGGCTCGCGGTCGATCTCGGCGGCGCCTTCGGCACGACCGCGGCGGGCAGGCTGACCCTCGACGCGGTCGAGCTTGCCCGCATCGACACCGGCGGTGGGGTGCTGCGCATCGGCCGCTCGGCGGATGCCGCGGTCGCCGGCACCGCGACCTATGCCGCGATCGGTGGCGGCGACAACGACGCGGTGGGCTCGGCCGACGCGGCGGCGGACCGCACCCGGCTCGCCGGCGACATCACGCTGCGCAGCACCCTCGACCTCACCGCGGTGGCGGCGCAGCTCGAGCTCTTCGCGGGCGTCGAGGGCACCGGCACGGGGCGCATCGGCCAGGATGCGGGGGCGACGCTGACGGTCGGGCAGCTCGCCGGCGCGTCGCGGCTGGAGACCATCCTCGACCAGGGCAAT
>CAYNYQ010000384.1:0-4879 GCA_964401305.1 uncultured Acetobacteraceae bacterium | reverse complement strand
CCGATGTCCCGGCGGCAGAAGCCCTCGGGCCAGTCCAACGCATCGACCGCCGCATAGGCGGCATCGCGCGCCGCGCGCAGCGTCGGCCCCGTCGCCGCGATGCCGAGCACACGGCCGCCAGCGGCCGTGACCACTCCATCCGCGCCGCGCGCCGTGCCGGCATGGAAGACCTGCACCCCGGGCACCGCCGCCGCGCGATCGAGGCCGCGGATCACGCTGCCCTTCGCGTAGGCGCCCGGATAGCCCCGCGCCGCCATCACCACCACGATGCTGTGATCCCCGGACCAGCGCAGGTCGAAGGCGCGGAGTTCCCCGTCGCAGGCCGCCACCAGCGCCGCCAGCAGGTCGGAGCGCAGGCGGAGCATCAGCGCCTGGCATTCCGGGTCGCCGAAGCGGACGTTGAACTCGATCAGCCTGGGCCCCTCGGCGGTCAGCATCAGCCCGGCGAAGAGCACGCCGCGGAAGGGCGCGCCCCGCCGCGCCATCTCCGCCAGCACGGGGCGCACGATCTCCGCCATGGCCTGGTCGCGCAGCGCGTCGGTGAAGGCGGGCGGCGGGGAATAGGCGCCCATGCCGCCGGTGTTGGGGCCGGTATCGCCCTCGCCCACGCGCTTGTGGTCCTGTGCGGCGGCCAGCGGCAGCGCCGTCTCGCCGTCGCAGAGCGCGAACAGCGAGACCTCCTCGCCCACCAGGCACTCCTCGATCACGACGCTGGCGCCGGCCGCGCCGTGCACCCGCGCCTCCATGATCTCGGCGATCGCGGCCTCGGCCTCCGCGACGGTCGCAGCCACCACCACGCCCTTGCCGGCGGCCAGGCCATCGGCCTTGACCACGATCGGCGCGCCCTCGGCGCGGACATGGGCGCGCGCGGCGGCGGGATCGTCGAAGCGGGCCCAGCGGGCGCCGGGCGCGCCGGCGGCCGTGGCGACCTCCCGCGTGAAGCCCTTGCTGGCCTCGAGCCGCGCCGCCGCCGCGGTCGGGCCGAAGCAGCGGATGCCGGCGGCGGCGCACGCATCCGCGAGGCCGAGCGCCAGCGGCGCCTCCGGCCCCGCCACCACCAGTTCCACCCCCTGCTCCCGCGCGAAGGCGACGAGGGCCGGGACATCCTCCGCCGCGATCGGCACGCACTCGGCCACCTCGGCGATGCCGGCATTGCCCGGCGCGCACCACAGCTGCGTGAGCAGGGGCGAGGCGGCGATCGCCCAGGCCAGCGCATGCTCCCGCCCGCCGCCGCCCACCACCAGCACCTTCATCGCGCGCCTCCTGCGGAACGGGAGGCGAACGGCCTCCCGCGCGGGCCGCGCTTACCATAGGATGGGGGCATGGACACGCCGCTCGTCTCCCCTGGCCCCCGCGACCCGGCCCCGGCCGGCAACCTGCCGGAATACGCGGTCTCCGAGATCGCCGGTGCGATCAAGAAGACGCTGGAGACCACCTTCGGCCGGGTGCGGGTGCGCGGCGAGATCACCGAGTGCAAGCGCTACCCCTCCGGCCACATCTACCTCTCGCTGAAGGACGAGAACGCCAAGCTCGAGTCGGTCATCTGGAAGACCGCCATACGCAACCTCGGCGTGATGCCGGAGAACGGGGTGGAGGTGATCGCCACGGGCCGCATCGGCACCTATGCCGACCGCTCGAAGTACCAGCTGGTCATCGAGCGGCTGGACTATGCCGGGGAAGGCGCGCTGCTCGCCCGCATCGAGAAGCTGCGCCAGGCGCTGCTGGCCGAGGGGCTCTTCGCGCCGGAGCGCAAGCGCCCCCTGCCCCGCCTGCCGCAGGTGATCGGCGTCGTCACCAGCGAGCGCGGCGCGGTGATCCAGGACATCCGCACCACCATCGCCCGCCGCTTCCCCCGCCGCGTGATCCTCTGGCCTGTCGCCGTGCAGGGCGCCGGCGCGGCCGAGCAGATCGCCGCCGCCATCAGAGGTTTTGGCGCGCTTCCGCGCGACGGCTTCGGCGCCGTGCCCCGCCCCGACGTGATCATCGTCGCCCGCGGCGGCGGCAGCCTCGAGGACCTGATGGCCTTCAACGAGGAGGTCGTGGTCCGCGCCGCTGCGGAAAGCCCGATCCCGCTGATCAGCGCCGTCGGGCACGAGACCGACACGACGCTGATCGACTTCGCCTCCGACCGCCGCGCGCCGACGCCGACCGCCGCGGCCGAGCTCGCCGTGCCGGCGCGGGCCGAGCTGCTGGACGACCTGCGGCAGAAGGCGCTCCGGCTCGGCCAGGCGCAGCGCGGGCGGCTCTCGGCCGCGCGGCTCGCCGTCGCGCGTACCGGCGGGCGGCTGCCGGACCTGCCCGGCCTGGTCGGGCGCATGCGCCAGCGGCTCGACGAATGGTCGGACCGCCTCGCCCGCGCGCCGCAGGATGCGCTGCGCCGCCGCCGCGCGCCGCTCGACCACGCCGCGGCGCGGCTGCGCCACCCGCGCGAGGTCATCGCCGGCCATCGCGCGACCGTGCGGCTCGCCGGCACGCGCATGCTGCATGGCTACCGCGCGGCAATCGACCGGGCACGCCACGCGCTGGCCCGGCGCGGCGCGCTGACCGCGGGGCCGGTCGCGGCCCTGCTGCGCCACGACCGCACGCGCCTCGCATCGCTGGCCGCGCGGCTCGAGGCGGTGTCCTACCATGCGACGCTGGCCCGCGGCTTCGCCCTGGTGACGCGCGAGGAGGATGGCGCGCTGCTGCCCCGGGCGGCGGAGGTGCCGGCGGGCGGGCGCCTCAGGCTGGTGCTGGCGGATGGCACGGTCGGCGCCACCGCCGACGGCCCCGCCGCACCCCGGCCCGGGCCACGGCGTAAGGCCGCCGGCGGCGAGGAGCCGCCGGCCCAGGCGGCGCTGCTCTGATGCGCCTCGCCTGGTCCGGCTGCGCCTGCTGCGAGGCCTTGGCGCCCGCCCGGCTGCCGCGCCGCGCGCTGCTCGGGGCGCTGGCGGCGGCCGTACCGGCGGCGGCCTGGGCCCAGCCCGCGGAGCTGCCGGGCGGCCTGCCCGCGGAGGGTCTCGCCCAGGGCGGCTTCGTCGTCGGCCGCGTGGCGCCTGGCTCGCGCGCCCTGCTCGACGGGAAGCCGCTGCGGGTCGGGCCCGGCGGCGAGATCGCCTTCGGCTTCGGCCGCGACCATGGCGAGGAGGCCGTGCTGAGCCTGGCGCCACCCGGCGGCAGGCCGGAGGCGCGGCGCCTGCCCATCGCCCGCCGCGCCTGGAGCGTGCAGCACATCACCGGCCTGCCGCCGGCGCAGGTCACACCGGATGCCGAGGCGCTGCGCCGCATCCAGGCCGAGCGCGCCCGCCTCGTCGCCGCCCGGGCGACCGACAGCGGCCGCACCGACTTCGTCGCGGGCTTCCTCCGCCCCGCCCGCGGCCGCACCAGCGGCGTCTTCGGCAGCCAGCGCATCCTCAACGGCCAGCCGCGCCAGCCGCACTACGGCTACGACATCGCCGCCCCCGTGGGCACGCCGATCCTCGCCGCGGCGGCGGGCGTGGTGACGCTGGCGGCCGATTTCTTCTTCTTCGGCAAGCTCGTCGTCATCGACCACGGGCATGGGGTGAACACGCTCTACGCGCATTGCTCCGCGATCGAGGTCGAGGAGGGCGAGGCGGTCGGGGCCGGGCAGCGCATCGGCGCGATCGGCGCCACGGGTCGCGTCACCGGCCCGCACCTGCATTTCAGCCTGTCCTGGTACCAGGTCTGGCTCGATCCCGCGCCCGTGCTGGCGGGGTGAAACCCGGGCCGCGCCCGCCTGTTCAGCCGCCGGAGGGACCGCCATGCCCGCGACCGAGGACCGCTTCGCCCGCTACCCGAGCCTCGAGGCGCGGGTGGTGTTGATCACCGGCGGCGCCAGCGGCATCGGCGCGAGCATGGTGGAGCATTTCGCCGCGCAAGGCTCGCGCGTCGCCTTCCTCGATTTCGACCGCGCCGGCGGCGAGGCGATGGCGGCGCGGACCGGCGCGCTGTTCCTGCCCTGCGATCTCCGCGACATCACGGCGCTGCGCGCGGCGGTGGCCGAGGCGGCGGCGCGGCTCGGGCCGGTCGAAGTGCTGGTGAACAGCGCCGCGCGCGACGACCGCCACGGGCTCGAGGCGGTGGAGCCCGACTACTGGGACGAGCGCATGGCGACCAACCTGCGCCACATGTTCTTCTGCGCCCAGGCCGTGGCGCCGATGATGAAGGCGGCCGGCCAGGGCTCGATCGTCAATTTCGGCTCGGTGTCCTGGATGAAGGCGCAGGGCGGGATGCCGGCCTACACCGCGGCGAAGGCGGCGGTGCACGGGCTTTCGCGCGGGCTGGCGCGGGACCTCGGCGCCTGGGGCGTGCGCTCGAACGTCGTCGTGCCGGGCTGGATCTTCACCGAGCGGCAGGAGCAGCTCTGGGCCACGCCCGAGGGCGTCGCCGAGGCGCTGGCCCGGCAATGCCTGCACGCGAAGCTCTACCCGCCCGATGTCGCGCGCCTGGTGCTGTGGCTGGCCGCCGATGACAGCCGCATGGTGACGGCGCAGACCTTCATCGTCGACGGCGGCGCGGTGTAGCGCCGGGGCGCGCGGCCCGGGGCAGGTGCCCGGGCCGCGGCCTGGCGGGTCAGCGCAGCGGCAGCGCGTAGAGCAGGCCGCCTTTGGTCCAGAGCTCGTTCGGCCCGCGCTCCAGCCCGACCGGCGTATCCGGCCCCATGGTGCGAGTGTAGATCTCGCCGTAATTGCCCATGGCGCGGATGATGTTGTAGGCCCAGTTGCGGTCGAGCTTCAGCGCCTCGCCCAGTTCCGGCGTCACGCCCAGCAGCCGGCGCGTGTTCGGGTTGACGCTGGTGCGGCGCATCTCCTCGGCATTGGCGCGGGTCACGCCCTGCTCCTCCGCCTCGATCAGCGCGTAGGTGTACCAGCGCACCACG
>CAYNYQ010000383.1:0-4930 GCA_964401305.1 uncultured Acetobacteraceae bacterium | reverse complement strand
CGGGCGACGCTGGAGGCCGAGGGCATCGGCACCGCCGTCGCCTCGCTGCCCTGCTGGGAGCTCTTCGCCGCGCAGGATGCCAGCTACCATGCGGAGGTGCTGGGCGGCCCCGGCGTGCTGCGCGTCGGCATCGAGGCCGCGATCGGCTTCGGCTGGGAACGCTGGCTGGGGCCGGAGGGCGTCTTCGTCGGCATGAGCGGCTTCGGCGCCTCGGCGCCGGCCGAGGAGCTGTTCCGCCATTTCGGCATCACGCCGGAGGCGGTGGTCGCAACCGTCCGCAAACGTCTTTCGAGCTGAGTCCGGGAAGGAGGATCCCATCATGGCCGTGAAGGTCGCCATCAACGGGTTCGGGCGCATCGGGCGCCTGGTGCTGCGCGCCATGATCGAGAGCGGGCGCGACGATGTCGAATGCGTCGCCATCAACGACCTCGGCAGCGCGGAGGCCAACGCGCACCTCTTCATGTACGACAGCGTGCATGGCCGCTTCCCCGGCACGGTCACGGTCGAGGGCGACCGCATGACCATCACCGCGAACGGCCGCAAGTACGGGCCGATCCGGGTCACGGCGCAGCGCGACCCGACCAAGCTCGAGTTCCAGGGCGTCGACGTCGCCGCCGAGTGCACCGGCATCTTCACGTCGAAGGAAAAGGCGCAGCCGCTGCTGGCCGCCGGCGCGCGCAAGGTGGTGATCTCGGCCCCGGCCGACAACGTGGACGCCACGGTGGTGTTCGGTGTGAACCACCAGGTGCTGACGAAGGAGATGACCGTCATCTCCAACGCCTCCTGCACCACCAACTGCCTCGCGCCCATGGCCTATGTGCTGCACAAGACCTGGGGCATCGAGCGCGGCTACATGGTGACCGTGCACGCCTATACCGGCGACCAGAACACGGTCGACACGCTGCACAAGGACCTGCACCGCGCCCGCGCCGCGGCGGTCTCGGCCATCCCGACCTCGACCGGCGCGGCGCGCGCGGTCGGCCTGGTGCTGCCCGAGCTGAAGGGCAAGCTCGATGGCACCGCGATCCGCATCCCCACCCCGAATGTCTCGCTGGTCTCGCTCGACGCCGTGCTGAAGGCGCCGGGCGTGACGAAGGAGCAGATCAACGAGGTGATGAAGAAGGCCGCCGAGGGCGAGCTCGCCGGCGTGCTGGCCTACAACACCGCGCCGCTGGTCTCGATCGACTTCAACCACAGCCCGGCGAGCTGCACCTTCGACGCGACGCAGACGCAGAGCGTCGACAATGGCGGCCTGATCCGGGTGATGGGCTGGTACGACAACGAGTGGGGCTTCTCCAACCGCATGAGCGACACGATGGCGCTCTTCGGGAAGATGTAGGCCGGCCGGGGCGGCCTTGCCGGCCGCCCCGCCCCTCCTCGCGCATGGCCGGCCACCCCGGCCATGCCTGCCGCCTTCCCGTGCCCGCCGGGCCGCCCCGGCCATGACGGATCGGAACCCCGACCATGCCCCGCTTCCGCACCCTCGATGGCCTCGATCCGCGCGGGCGGCGCGTGCTGCTGCGCGCCGACCTGAACGTGCCCGTGCGCGACGGCCGCATCACCGACCGCACCCGCATCGAGCGGCTGACGCCCACCATCCGGGAACTGGCGGAGAAGGGCGCGCGGGTCATCGTCTGCAGCCATTTCGACCGGCCGAAGGGGCGGCGCGTGCCGGAGATGTCGCTGCGGCCGATGCAGGAGGCGCTGGCCGAGGCGCTGGGCCGCCCGGTCGGCTGGGTCGACGACTGCATCGGCCCCGAGGCGGAGGCCGCCGCGGCCGCCCTGAAGGACGGCGAGGTGCTGCTGCTCGAGAACACCCGCTTCCATGCCGGCGAGGAGAAGAACGATCCGGCGCTGGCGCAGGGCCTCGCGCGGCTGGCGGACCTCTTCGTCAACGACGCCTTCTCGGCGGCGCACCGCGCCCATGCCAGCACGGAAGGGGTGGCGCACCTGCTGCCGAGCCATGCCGGGCGGCTGATGCAGGCCGAGCTGGAGGCGCTGGACGCCGCCCTCGGCAGCCCCTCGCGGCCCGTGGTCGCCATCGTCGGCGGCGCCAAGGTCAGCACCAAGCTCGACCTGCTGGGCAACCTATCGAAGAAGGTGGAGGTGCTGGTCATCGGCGGCGCCATGGCCAACACCTTCCTCGCCGCCCAGGGCCACGCGGTGGGCAAGTCCCTGCAGGAGGCCGAGATGCACGAGACGGCGCGCGCCATCCTCGCCGAGGCGAAGGCGTCGCGCTGCGAGATCCTGCTGCCGCTCGACCTCGTCATCGCCGCCAGCCTCGCGCCCGGCGTGCCGACCCGGACCGTGCGCACGCAGGCCGGGGTGCCGGAGGGGATGATGGCGCTCGATGTCGGCCCCGACACGGTGGCGGCGATCGAGGCGCGGCTGCGCCAGGCCGGCACGCTGGTCTGGAACGGCCCGCTCGGCGCCTTCGAGACGCCGCCCTTCGACCAGGCGACGGTCGCGGTGGCGCAGTCCGTCGCGGCGCTGACCGCCTCGGCCGGGCTGAAGTCGATCGGCGGC
Source organism: uncultured Acetobacteraceae bacterium (assembly GCA_964401305.1). Taxonomy (GTDB): domain Bacteria; phylum Pseudomonadota; class Alphaproteobacteria; order Acetobacterales; family Acetobacteraceae; genus JAIEOP01. The sequence goes on along the minus strand of CAYNYQ010000383.1, from coordinate 2,404 downwards.
GGCGGCGATACGGTGGCGGCGCTGCGCCATGCCGGGGTCGCCGAGCGCATGACCTATGTCTCGTCCGCCGGCGGCGCCTTCCTGGAATGGCTGGAGGGCAAGACGCTGCCCGGCGTGGCGGCGCTCGAGCAGGGCTGATCCGCGGGCCGGGCGGCCTGCCCTGCCGCGCCGGCGACCAATCATGACTGGAAGGTTAACGGCCCGGCGGGTCATCCTGCCGGCATGCGTATCCTCCCGCCTGCCCGCCCCCGCCTCCGCGACGCCGCGTTCATCGCCGATCAACGCTTGCGTGGCATGGTGGTGCGCATGATCACCCTGAACTCCCTCGGCGCCTTCGCGCAGGAGATCGGCCGCCGCCCGCTTCCCGAGGCGGTGAGCCCCGTCACGGCGCCGGCCGGCCGCTCCGCCTCCGCAGGACCCGCCGAGTCCGGGCCGCAGCAGCGCACGCTGGAGGCCGCGCCGGGCGGGCCGGCGCCGATCCGGCCGTTGCCGCGCGGCTCGCTGCTCGACCTCCGGGTCTGACCGGATACGGCATGCGGCGGCCGCGACGCGCGGCCCCCTGCCGCCCCTGTTCCCTTTCGCCGCCGGGAAGGGACACACCCCGGCAAGGACCGTCGGCGACCCCTGCGGGGATGCTTGCGCGCCGCGCAGCCGCTCCCCATCGTCCCGGTCATGCCCGACTTCGTCCGCCGCATCCCAGAGGGAGATGACCGGGAGCGGCTCACCTGCCCCGATTGCGGCTTCGTCGCCTACGAGAACCCGAAGGTCGTCGTCGGCAGCGTGGTGGCCGAGGACGGGCGGGTCCTGCTCTGCCGCCGCGCGATCGAGCCCCGGCGCGGCTACTGGACCCTGCCCGCCGGCTACATGGAACTGCACGAGACGGTGGAGGAGGGCGCCCGGCGCGAGGCCTGGGAGGAGGCGCGGGCCCGCATCGCGCTCGAGGGCATGCTGGCCGTCTTCTCCATCGCCCGGATCGGCCAGGTGCAGATCATCTTTCGCGCGACGCTCGCCGCGCCGGGCTTCGAGCCGGGGCCCGAAAGCCTCGAGGTCCGGCTCTTCGCCTGGGAGGAGATCCCCTGGCCGGAGATCGCCTTCCCCTCGGTCCGCTGGGCGCTCGAGGCCTGGCGCGACGGCCGGGCCCGGCCGCTCGGCATGCCCGTCGGCAACCCGGTCGAGGATGCCCGCGGCACCAGGCCGATGCAGCGGGAGCAGGGGCTGTGACCGCCGGCGGCGCACCGGGACGCCGGCACCTGGTGCTGGCGGGAATCGGCCTGGCCCTTGGCGGCCCGGCCCGGGGCCAGGAGGCGGAGGGCCCGGTCCACGCCGCACCGGCCGCACCCACCCCGGCCCGTCCGCGCCGTCGGCCGCGCCGCCGCGCCGAACGCCCGCCGTCGCCGCCAGAGCCGCGCGCGCAGGCCACCGTCCCGGCGCCCGACCTCGCCCCCGTGCCGAACCGCAGCATCGAGGCGCCCGGCCGCGCCGCAACGGCCGAGAGCCCGAGCTTCTCGCCCAGCATCATCCACCGTCCGCTGCCCAACACCAGCGCCGCCGGCGAGGGCGCCCACAGCCTCAACGAGGAGCGGCTGTTCAACCCCGCCCCGGGCGCGCGGCTGACGGTGCCCTTCCGCTACTGACCGACGGCGTGGATCAGGCCCCCGGCGGCCGCATCACCCGCCGGCACCGGCCCGGCCCGGCGCCCAGACCCCATCCGGCGCCGACCAGAGCGCCGGGTCGCGCATGGCGCGCACCAGCCCCTCCACCACGGCGGCGATGATCGCCTCGCCCTTGGCGGCCGTCGCGGCGCGCGGGTCGCCGCGCACGCCGGTGCGGGGGGCACGCTCCTCGAAGCTCCAGAAGCGGGTGAAGCCGGAGGGCGGGTTCGGCACCGGATTGGACAGGCTCTCGGCGATCCGCTCCTGCCGCACCTGCGCCGCGTCGAGCGCCAGCCAGAGGCTGGTCTCCGCCTCGCACGCGTGCTGCACGCCGGGCTGGGTCGTCAGCACCGCCGCGATCGCCTGCGGCGCTACCATGGGCCAGGTCGTCGTCACCACGGGGATGCCGAACTCATGCGCCAGCTCGCGCACCGAGACGGCCAGCGGCTCGATGTTGCCGCCATGCCCGTTCACCACCAGCAGCCGGCGGAAGCCGTCCGCCAGGATGGAGCGCACGACGCATCGCAGCACCGCGTGGAAGGTGGCGTGGTCGAGGCTGATCGTGCCGCCGAAGGGGAAATGGTGCTCGGAGAGACCCATCCACATCGGCGGCAGCACGGCGACCGGCAGGCCGGCCTGCTCGGCGGCGCGGCAGGCCAGGGCATGGGCGCAATGGCTGTCGGTCCAGACGGGCAGGTGCGGCCCGTGCTGCTCGAGGCTGCCGACCGGCAGCACGACCAGCGCATCCTCCC
>CAYNYQ010000382.1:0-4954 GCA_964401305.1 uncultured Acetobacteraceae bacterium | reverse complement strand
CCGGCCGAGCAGAGCGCCGCCGAGGCCAGCGCCCCGAGCAGCAGCACCGGCGTCGGCCGCACCGGGCCGGCATGGCGCAGCAGCAGCAACAGGCCGGCGGCGAGCGGCACGCCGAGCATGCCGATGAACTGGATGCAGCCCGTGCTGAGCGTCGGGTGCATCGCCGCCTCGCCCATCCGGTCGAGATCCGCAATGCAGCCAAGGCCGAGCAGCGACAGCCAGACGACCAGGAAGGGGATCGGAAGCCAGGCCCAGCGCGCCGAGCGGTCGGCGCGGGCCAGCATCGCCGCGGCGACCGCCGCCGTGACGCCGGTGGCCACCGAGGCAAGGAATTGCCCGCCGCCCTGCGGCAGCATCAGGTTCGCCGCCAGGTCCGGCCGCAACCCATGCACCAGGACGGCCAGGGCGATCGCCCCCGCGGCCCCGCCGAGCCATAGCAGGGCCTGCGTGCCGGGCGGGCGCATGCGGCGGACCGGCACCAGCCCCACGGTGAGGCTGCCGATCAGGTCTTCCGTGCGCATCACACCCTGCCCCGCGACGAGAATGCTGCTGCCCACGCGCGCCTCCATCGTCGGTCCCGGTCCTCGGGCCGACATCCCATGGTCCCCATCAGCCCGACTCCCCCGTTCCGCCCAGGCGCTTGCGCAGGGTCTTCACTGCCCGGTGCGTCGCCACCTTGAGCGCCGCGACCGACATGCCCGACCGCGCGCTCGCCTCCGCCAGGGGGAGATCCTCGAGCTTCGCCAGCGCCAGCGCGGTCCGCTGCGCCGGCGGCAGGCTGGCCACCGCCTCCCGCAGGCGGGCGGCTTCCAGGCGCTGCTCGGCGGCATTCGCCGCAGGGGCGGCCAAGGTTTCGCCGAAGGCGTCGATCGGCGTCTCGCGGCCCTGCCGGCGGCCGTGGCGGCGCAGCCGGTCGATGGCGCGGCGCTCGGCGATGGCCGCCAGCCATGGGCGCAGGGGCCGGCCAGGCTCGTAGGTGGCGCGCAGCTGGTGGATGGTAAGGAGGGCGTCCTGGACCGCGTCCTCGGCCTCCGCCGGGTCGGCGATGCGGCGGCGGACGACGGCCCGAAGGAAAGGCAGGGAGGCGCGCAGCACGCGGTCGTAGGCGGCGCGGTCGCCGTTCTGTGCCGCCGCCATCCAGCCTTCCCATTCGCCCTCGATCCGGGTCATGGCGCGGGTCCTGACCCGGAACCGGCGAAAGCGCAATCACTATCGGCAGGGCCGCGCCCGCCGCGCCCGCCGCCTGGGCGGGGGTGCGCCGGAATTGCGCCCCTTCGCCTCAGCCCCCCGCGACCATGGCGGGCCGGCGCGCCCGCCAGGGCATGGCCCGCTCGTAGTGGTCGCCGGCGCGGAACAGCAGCGCCTCCTGGAAGGGCTTCGCCACCAGCTGCATCGCCACCGGCAGCCCGCCGGCGCCGAAGCCGGTGCAGAGCGTCAGCCCCGGCCAGCCGGTGACGTTGAAGGGGATGGTGAAGTTGGGCGCCTCCAGGAAGGCCCATTTCGGCACGGCGTCGATGCGCGCGGCCTCGCCGGGCTGGGCGGCGGTCAGCAGCAGGTCCAGCCCCTCGGCCGCCGCCGCAGTGCGCGCCGTCAGCTCGAGCCGCTTCTTCTGCGCCGCCAGGTAGTCGGCCGCCGAGAGCAGCCCGCCGAGCACCAGGCGGTCGCGCAGCAGCTCGCCATACATCTGCGGGTCGCGGCGCATCCAGGCCTCGTGCACGGCGAAGGCCTCGGCGAGCAGGATGATCCAGCCGCAGGCATTGAACTCGGCCAAGGGCGGCAGGGTGACGTCGCAGACCTCCGCCCCCTCCTGGCGGAAGAAGGCGGCGGCGTCCTCGATCCCCTTGAGAGTCGCCGGGCTGACACGGTTGTCGGCCTCGTGGAAATGGCGGACGAGGCCGATGCGCAGCCCCTTCACGCCGGTGCCGAGCCCGGCGCGGTAGTCCGGCACGGGCAGGTCGGCGCTGGCCGGGTCGTCCGGGTCGTGGCCCGCCATGGCCTGCAGCAGGATCGCGCAGTCCTCCACGGTCCAGGCGAGCGGGCCGGTGTGGTCCAGCGTCTGCGCCAGGGGCAGCACGCCCATGCGGGAGCAGCGGCCATAGGTCGGCTTGATGCCGGCGATGCCGCAGAGCGCCGCGGGCCCGCGGATGGAGCCGCCGGTATCCGAGCCGGTGCCGCCGAGGATCATGCCGGCGGCGACCGCGGCACCGGTGCCGGAGGAAGAGCCGGCGGTGAAGTGGTCCGGGTTCCAGGGGTTGCGCGCCGGCGGCCAGGGCAGGTCGAAGCTCGGGCCGCCGAAGGCGAATTCATGCGTCGCCAGCTTGCCGAGGCTGACCACGCCGGCCTCGGCCAGGCGGCGCACGGTGAAGGCGTCGGCCTTCGGCACGTGGTTCCGCAGCACGCGCGAATGGGCGGTGGTGGCGAGGCCTTCGGTCTCGTAGATGTCCTTGTGCGCGAAGGGAATGCCGTCGAGCGGGCCACGCGGGCCGTCCTTCATCACCCGTGCCTCGGCGGCGCGGGCGGCGGCGCGGGCGGCCTCGGCCGTGGGCGCGATGAAGGCGTGCAGCGTCGGCTCGAGCCGCTCGACGCGGGCGAGGCAGGCCTCGGTCAGCTCGACGGGCGAGAGGCTGCGCGCCGCGATCTGGCGCGCCGCCTCGGCGATGGTCGGGATGCTGCTCATGCCTGGCGATCCGTGCGGTAGACGACCGCCGGCTCGGCGGCGGCCGCGCCAGCCGAGAGCGGCGCGACGCCGGGCGCCGGGGTGCGGACGGCGGCCTTCATCGCCTCCATGGCGGGCCAGACGGCGAAGATCGCGGCGCGCTGCTCGGCCGGCAGGGAGAGGCCGCTGCGCGCGAGCAGGGCCTGGAATTCGGCCTCGGTGACGGTGGGCGGCATGGCGGCATGCTCCGGGCGTTGGGTGGCGGGCGAGTATGGTCGCAGCGACGGGCCGGCGTGAACCGCCTGCGTGCTCGCCGGCGCGTGCGGTTGCCAGCGGCTTGCGCAGGCGGCTAGGCTGCCTGCCGGAAAATGCGGCGGGCACGGCCCGACCGGGCGGAGGACGACGGACATGAAGGTCGGCGAGGCCATCGCGGAGATCATGAAGCGCGAGGGCGTGGAGATCCTCTGCGGCTACCCCGTGAACCACCTGATCGAGTTCGCCGCCGCGCGCGATATCCGCCCCGTCATGGTCCGCCAGGAGCGCATCGGGCTGCACATGGCGGATGCCATCAGCCGGGTGACCTCGGGGAAGAAGATCGGCGCCTTCTGCATGCAGCACGGGCCGGGGGCGGAGAACGCCTATGGCGGCGTGGCGCAGTGCTACGGCGAGAGCGTGCCGGTGCTGGTGGTACCGCAGGGCTATCCGCGGCGGATCGCGCATATCGACCCGAATTTCAACTCCAGCGAGGCGATGCGCCACGTGGTGAAGTCGGCCGAGCCGGTGATCATCGCCGCCGAGGTCTCGAACATCATGCGCCGCGCCTTCACGCGCCTGCGCAACGGCCGCGGCGGCCCGGTGATCGTCGAGGTGCCGACGGACATGTGGAACGAGGAGGTCGGCGACCTCCAGTACGAGACGGTGATGGCGACGCGCTACGGCCCCGACCCGGCCGAGGTGAAGCGCGCCGCGGCGCTGCTGGCGAATGCGAAGCGGCCGGTGATCTATGCCGGCCAGGGCATCCACTGGGCGCAGGCCTGGGGGCAGCTGGCGAAGCTCTCGGAGCTGCTGGCGGCGCCGGTCTGCACCAGCCTCGGCGGCAAGTCGGCCTTCAACGAGGAGCACCCGCTCTCGCTCGGCGCCGCGGGCGTGGCGATGGGCAAGCACATGCGCGTCTTCCTCGACAAGGCGGACGTGATCATCGGCGTCGGCTGCTCCTTCACCGAGACGAATTTCGGCGCGAAGATGCCGAAGGGTCCGAAATACATCCACGCGACGCTCGACCCGATGCACCTGAACAAGGACGTGAAGGTCGACATCGGGCTGATCGGCGACGCGGCGCTGACGCTGGACGCGCTGCTGGCCGAGCTCGGCGCGCATGTGAAGTCGCCGCGTGACCCGGCACCCGTCGCCGCCGAAATCCAGTCCATCCGGGAGCCCTGGCTGGCCGAGTGGATGCCGAAGCTGACCAGCAACGACGCGCCGCTGAACCCCTATCGCGTGCTGTGGGACCTGCAGCACACGGTGGACAAGGACAATTGCATCATCACGCATGATGCCGGCAGCCCGCGCGACCAGATCTCGCCCTTCTGGAAGTCCACCACGCCGCTTTCCTATCTCGGCTGGGGCAAGACGACGCAGCTCGGCTACGGCCTCGGCCTGGCGATGGGCGCGAAGCTCGCCGCGCCCGACAAGCTCTGCATGAATGTCTGGGGCGATGCGGCGATCGGCTTCACGGGCATGGACTTCGAGACGGCGGTGCGCGAGCGCATCCCGATCATGTCCATCCTGCTGAACAACTTCTCGATGGCGATCGAGCTGAAGGTTATGCCGGTCAGCACGGAGAAGTACCGCAGCACGGACATCTCCGGCGACTATGCGGCGATGGCGCGGGCCTTCGGCGGCCATGGCGAACGGGTGACGGACCCGTCCGAGATCGTGCCGGCCATCAGGCGCGGCATCCAGAAGACGCAGGAGGGCGTGCCCGTGCTGCTGGAGTTCATCACGTCCAAGGAAACGCAGGTCTCCCGGCAATAGCGGGCGGCGTCGGGGGGAGGCAGGCAAGACAGTGGCGACCGTCGATATCCGCGACGTGCGGAAGTCCTTCGGCACCTTCGAGGTGCTGCACGGCGTGAGCGTGGACATCGAGGATGGCGAGTTCGTCGTCCTCGTCGGGCCTTCGGGCTGCGGGAAATCCACGCTGCTCCGCATGCTCGCGGGGCTCGAGAACATCACCTCGGGCGAGATCGCCATCGGCGGGCGGGTGGTGAACAACGTCGCGCCGAAGGACCGCGACATCGC
>CAYNYQ010000381.1:0-4965 GCA_964401305.1 uncultured Acetobacteraceae bacterium | reverse complement strand
CCGGCGCGATGTCACGGAATGCAATGTGGTCGAAGGCCCCCTGGGCGAGGCCGGTGGCCTCGAAGTCGGTCACGACGTCGCGGCCGCTGTCTGGTGCCACGATGAAGGCGTCGGCACCCTCACCGCCCGTCAGCGTATCATCCCCACGGCCACCCTCGAGCATTCCATGGCCCGCGCCCTCGTTGAGCACGTCCCGACCGACACCGCCCATCAGCTCGTCGGCATCCTCGCCGCCGACCAGGCTGTCGGCGCCGCGGCCGCCGTCCAGCCGGTCCATGCCTGCGACACCCTCGAGCGTATCCTGGCCGTTGTCGCCCTGCAGCACGTCGTCGCCGGCGCCGCTCGCCAGGAGGTCGGCGCCGTTGCGGCCGAAGAGATGGTCGTCGCCCGTCCCGCCTGCCAGGTCGTCGCCGGCATTGCCGCCGACCACGGCCTTGCCGCCGTCGACAGGAAGCGCGAAGCCATTCATGCCGGGGCGCACCGGGAAGGAGTTATCCACGCCGGTGATCTCGGGCCCAGGGTCGCTCGGCGACCCCCGTTCGGCGGCCGGTCCCGCCGGATCGCGGGAGGCAGGCGGCAGACCGGGGCTGTCGGCAAACATGAAGTCGTCCTGCGCGAGCTCAGCCTTGGCCACGCCGACCAGCAGGACCGAACCGCCGTCCCAAGAGACGCGCGCACCCGATGTCGTGTCCTCGACGGTCAGCTCCTCCCATCGGAGATCGCGCAGCGCAATGTGGTCGAACATGCCCGGACCGGCGGTAAAGTCGAAGATCGTGTCGTCGCCGCTCGTGCGGTCCACGACGAAGGCGTCCGGCCCCTGCCCCCCGACCAGGGTGTCGTCGCCAGGGCCACCTTCAAGCCCGCTGTGCCCGGCGCCCTCGTCCAGGTAGTCGTTTCCGGCGCCGCCGAACAGCATGTCCGCTTCGGCGCCGCCATAGAGCGTATCCGCGCCGTTGCCGCCGCGCAACAAGTCCATGCCGTCGTTGCCGGAGAGCAGGTCGCGGCCCGCTCCGCCGGCGAGCACGTCCTGCCCGGCCCCTCCACCGATCGCGTCCGCACCGCCCGACCCCCAGCCGTGGTCACGGGCACTGGTCCCCGCGGTCGAATCGCTCTCGTCGAGCCCAAGCGCAAGGCGATAGGCCTCGCTGCCGGCCCGGAACTCCAGCGCTAGGCCCGAAGGCTGAGTACCGGCGTCCTGCTGAAGGATTGTTCCGGATTTTTCAGGTGCCGCCGTCTCGGGCATGATTCATTTCTGCCTTTGTGGGTTGAAGGGCTCGGGCGGAGAACCCGGGCGGTTTGGCTTTGGAAAGCGCGCTGCGGCGCGTCAGCGCGCCATGCGCTCGCATTCCTCGGCGCACCGGCGGCAGGCCTCTGCACACCGGCGCATCGCATCGTCCGCGCCCGGGTGTCCGGAGCAGCTCTGCTCGCACGCCCGACAAACCTCGGCGCAGACCGCACAGATGCGCCCGTGCAGGATCGAGCCGCGGATCATGAAGTCGGCGCTCACGAGGCAGATCTGAGCGCAATCCAACATGATGCGGATATGGCTTGCCTCAGCATGGGACCCGCCCCGCTGCAGGCAATGTGCAACGGTCGCGAGGCACACGCGGTGGCAGTCCAGGCAGGTCTGGATGCAGGAGTCCATGTCGTGGTTCATCGCGGGCTTCCTTCCCGATTGGCTGTCGGCGAACGGTCGGGATGCGGCGGGTGTTGCCTGCAACACTGTGACAAAGCCTTTCGCGGTGCCGCTTCAGGTGCGGTCACCCTGGCTTCGCTCTCAAGATCAACCGATTTGCCTCGGTAGCCCTCTTGGGCCTGCCACCTTGGCAAGCCGCAACATGGCGGACTTGCGGATGACCTCAGGGAAAGATTGCCCATGCATCAGCACGCGATCGATGGGGCGAAAGCAACCTCACATGGCCACTTACCGGGCAAAGCGGGCGTGCTCGATCCCGTTTGCGGCATGACCGTGGACCCGGCGGCGACGCCGCATCACGCAGAGCACGGCGGTACGACCTACCACTTCTGCTCGGCGGGCTGCCGCGGTAAGTTCGTGGCCGACCCGGCGAGATACGTGCATCCGAAGCCGGAGCCGCTTCGCGCCGAGCCGGTGGTACCGGGCACGATCTGGACCTGCCCGATGCACCCGCAGATCCGGCAGCCCGGCCCCGGCAGCTGCCCGATCTGCGGCATGGCGCTCGAGCCCGAGACGCCGAGCGCCGAGGCCGCGCCGAACCCGGAGCTGGCCGATTTCACCCGGCGCTTCTGGATCGGCTTGGCGCTCACCGTGCCGGTCTTCTTGCTGGAGATGGGCGGGCACATGACGGGGATGCTTCACCTCATCGGCGGCCCGCGCGTAGGCAACTGGATCCAGTTCCTGCTGGCGACGCCCGTAGTGCTCTGGGCCGGCTGGCCGTTCTTTGAGCGGGGCTGGGCGAGCCTCCGCAACCGCTCGCTGAACATGTTCACCCTTATCGCGCTTGGCACTGGCGTTGCATGGCTGTTCAGCGTCGTTGCGACGGTCGCGCCGGGCGTGTTCCCGGCGGCCTTCCGCGGGCCGGACGGCTCGGTGGCGGTCTACTTCGAGGCGGCGGCGGTGATCGTCGTGCTCGTGCTGCTCGGCCAAGTGCTGGAGCTGCGGGCGCGCGAGCGGACCGGGGGCGCGATCCGCGCCCTGCTCGACCTCGCGCCGCCCACGGCGCGGCGCGTCGGCCCGGACGGGTCGGAGGAGGAGGTGCCGCTGGCGCATGTCCAGGTCGGCGACCGGCTGCGCGTGCGGCCCGGTGACAAGGTGCCGCTCGACGGCGAGGTGATCGAGGGCGGCTCGAACGTGGACGAGAGCATGGTCACTGGGGAGCCGGTCCCCGTCGCCAAGGCGCCGGGCAGCCGCGTCACCGGCGGCACGCTGAACGGCCAGGGTAGCTTCGTGATGCGGGCCGACCGCATCGGCCAGGATACGGTGCTGGCGCAGATCGTGCGGATGGTCGCCGGCGCGCAGCGCTCCCGCGCGCCGATCCAGCGCATGGCCGACCAGGTCTCGGCCTGGTTCGTGCCGGCGGTGGTTGCGATCGCCGTCGTCGCGGCCGTCGCCTGGCTGGTCTGGGGGCCCGATCCGCGCGCCGCTTACGCCATCGTCGCGGCGGTGACGGTGCTGATCATCGCCTGCCCCTGCGCACTCGGCCTCGCCACTCCGATGAGCATCATGGTCGGCGTCGGCCGCGGGGCGCAGGCCGGCGTGCTGATCAAGAACGCCGAGGCGCTGGAACGGCTTGAGCGCATCAACACCCTCGTCGTGGACAAGACCGGCACCCTCACGCGCGGGCGGCCCGAGGTCGTGGCCCTCGTCCCGGTGGCCGGGATAGCGGAGGAGGAGCTGCTCCGCCTCGCTGCCAGCCTCGAGCGTCCGAGCCAGCACCCGCTCGCCGAGGCTGTGGTCCGCGCCGCGGTGGCGCGCGGCCTGGTCCTGGCTCCCGTCGAGGGTTTCGACGCCCCGACCGGCCGCGGTGTCACCGGCGCAGTGGAAGGCCGCCGCGTCGCAATCGGCAACGCGCGGCTGATGGAGGAATTGGGGGTAGACGTGGACACCGTCTCGGCAGAGGCGGAGCGACTGCGCGGTGATGGCGCGACCGTCTTCTTCGTGGCGATGGGCGGCCGTGCCGCTGGCATCGTCGCCGTCGCCGATCCGGTGAAGGAGACCACCCTCGAAGCTGTCCGGATGCTGCAGGCCGAGGGCGTGCACGTCGTGATGCTGACCGGTGACAACCGGACCACGGCCGAGGCCGTGGCCCGCCGCCTCGGCATCGACGAGGTGATCGCGGAGGTGCTGCCCGAGGACAAGCAGAAGGTCGTGGAGCGCCTGAAGGCGGAGGGCCGGCACGTGGCGATGGCCGGGGACGGGGTGAACGACGCGCCGGCGTTGGCTGCGGCGGAGGTCGGTATCGCCATGGGCACCGGGACGGACGTGGCGATCGAGAGCGCGGGCGTGACGCTGCTCGGCGGCGACCTCACAGGGATCGTCCGCGCGCGGCGGCTCTCGCGCGCAGTGATGCGGAACATCCGGCAGAACCTGTTCTTCGCCTTTGCCTACAACGCCGCCGGCGTTCCGGTCGCGGCGGGAGTGCTCTACCCGTTCTTCGGCATCCTGCTCTCGCCGGTGATCGCGGCGGCGGCGATGGCGCTGTCCTCGGTCAGCGTCGTCGGCAACGCGCTGCGGCTGCGTGGGGCGAAGCTGACGTAAGCGGAGCCCGATCTTTACGGAATGGAGCAGAATATGAACATCGGGCAGGTTGCGAGAGCGTCGGGCGTCCCGACTAAGGTGATCCGGCGCTATGAGGCTATGGGGTTGCTCCCCTCTGTCCCTCGCGACGAGCATGGTTATCGCGTCTACGACGCAGGAGACGTGCACGTTGTTCGGTTCATCTGGAATGCGCGGGCCGCAGGCTTGTCCGTTCCAGGCGTTGCGGGCATGCTCGACCTGTGGCGTGACCGTCAGCGCGACGATGCCGAGGTAAGGCGCCTCGCTCTCTCCTATGCCGCGGCACTACGGGAGAAGGCCGCAGCAATCGTTTCGGTCAGACGCGCGCTCCGCCCCTTTCTCGACGAGCGGCGCCATAGCCACCAGATATAGGGGCTCAGCCAAGGAGCACTGCGCCGCGTCAGAGGTGGCGAGGAGCAGGTCGGAAAGCGAGGCCGGCCCATCGAAGCTCGGCGGCAGAATCGGCGGGGCGCATTTGACGCTGCACCGCGCTTAGCGCTCTCGCGCGACTTCGCTTCCTCGTCAGCGGGCCATCCGTTCCAGCACGCGGCGCACCTGCCAAGGGCGCCACCGATCGCCCCCCCGTGGCGCACGCACGCCGCGCGCAGTGAGCGCGTCGGCGAGCTGCTGGAGCGTCGTGGCCCCTGCCCTACGAGCCGCGTCGAGGTACGGCGCCACTTCGGCCGCGCGCCGCGCCGCCTGCGCCGACC
>CAYNYQ010000380.1:0-4967 GCA_964401305.1 uncultured Acetobacteraceae bacterium | reverse complement strand
TCCATGAAGACCGCGCCGATCCAGGCCGCCGCCACCACCACCCCGGCGCCGAGCCGCACCGGATGGGCCAGGCGCAGCCTTGTCCAGAGCCAGTCGAGCAGCAGCAGCGCCAGCGGCAGCAGCAGCAGCGCGAGGCCGATGCGCGCGGCCTCGGCATTGCCCAGGCTGAGCAGCATCCAGGCGACGAAGGCGCCCATCATGAACTGCGCGCCATGGGTGAAGTTGATGATGTTGAGCAGGCCGAAGATGATCGCGAGGCCGAGCGACAGCATCGCGTAGAAGGCCCCGTTGATCAGCCCGAGCAGCAGCTGTCCGAAGAGCAGCGGGGCGGGGATGCCGAAGATCTCGTCCATGGCGTCGTGGCGTCCTGTTGGGGGCCGCCCCCCTTCCGGGGCGGCCCGTCCTTCATCGGCTCAGCTGCGCACCAGCGCGCAGCCGCCCTCGTTGATCGGCCGGAAGGCCTCCTCGCCCGGCGTCGTGGTGACCACCTTGTAGAGGTCCCACGGGTTGCGGGATTCGGAGGGCTTCTTGACCTCGAAGAGGTAGGCGGGGTGGATCTTGCGGCCGTCGGAGCGGATGTGGCCCGGGCCGAAGGCGTCGTCGTCGCAGGGCATGGCCTTCATGCGGTTCACCGCATCGACGCCGCTGGCCCGCGCCGCGGCGACGCCCATGTCGGCCACCGTCTTGAGGTAGTGCAGCGTCACGCCGTAGCAGCCGGCCGGCACCATGGCCGGCGGCCGGTCCTGGTTCTTGGCCCGGATGCGCTGGGTCAGCGCGCGGGTGCGGTCGTTGAGGTCCCAGTAGAAGCTCTCGGTCAGCAGCAGCCCCTGCGCCTGCTCGAGACCGAGCGCCTTGATGTCGAGCGCGCCCATCAGCAGCGCGGCGAGCTTCATCGTCCGGTGCAGCCCGAACTCGCGCGCCGACTTGATGGTGTTGATGGTGTCGGTCGAGGCATTGGCCATGCCGAGCACCTTGGCGCGGCTGGCCTGGGCCTGCAGCAGGAAGGCCGAGAAGTCGGTCGTCGCCGGGAAGGGGTAGCGCGAGGCGCCGAGCACCTTCCCGCCCTGTGCGCGGACGAAATTGCCGGTGTCGCGCTCCAGCGCATGGCCGAAGGCGTAGTCGGCGGTGATGAAGTACCAGCTGTCGCCACCCTGCTTGACGATGGCCGCGCCGGTGGACTTGGCCAGCATGTAGGTGTCGTAGGTCCAGTGCACCGTGTTCGGGCTGCACTGCGCGCCGGTGAGGTCGGAGGTCGCCGCGCCCGAGTTCAGGTGGACCTTGTTCTTCTCGCGCGCGATCTGGTTCACCGCCAGCGCGACCGAGGAGGTCGGCAGGTCGACGATCGCGTCCACGCCCTGGTCGAACCACTGCCGCGCCAGGTTGGCGCCGACATCGGGCTTGTTCTGGTGGTCGGCCTGCAGCACCTCGATCTGGAAGCCGCGGCTGCCGAAATCCTGCACCGCCTGCTGGGTGAGGACGACGCTGCCCGGGCCCGTGGTGTCGCGGTAGGGCCCAGACATGTCGGTCATGACGCCGATGCGGATGGTGTTCGCCCCCTGGGCGCGCGCGCCGCGCCAGGGCAGGCCGCCGATGCCGGCGCCCGCCGTGGCGGCGCCGGCGATCGCCAGGAGCCCGCGCCGTCCGGTCTGCAAGGTCATGACCCTTTCTCCTCCGCTGCTGTTGCCGCGCCGGGGCGCGGATGGGTCAGCTGCGCACCAGCGCGCAGCCGCCCTCGCCCATCGGCCGGAAGGCTTCCTCGGCCGGCGTGGTCTGCAGGAGCTTCAGGTAGTCCCAGGCGCCCTTGCTCTCCTCCGGCTTCTTCACCTCGAAGAGGAAGGAGGGGATCAGGCGTCGCCCGTCGGGGCGGACGGTGCCGCGGCCGAAGGCGTCATCCTCGCTCGGCATGGCCTTCATGCGGTTGATGACGTCGATGCCCGAGGCCTTGGCCGCCGGCACGCCCATCTCGGCCACCGCCTTGAGGAAGTGCAGCGTGCCGGAGTAGTTGCCGGCCGTCACCATGTTCGGCGGCGCCTGGCGCGTGATGCGCGGCCGCGCGCGCTGCGTGAAGGCGCGGGTGCGGTCGTTGAGGTCCCAATAGAAGCTCTCGGTCATCACCAGTCCCTGCGCGGTCGGCAGGCCGAGGGCGTGCACGTCGTGCAGGAACATCAGCAGCGCGGCGAGCTTCACGCCGCGCCGGGTGATGCCGAACTCGGCCGCCTGCTTGATGCAGTTCGTGGTGTCGCCGCCGGCATTGGCCAGGCCGATCACCTTGGCGCGGGAGGACTGCGCCTGCACCAGGAAGGAGGAGAAGTCCGAGGTGCCGGGGAAGGGCGTGCGCACGCCGCCCAGCACGCGGCCGCCCGCGGCCTCGACGAAGCGGCGCGTGTCGCGCTCGAGCGCATGGCCGAAGGCGTAGTCGGCTGTGATGAAGAACCAGGTGTCGCCGCCCGCGCGCACCGTCGCGCCGCCGGTGGACTTGGCCAGCATGTAGGTGTCGTAGACCCAGTGCACCGTGTTCGGGCTGCACTGCGCGCCGGTCATGTCGGAGGTGGCCGAGCCGACGTTGACGTAGGTCTTGTTCTTCTCGCGCATCACCTGGTTGACCGCGAGGCCGACCGAGGAGGTGGGCACGTCGATGATCATGTCGACGCCGTCGCGGTCGATCCACTGCCGCGCGATGTTCGAGCCGACATCGGGCTTGTTCTGGTGGTCGGCCGAGAGGATCTCGACGTTGAAGCCGCGGCTGCCGAACTCCGACGCGGCAAGCTGCGCCATCGCCACGCCGTCGACGCCGGCGAGATAGCTGTAGATGCCGGACTGGTCGTTCAGCACGCCGATGCGGATGGTGTTGGCCGACTGCGCCTTCGAGAGCTTCGGCACCATCGGCATCAGCGCGGCGCCGACGGCGACGCCGGCGGTCGCCAGCAGCGAGCGGCGGGTGGGGGCGGGGGGGGTCGTCTCGGTCATCGCGGGGTTCCGGAAGGTTGCGGCGGGCGGCCCGGGCGGACCGCCCCGCTTGTGATCGGGTGGGGGGTCAGGAACGCACCAGGGCGCAGCCGCCCTCGGCCATCGGCCGGAAGGCCTCGGCCGCAGGCGTGGTCTGCACGAGCTTGAGGTAGTCCCAGGCGCCCTTGCTCTCCTCGGGCTTCTTCACCTCGAAGAGGAAGGAGGGGATGATGCGGCGCCCGTCGGCGCGGATGCTGCCGGGGCCGAAGGCGTCGTCCTCGGTCGGCATCGCCTTCATGCGGTTCACCACCTCGGCGCCCGAGGCCTTGGCCGCCGGCAGCCCCATCTCGGCCACCGCCTTGAGGAAGTGCAGCGTCGCCGAGTAGCAGCCGGCATGGATCATGTTCGGGTAGTTGGTCGGCGTGCGCGCGACGATCTTCTTCGTGAAGGCGCGCGTGCGGTCGTTCATGTCCCAGTAGAAGGTCTCGGTGCAGGTCAGCCCCTGCGCCGTCTGCAGGCCGAGGCCGTGCACGTCGTTGATGAAGAGCAGCAGCGAGGCGAGCTTGATGCCGCGTCGCGTCAGCCCGAACTCGGCCGCCTGCTTGACGCAGGTCTGCGTGTCCTGCCCCGCATTGGCGAGGCCGATCACCTTGGCGCGGCTGGCCTGGGCCTGCAGCAGGAAGGAGGAGAAGTCGGTGGTGCCCGGGAAGGGCGTGCGGACATTGCCGAGCACCCGCCCGCCGGCCTGGCGGACGAAATTCATCGTGTCGCGCTCCAGCGCATGGCCGAAGGCGTAGTCGGCGGTGATGAAGAACCAGCTGTCGCCGCCGGCCCGCACCAGCGCGCCGCCGTTCGAGCGCGCCAGCATCCAGGTGTCGTAGGTCCAGTGGATGGTGTTCGGCGTGCACTGCGCCCCGGTGAGGTCCGAGGTCGCGGGGCCGGACCCCAGCATCACCTTGTTCTTCTCGCGCGCCACCTGGTTCACCGCCAGCGCCACCGAGGAGGTCGGCACGTCGAGCACCATGTCGACGCCCTGGTCGAACCACTGGCGCGCCAGGTTGGCGCCGACATCGGGCTTGTTCTGGTGGTCGGCCTCGATGATCTCGACGTTGAAGCCGCGGCCCGCGCCGAAATCGGCCGCCGCCTGCCGCGCGCAGGCGACCGAGGTCGGGCCCGTGTTGTCGCGGTAGGTGCCGGACATGTCGGTCAGCACGCCGATGCGGATGGTGTTCGCCGCCTGGGCCCGGGTCAGGCGCGGAAAGGCGGTGGACAGCGTGGCGACCGCACCGGTCCCCAGCAGAGCGCGACGCGAGACGTCCATGGGCAAGCCTCTCTCTCCTCTCTCCGGCGGCCGGGCCGACGGCGGCGCGCCGGCCCGGATCGGTCTCTCAGCTGCGGACGAGCGGGCAACCGCCCTCGGCGACGGGGCGGAAGGCCTCCTCCGCCGGGGTGGTCTGCAGCAGCTTGTAGTAGTCCCAGGGGCCCCGGCTCTCCTCGGGCTTCTTCACCTCGAAGAGGTAGGAGGGGTGGATCTTGCGGCCATCGGCGCGGATCGTGCCGGGGCCGAAGGCGTCGTCGTCGGTCGGCATGGCCTTCATGCGCGCGACCGTCGCGGCGCCGTTGGCCTTGGCCTGCGCCACGCCCATGTCGGCCACCGTCTTGAGGTAGTGCAGCGCCGCGGCGTAGCAGCCGGCCTGGCCCATGCCGGGGCGCAGGCCGCCGGGCATGCTGGGCAGCACGCGCTGCGTCAGCGCGCGGGTGCGGTCGTTGAGGTCCCAGTAGAAGCTCTCGGTGCAGACCAGGCCCTGCGCCGTGTTCAGCCCCAGCGCGTGCACGTCGGAGATGAACATCAGCAGCGCGGCGAGCTTCACGCCGCGGCGGGTGATGCCGAACTCGGCCGCCTGCTTGATGGTGTTGATGGTGTCGGCGCCGGCATTCGCCATGCCGATCACCTTCGCCCGGCTCGCCTGCGCCTGCAGCAGGAAGGAGGAGAAGTCGGTCGTGCCGGGGAAGGGCGTGCG
>CAYNYQ010000379.1:0-4995 GCA_964401305.1 uncultured Acetobacteraceae bacterium | reverse complement strand
GAAGGGTGTCCGGCCGATCTTCAGCAACATGCCCGCGTCATCCCGGCACGTTCGGATCCGTCAGCCGCCGGTGCTCCTCCAGCGCGTAGCGGTCCGTCATGCCGGCGATGTAGTCGCAGACCACCAGCGCCGCCTGCACCGTGCCCGGCTCCCCGGCCGCGTCGCGCCATTGCCGCGGCAGCATCTGCGGCCCGCCTTGGAAGAGCTGGAACAGCATCTGGACGACCCGCTTCGACTTCTGGATCGTCCGGTTCACCCGCCAGTGCCGGTACATGCGGTGGAACAGGAAGTCGCGGATGGCGAGGTTCGCCTCCATCATCGGCTGCGAGAAGGCGATCACCGGGGCCCCCGCCGCGCGGATGTCGTCGGCCGAGGCAGGCGCCAGGCGGGCGATCCGCCGCTCGGCCTCGGTCACCACGTCCTGCACCATGGCGTTGATCACCCGCCGCACCGTCTCCGAGACCAGGCGCTCCGGCGCGATCGGGCCATGGGTGGCGCGGGCCTCCTGGTAGGCGTCGCCGATCAGCGGCAGGGCGGCCGCCTCCTCCAGGCTGAACAGCCCGGCCCGGACGCCGTCGTCGAGATCGTGGTTGTTGTAGGCGATGTCGTCCGACAGCGCGGCGACCTGCGCCTCGGCCGAGGCATGGGTGGCGAGCTCCAGCGGATGCTGCGCATCGTATTCGGCGATGAAGGCCGAGGGGCGGCGCAGCGGGCCGTTGTGCTTGGCCAGGCCCTCCAGCGTTTCCCAGGTGAGGTTCAGCCCGTCAAAGCCGCCGTAGCGGGTCTCCAGCCGGGTGACGACCTTCAGGCTCTGGGCGTTGTGGTCGAAGCCGCCATGCGGGCGCATCTGCGAATCGAGCGCATCCTCCCCGGCATGGCCGAAGGGCGGGTGGCCGAGGTCGTGGGCCAGCGCCAGCGCCTCGGCCAGGTCCTCGTCCAGCCGGAGGCGGCGGGCGATGGCGCGGGCGATCTGCGCCACCTCGATGCTGTGCGTGAGGCGGGTGCGGAAGTAGTCGCCCTCGTGGAAGACGAAGACCTGGGTCTTGTACTGCAGGCGGCGGAAGGCGCCGCTGTGGATGATGCGGTCGCGGTCGCGCTGGAAGGGGGAGCGTGCATCCCCGCCCGGCTCCGCATGGAGCCGGCCGCGGGAGGCTTCGGGCCGGACGGCCCAAGGGGCACGGTCCTGGGCACGGTCCTGTTGCGCCATCGGCGGGCCACTACCAGCCCGCCCGTGGCGGGGCAACCGCGGCGCGTGCGACGGGGCAGCGGGGCGACCGGGGATGGCGCGCGCGACGGGACGGTTGGATGCCGCCCCCGGCCCGCCTATCTTGGGAGCCAGGAGCAGACCCCATGACCAGCGACACCACCACCGCGGCGCGCTTCAGCGTCACCCCCGGCGCGGCCCGGCAGATCGCCGCGATTGCCGCGCGGGAGGGCCGGCCCGGCGCCGGGCTGCGCGTTTCCGTCGATGCCGGCGGCTGCTCCGGCTTCCAGTACAAATTCGGCCTCGAGACCGCGGCCCAGCCCGGCGACCTGGTGGTGGAGCGGGACGGGGTGCGGGTCTTCGTCGACGAGGTCTCGCTCGACCTGCTGGCGGGCTCGGAGCTGGAGTGGAACGAGGCGCTGATCGGCGCGCATTTCGTGGTGCGCAACCCGCAGGCGGTCAGCGGCTGCGGCTGCGGGGTGAGCTTCGCGGTGGCCTGACCCAAAGGGGGCCTGACCGCCGGGGCGCGGCCGCTGGCGCCGCGCGCCGCTTGCGGCGAAGCTGCGGCCAGGAACCGGGACCGGCCCCTGCCCATGCGCCTCGCCACCTTCAACGTGAACTCGATCCGCCGCCGGGTGCCGCATCTGCGGCGCTTCCTCGCGCGGCACGCGCCCGACCTCGTCTTCCTGCAGGAGCTGAAGTGCCGGACCGAGGAGTTCCCGGCGCTCGAGCTCGCCGACCTCGGCTACCGCATCGCCGCCTGCGGCCAGGCCGGCGGGCGCAACGGCGTCGCCGTGCTCGGCCGCATCCCCTTCGAGCTGGTCGCCGAGGCACTGCCCGGCGAGGCCGAGGATGCCCAGGCCCGCTTCCAGGAGGTCCGCCTCGCCGACGGCACCCATGTCGCCGGCATCTACCTGCCCAACGGCAATTCCGGCGGCGAGGACGGCTACGCCTACAAGCTGCGCTGGATGGAGCGCCTGGCCGCGCTGGCGCGGGCGCGGCTCGATACCTTCACGCCCTTCGCCGTCCTCGGCGACTTCAACGTCTGCCCGACCGGGGCCGACCTCGCCCCCGGCGCCCTGCCGCCCGAGGATGCGCTGGTGCGGCCCGAGACCCGCGCCCGCTTCCGCGCCCTGCTGCATCTCGGCATGACCGACGCGCTGCGGGCGCTGCACCCGGCGCCGGAGGGGACGCCCTTTACCTACTGGGACTACGGGCCGGCCTTCGACACCAACCGGGGCCTCCGTATCGACCACGTGCTGCTGAGCCCGGAGCTGGCCGAGCGCCTGGCCGATGCCGGCGTCGACACCGCCGCGCGGGCCGAGGAGCAGCCGAGCGACCACGCCCCGGTCTGGTGCGACCTGGCCGACTGAACGCCGCGGGTCCGGCTGGCGGTGCCGCCCGGGCGGCCGGCCCGGCTCAGTAGGCCGGGCGCACGGTAACCGTCGCCGGCGCGGCCGCCGGCGCAACCAGGGTGGGCGGCGCCTGCACGACGGCCGGCGTCCGCTCCACATAGGTGCAGGCGGCGAGCAGGCCCGCCGCGGCGACGGCGGCGACGATGGTCTGGATCCGCATGGCTGTCTCTCCTCTCCGGGACCGATCCCGCGGACAAACGGTCGGGAGGCGCGATGGTCGCGCGGTGGCCGCGTGACGCCTGCGTGAAGATGCGCGCGGTGCGATGGGCCCGGGGGCGCTCGGCGGCGGCCGCTACCAGCGGCGGTAGTAGGGCCGCGGGTAGTAGGGGCGCGGGTAGTATCGCGGCGCGCCGTAATAGGGGTAGGGCCGCGGCGCGACATAGACCCCCGGGGCCGGCGCCGGCCGGTAGTAGCCCGGCGCCGGTGCCACGACACAGCCCCCCAGCGCCAGGGCAGCCAGCAGCAATCCTGCCAGCGGAACGGATCGGTGCGCCATGCTCGCCACTCCTTCGCGGGGGCCGCGGGGATGCCGCGGCGCCGCCCATGCGGGATGGGAACGCCCGAGCGTGGCGAAACGGCGGCCACCGCGTGCGGGCCGGCAGCGCGCCGGCGCTGGCCCCCCTCGCCGGGACGCCCGCGCCGGCTGCCGGCCGCTACTGGTCGGCGTAGCAGTGCGTCTCCGCCGCGCCGCCCGGATGCGTCACGGCGCCGAGATAGGCGGGCCCGACGGTCTGGGCATACTTCCAGAGCGCGCCGGAATTGTAGTCGGTCCGGCGCGGCTGCCAGGCGGCGCGGCGCCGGGCCAGCTCCTCCTCGGGCAGCTGCACGTCGATGGTGCCCTTCTCGGCGTCGATCACGATGCGGTCGCCGTTCCGCAGCAGCGCGATGGGCCCGCCCACCGCGGCCTCGGGCCCGACATGGCCGATGCAGAAGCCGCGCGTCGCGCCGCTGAAGCGCCCGTCGGTGATCAGCGCCACGCTCTCGCCCATGCCCTGGCCGTAGATGGCGGAGGTGGTCGAGAGCATCTCGCGCATGCCGGGGCCGCCCTTCGGCCCCTCGTAGCGGATGATGATGATGTCGCCGGCCTTGTAGGCGCGGCTGTCCACGGCCTTGAAGGCGTCCTCCTCGCAGTCGAAGCAGAGCGCCGTGCCCTCGAAGCGCAGCGTCTTCATGCCGGCGATCTTCACGATCGCGCCCTCGGGGGCGAGGTTGCCGTGCAGCGCGACGACGCCGCCGATCGGGGAGATCGGGTCGGTGTGCGGGCGGACCACGTCCTGGTCCTTGGGGAAGATGACGTCCCTGTGGTTCTCGGCCAGCGTCCTGCCGCTGACCGTCATGCAGTCGCCCTTCAGCCAGCCGCCGTCGAGCATCGCGCGGATGATGACCGGCACGCCGCCGATGCGGTGCACGTCCGCCGCCACGTACTGCCCGCCGGGCTTGAGGTCGGCGATGTGCGGCGTGCGGCGCATGATCTCGGCGACATCCTGCAGCGTGAACCGCAGGCCCGCCTCGTGCGCCATCGCCGGCAGGTGCAGCGCGGCATTGGTGCTGCCGCCGGTGGCACCGACGATCGCCGCGGCATTGTAGAGCGCATCCATCGTCACGATGTCGCGCGGCCGCAGGTTGCGCTTGAGCAGCTCCACCACCGCCTTGCCGCTCTCATAGGCCCAGGCGTCGCGGTCCTGGTCCTCGGCCGGGGCGCCGGCGGAATGCGGCAGCGCCAGGCCAATCACCTCCGAGATGCAGGCCATGGTGTTGGCGGTGAACTGGCCGCCGCAGGCGCCCGCGCCAGGGCAGGCGTGGCGCTCGATGTCCTCGAGCTCGGCGTCCGACATCCCCCCCGCGGCGTGCCGCCCGACCGCCTCGAAGACATCCACCACGGTCACGTCCCTGCCGTGGAACTTCCCCGGCATGATCGAGCCGCCGTACATGAACACCGAGGGCACGTTCAGCCGCAGCATCGCCATCATCACGCCCGGCAGCGACTTGTCGCAGCCGGCCATGCCGACCATCGCGTCGTAGCAGTGGCCGCGCATGGTCAGCTCGATGGAATCGGCGATGACCTCGCGCGACGCGAGGCTCGCCTTCATCGACTGGTGGCCCATGGCGATGCCGTCGGTGACGGTGATGGTGGTGAACTCGCGCGGCGTCGCGCCCATCTCCTTCACGCCGCGCTTGGCCGACTGCGCCTGGCGCGAGAGCGCGATGTTGCAGGGCGCGGCCTCGTTCCAGCAGGTGGCGACGCCGACCAGCGGCGCGTCGATCTCCTCCTTCGAGAGGCCCATGGCGTAGTAGTAGGAGCGGTGCGGCGCGCGCTCGGGGCCCACGGTCACGTGGCGGCTCGGCAGCTTCGACTTGTCCCAGGCGGTCATGCGT
>CAYNYQ010000378.1:0-5040 GCA_964401305.1 uncultured Acetobacteraceae bacterium | reverse complement strand
AGGACGACCCGGTGACGATGTACCTCAACGACGTCTTCACCGTGACGGCGAACCTGGCGGGGCTGCCGGGGCTGGCGGTGCCGGCGGGGCTCGATCACCAGGGGCTGCCGCTCGGGCTGCAGGTGATCGGGCGGGCCTTCGACGAGGAGACGGTCTTCGCCGTGGGCAGGGTGCTGGAGGATTCGGCGGGGTTCACGGCCCTGCCGCGGCTGAGGGCAGGCGCATGACCTACACGCTCGATGGCAAGACCGGCCCCTGGGAGATCGTCGTGGGCCTCGAGGTCCATGCGCAGGTGGTCAGCCAGGCCAAGCTGTTCAGCGGCGCCGCCACCGCCTTCGGCGCCGAGCCGAACAGCCAGGTGTCCTTCATCGACGCCGGCTTCCCCGGCATGCTGCCCGTCATCAACCGCGAATGCGTGGCGCAGGCGGTGCGCACCGGCCTCGGCCTGAACGCCAAGGTGAACCTGTGGTCGCGCTTCGACCGCAAGAACTACTTCTACGCCGACCTGCCGCAGGGCTACCAGATCAGCCAGTACGCCCACCCGATCATCGGCGAGGGCCAGGTCGAGATCGAGCTTGCCGACGGCAGCACGAAGACCATCGGCATCACCCGCCTGCACCTCGAGCAGGATGCGGGCAAGTCGCTGCACGACCAGCACCCGAGCAAGTCCTACATCGACCTGAACCGCTCCGGCGTCGCGCTGATGGAGATCGTCTCCGAGCCCGACATGCGCTCGCCGGAGGAGGCCGGCGCCTATCTCTCGAAGCTGCGGCAGATCCTGCGCTACCTCGGCACCTGCGACGGCAACATGGACGAGGGCTCGATGCGGGCCGACGTCAACGTCTCGGTCCGCCGCGCCGGCGAGGGCTATCGCACGCGCTGCGAGGTGAAGAACGTCAACTCGGTGAAGTTCGTCATGCAGGCGGTGGAGGCCGAGGCGCGCCGGCAGATCGAGGTCTGGGAAGCGGGCGGCACGGTCGAGCAGGAGACGCGGCTCTTCGACACGCAGCGCGGCGTCACGCGCAGCATGCGCAGCAAGGAAGACGCGCATGACTACCGCTACTTCCCCGACCCCGACCTGCCGCCGCTGGTCATCGAGCAATCCTGGGTCGAGCAGCTCAAGGCCAGCCTGCCGGAACTGCCCGATGTGCGGCGCGCGCGCTACGTCGCCATGGGCCTCACGCCCTACGACGCGCATGTGCTGACGCTCGAGAAGGAGACCGCCGCCTTTTTCGAGGAGGTGGCGAAGGGCCGCGACGCCAAGGTCGCGTCGAACTGGGTCACCGGCGACCTCTTCGCCGCCATCAACCGCACGAAGCGCAGCATCCAGGACCCGCCCGTGCCGGCCGCCCATCTCGGCGCGCTGCTCGACCTGATGCAGGACGGCACTCTGAGCGGCAAGCTGGCCAAGGAGGTCTTCGAGGCGATGGTGGAGGAGGGCAAGTCCCCCGGCGCCATCGTCGAGGAGCGCGGCCTGCGCCAGGTCACCGACACCGGCGCCATCGAGCGCGCGATCGACGCCGTGCTCGCCGCCAATGCCGACAAGGTCGCCGAGTACCGCTCCGGCAAGGACAAGCTCTTCGGCTTCTTCGTCGGCCAGGTGATGAAGGCCATGCAGGGCAAGGGCAACCCGGCCCTGGTCAATCAGGTGCTGAAGGCGAAGCTCGGGTAGCCGGAAGCGGCCTCCGCCTCGATCCGGCGGCGGTAGCGGATCGCGCCGCCATAGTAGCCGAGGGTGCGGCGCACCTGCCGCCCCTCGACATTGCGGTTCACGCCGGTCTGCCAGGAATCGACGCCGCTGAAGAGCAGCCCCGCGGCGGCTTCCTCGACATGGCGCACCCACTCCGCGGAGGGCCCGGCGCGGGGCTCGACGCGGGCCAGGCCGCGCGCGCGCATGTGGCCGATCAGCCCGGTCTGCCAGTCCACGAGCTCCTCGATGTTGCGCGGGATGTTGCCGCGCGCCGTGTGCGGGCCGAGGATCATGAACAGGTTGGGGAAGCCCTCGGCCATCATGCCGAGCAGGGTGCGGGGCATGCCGCGCCAGTCCTCGCGCAGGCTGCGCCCGCCCGGGCCGCGGATGTCGATGCGGTCATAGGGGCCGGTCACGCCGTCGAAGCCGGTGGCGTAGATGATGATGTCGAAGGCGTGCTCGCGGTCGGCGCAGCGGATGCCCGTCTCGGTGATGCGCTCGATCGGCGTCGCGTTGATGTCGACGAGCCGCACGTTGTCCCGGTTGTAGACCTCGTAGTAGCCGCTCTCGAGCGGCAGGCGCCTTGTGCCGAAGCCGTGGTTCCTCGGTGTCAGCAGGTCGGCGACCCGCGGGTCCTTCACCCGCTCGCGGATCTTGCGCGCCGCCCATTCAGTCATCAGCGCGTTCGCCGCCGGGTCCACCAGCACGTCGCGGAAATTGCCGACCCAGATGCCGAAGCCGGGCTCGGCGTAGAGCCTCTCCCAGAAGGCCTCGCGCTCCGCGGCGCTGAGTTTCGTCGCCTTGCGGGGGTCGGCCTGGTGGATGAAGCAGGTGTCGGTCTGGCGGCAGCGCTCGAAGATCTCGGCGTAGCGCGCCTTGATGTCGGCCTGCTCCTCCGGCGTGATGCGGCGGTTGTGCAGCGGCGCCGCCCAGTTCGGCGTGCGCTGGAACACGGTCAGCTGCCCGACCTCGGCCGCGATGGTCTGGATGCACTGGATGGCGGTCGCGCCCGTGCCGATGATGCCGACGTGCTTGCCGCGCAGCTCCACCCCGTCGCGCGGCCAGCGGGCGGTGTGGAAGGCCGGCCCCCGGAAGTCCTCGCGCCCCGGGATATTGGGCAGGGTGAAGGCCGAGAGCGGCCCGAGCGCCGTGACCAGCAGCGGCGCCGCCAGCCGCTCGCCGCTCTCGAGCGTCACGGTCCAGCGCGTCGCGGCGTCATCGAAATGCGCCGCGACGACGCGGCTGCCGAACTGCATATCGCGCCGGAGATCCAGCCGGTCGGCGACGAAGTCGAGGTAGCGCAGCGTGTCGGGCTGGGCGGAGAAATGCTCCGGCCAGTCCCAGTCGCGCAGGATGTCCGGGCTGAAGGAATAGCCGTAGGACCAGCTCTCGGAATCGAAGCGCGCGCCGGGGTAGCGGTTCCAGTACCAGGTGCCGCCGATATCGGTGCCGGCCTCGATCACGCGCACCCGCAGGCCGAGCCCGCGCAGGCGATGCAGCTGATACATGCCGGAGATGCCGGCGCCGATGATGATCGCATCCCAGTCGCGGGATGCGGCGGCGGTGTCCGGCGGGCCGGGCCTCGCCAGGGCGTCCATGCGATGCGTTCCCCCTGCGCGCCACGCGGCGGCGCCCCCCGCATTCCAGGGGTTTTTCCGTCCCGCCGCAATGCGCCCCGCCGCGTTGCGGGACGCCGGCCCGCGCGCGAGACTGCGGCCATGCCGCAACCCGACCCCGCCCGCCTCGACCGCGCCGTCGCCGCCCTGCCGCAGGCCTATCCCGGACCCGGTGGCGCCGTCGCCGTGCTGCGCCAGGGCGAGGTGCTGGTGCGCCACGCCTGGGGCTGGGCCAATGCGGAACGGCGCATCCCCTTCACGCCGCGGACGCTGTTCCGCATGTGCTCGATCACGAAGCAGTTCACCTGCGGCGTGCTGCTCGACGCCTTTCCCGATCCCGCGGCGCTCGATGCCGATGTGCGCGCGCGCCTGCCGCTGCTCGGCGAGGCGCCGCCCGGGGCGCTGCATCTCTGCCACAACCAGTCCGGGCTGCGCGACTACTGGGCGGTGGCGATGCTGTATGGCTCGCCGGTGGAGGCGCCCTTCGGCGATCCGGAGGCGCGGCGCCTCATCGGCGGCACGCGCAGCCTGCATTTCGCGCCGGGCACGCGCTATTCCTACGTGAACCAGAATTTCCGCATCCTCTCCGACATCCTGGAGGATCGGCTCGGCCGCGGCTTCGCCGAGCTGCTGCGCCGCCGCATCCTCGACCGCGCCGGCATGGAGACGGCGTTCCTCGCGGCCGATACGCGCGCCATGCCGGACGGCACCGAGGGCTACGAGGGCAGCCAGGCCGGCGGCTTCCGCGCGGCGGAGAACCGCATCCTCTGG
Organism: uncultured Acetobacteraceae bacterium; assembly: GCA_964401305.1. Lineage (GTDB taxonomy): Bacteria > Pseudomonadota > Alphaproteobacteria > Acetobacterales > Acetobacteraceae > JAIEOP01. The sequence continues at coordinate 963 of CAYNYQ010000378.1, read as the reverse complement.
ACCGGCGATGCCGGGCTCGGCGCCTCGCTCGACGACATGATCGCCTGGGAGCGGCATGTCGATGCGACGCGCGACGACCCGGCGGCGCTGCCCTCGCGCCTGGCCGCGCCGGTCGCCTTCGCCGATGGGGCGCCGGCGCCCTACGGCTTCGGCCTGGCGCGTGGGATGGAGTTCGGCCGGGCGCTGACGGGGCATGGCGGCGCGCTGCGCGGCTGGCGCAGCCATCGGCTGCACGTGGCGGCGGAGCGTGTCTCGGTCGTGGTGCTGTTCAACCACCTCTCGGATGCGCAGGAGGCCGCGCTCGGCATCCTCGCGGCGGTGCTGGGCGAGGCGCGGCCCGCACCGGCCGAGGCGCCGCCGCCGGCCTGGCTCGGCGCCTATCGCGAGCCGGAGACGGGGCTCGCCGCGCGCATCGAGGCGCTGCCCGGCGGGCGCGTGCTGCTGCGCTTCGGCCATGCGCCGGAGCGGCTGGCCCTCGCGCCCGACGGCAGCGCCGGCAATGGCCGCACCCGCCTGCGCCCGACGCCCGATGGGCTGCGCCTGGAGCGGCCGCAGGAGAACCAGGCCACGCTGCTCGAGCGCGTCGAGGGCACGCCCGCCACCGACATCGCCGGCCGCTACCGCTGCGAGGAGCTGGCGGCGGAGCTGACCGTCGCCGATGCCGGCGGGGTGCCCTATGGCGGGTTCTCCGGCATGCTGGGGCAGGGGCGGATGGAGCTGCTCGAGCCGATCGCCCCCGACCTCTGGGCGCTGCCCTGCCCGCGCGCCCTGGACCACACGCCGCCCGGGGACTGGACGCTGGCCTTCCGCCGCGACGGCGCGGGGCGGGTGGCCGGCGTGCAGGTCGGGTGCTGGCTGGCGCGGCGGCTGGCGTATGAACGGGTGGGGGATTGAGGCGCCGGGCACGGGCCACGGCCCTCGCTGCGCCGGGCGCGGCGACGGATCAGCAGGCGGTGGCGGAGG
>CAYNYQ010000377.1:0-5043 GCA_964401305.1 uncultured Acetobacteraceae bacterium | reverse complement strand
GTCACTCTCGCGGCAACCATACTATGGTTCAGGTAACTGTCCACAGGACCTAGGGACCGCGACACTCGCCCGGCGGGCTGCTCCGATAGAGCTCGAGCCGCCCGCTCGCGCTCCGGTGCGCCAGGGCATCGGGCCCGGGCAGCGCGGCGCGAAGACCATCCTCGGGCCCCAGATCCCAAGCCAGCACGTAATCCACCCGCATCGTCGAAGTGGCCTCGAAGGCCGGGATGTCGAGCGTTGCGATGCGCGTTGTGCGCGACTGCGGCTGCCAGCCGAACAGGGTCTGCGCCGGCTCCGTGCCGGCCCTGTACCGCACCGGATAGACCGTGAGCCGCACGAGATAATTGTAGAGCACCGGCCGGTCCTGCCGCAGCTCGAAGCGGCTGGCGATGTGCAGCAGCGGCTGGTGGGAAATGCGCGCCGTGTTGCGGGCATCCAGCTGGACGGTGCCGATCACCGGCGCGACGATGCAATGGGCGCCGACCAGTGCGTCCGCCTCGGCGAACTCCGCGGCGACGGGCGGCAGGTCGATCAACTGCACCCATGCGGTCGCGGCGATGCTCACCACGCCGCCCATGGCGGCGGCCGAGGCCGCCAGCAGGCGCAGCGCGGCAGGCGGCCCGATCGGCAAGGCCGCACAGGCCAGGGTGAGGCCCATCTGCGGGAAGACCTCGGCCCGCCACACATGTGTCCAGCCGCCGCCGGCCTGTTCCGGCGTGGCCAGCAACAAGAGCAGGAAGGACAGCGGTACGGTACAGGCCGCAACCTGCAGCCGCTGGGTGGCCGCTGCCTGCGCTGCCCGAAGCGCCTGGCGCATCCCGACCAGCGCGAGCGCCAGCAGCATCCCGACCAGCGCCATGCCGGCCAGTGCCGTCGAGCGGCCGATGGGCGCGAAGGCGGTTCCCCTGGCGATGCGCAGGATCCGCTCGAGCGGGTACGCGCCGTAGGCTGCCACGTGCCCGCCGACCTGCAGCATGAACAGGCCAGCGAGCAGCACGGCAGGCAGCAGGGCGACCGCGACCACAGCCCCCAGGCGCAGGGCCGCGATCCGCGCTTCCCCCGCGCGCAGCCGCATCGCGGTTTCGACCAGGACCATGGTGCCGAGTGCCAGCGCCGCGGCCATCCAGCCCGAGACATGGCTGGCCAGCGTCAGCAGCGACAGGGCGGCGAGTTGCGCCGCACGCACCGGCACCGAGGCCTCGATCTGCCGCAGGCGGGTTGGAAGCGGCGCGCCACCACGGCCTGGCCCAGCCTGCAGGACCGCCTCCCGCAGCCGCAGATAGGCCCAGACGCAGAGCAGGAAGCCGATCAGCGACAGGCAGAAATTGTAGAGGCCCGCGAAGAAGAGGCGCTGCAGGGCGACCGGGAAGAAGAACAGCGCGAGCCATGCGGCATCCTGCCTGATCCGGCGCAGCGCGAGGCGGGCGGCGAGCGGGATACCCGCCAGGATGACGACCTGGAGCGCCTGCTCGGCCCGCAGGGGTGGCAACACCCACAGGAAGCCAGCCAGCAGGTAATGGCCAAGCGCGTTCGGCGCCATGGCAGGGTTCGGCTCGTAGAGCCTGTTAAGCATGGGCGCCGATGGCTCTCCCGCCAGCCGCAGGAAACTCGCCATGCTCAGATGCGCCGGCCCGTCATTGGTGAGGATGGGGCCGGCCACGACCACCATGGCCGCCATGAGCGCAAGCAGGCCCCAGAACAGCCACGCCTCGATCGCGGCGAAGGCCGATTGCCCGATCAGGACGTGATCGGCTGGCCGAGGGTTGTCGATGGGGCGGCGATCGAGCCGCCGACTGCCGTGGCCCCGCCCCTCTGCTGTCGCTGAGCGGTCTTCCGCAGCTTCAACCATGCGCCGCAATAACGTCGCTCGAAAGATTGGGTAAAGGTGGAAAATCTCCTGTTGTCGCGACGGCGAGATTCTATGGACGTCGTTCTCAGGTCGCTGGCCTTTGTTTTCAGTGGCCTGCTGATCCGTTCCGCTTCGTTCGTGGCTGAGCGCCCGACCTTGCGGGCAGAACACGACCGGCTCGCTCAATCGGCGCCATGATCCGTGGCGTGAGCGCCGCGCGGCGGTTGTCCCTCGGGCGTGTCGCGCCGACGGAACAGGGTCGCCTCGACCGCACCGCCAACGGCGCCGCCGCCCCAGCTGACGAACCGCCGCACCTCGGTGTCCATGACGTAGTCGCGCTCCAGGCTCCGCCGCAGCAGGTCGAAGACCTCCGCGGCCGCGGCCGGGCGACCCGGGGGCTCGGCCATCCAGCGGCTCTCCACCACGATGAAGCGCGGCCCCGTGTCCAGGATCCGCGCGAGCTCCACCTTGCCATCGACCGGTGCGTATCCGGCGACGAGATGCAGCGCGAAGGGAAAGCGCGTCGGCGGCACCGTGCCCGTCGCCTCGTGCAGCCCGAGCCAGCGGCCGAAGACGTAGACATCGTAGGGGCCCTGCGCGCGGCTGCGGATGGTGGCGCCGAGGGTCGCGGTCCTGTCGCCCCAATGCGCGACGCCATCCACGTGCCGGCGCCACAGCATCTCCGCCGCCCCGTGGAAGAAACGCGCGCCGCTCCAGGCCCCGGCCAGCACGGTGCAGGCCAGGAGGCCGGGGATGGTCCAGCGGGCTGCCGCTGGCACCAGCATGGCCACCGTCCTGGCGGCCAGCATCATGCCGAAGCCCGTGGCCATGGCAAGCGCGGGCAAGGCCTGCAGGAAGAAATGGTCGGCGAAGCGGCGGGAGAACAGCAACGACAGCGCCATGGCGCCCAGCCAGCTGGCCAGGATGGCAAACCTGCGCCCTTCGCCGCGGGCCGCCGGCAGGACGGGGCCGATGAGCAGGGTTGCGGCGGTCCCCAGCACCAGCAGGTCGAAGTCGCGCAGGCCGCCCGCCAGGCCGGCCAGGTTGAAGGCGGGCGCATCCTGGCCGGCGACCAGGCCGGAGGTCGCGCCGATATTGGCGTCGAGCCAGGTCCCGATCTGCCCGATCAGGAGGTACCACAGCAGGATGACCAGCGTCGGGAGCAGCGTGCCGAGGCCGATCGCGACGGCGAGCGCCGCGTTCCGCCGCAGGGCGCGCCGGCGGAAGCGGTCCGGCACGACGAGCAGGACCATGGCCAGGTAGGCCAGCATGTCGAAGACGACGAGCTGCTTGATCTGCACCGCGCAGCCGAACAGCAGGCCGGCGAACAGCCCGGCGCGCACCTGCGCCCTGCCATCCTGCCCGGTGGCCCGCAGTAGGCAGAGCAGCCCGGCCAGCCCGAGCGGTGCGAAGAACAGCTCCGTGTTGGTGCCTTCGCCACCGTTGCGGACCGACCAGACGATATAAAGGAAGCCCGCGACGGCGCCGGCCGCGGGCATCGTTGGGAAGAGGCTGCGCCCGGCGAGGGCCAGGAGCCAGGCTGTGGCCGCCACGAAGAGCGAGGTGACGAGGCGGAAGGCGGCGAGGTTGTCGCCGAAGCCGAGATGGATCAGCGCCGTGATCAGGAAGGTGCCGACCGGCTTGCGATCCCAGAATTCCGTATAGGGCGCGTGTCCCTCGGCAAGGCTCCGACCGATGAGGCGGTAGAGCGACTCGTCCATGTTCAGGTCGTAGGAGAGCAGGCCGGGGGCGCGGAATCCGAGCGCGACCGCCGCATAGAGGACGAGGAGGAGCAGCGCCGCACGACCTGCGAAGCTGCCGGGCAGCGGCGGCGGCGGCGCCTGCGCTCCCGCCATGCGCGCCCGGTCGGCGACGAGGGTCATCGCGCCCGCCAGACCAGGGTGGCGGAGACGGCGTAGTTCCACACCACGGTCAGCAGTGCCCCCGCCGCGCCGGCGATGCTCCAGGCCAGGCTGCCCTCGCGCAGCAGCAGCCCGGCGATGCCGACATTGGCGGCGGCCCCGATGCCGCAGACCAGGTAGAACAGCGCCAGGCCCCGCCAGAGCGCCGGGCCGCGCAGTCGCGCGTCGCGGTAGGTGATGTGGTTGTTGAGCCAGAAATTGGCGCTCATCGCCAGCGCCGTGGCGATCCACTGCGCCGTCTCGAACGCCAGGCCCAGGCCCTGCAGCAGCATGGCCAGCGCCGCCATGTGCACCAGCACGCCGATGGCCCCGACAGTGGCGAAGGAGACGAAACGCAGCGGCACCACGCCGCCGGTCGCCTTGTCCAGCAGCAGGCCGCCGAAGGCCAGCAATTCGGGCAGGTCGAGCTTCGACTCCCCCGCCTGCCGGCTGCGGAAGGCGTAGGGGATCTCGACGACGCCGAGCGGCCGCCGCGCCGACAGCAGGATGTCGAGCAGGATCTTGAAGCCGCTGGCGGTGAGCCGCGGCGCCACCTCCTCGACCAGCGACCGGCGCAGCAGGAAGAACCCGCTCATCGGGTCGGCGACCCGCACCGGCAGCAGGGCGCGGGCGAGGCTGGCACCCGCCTCGCTGAGCCGGCCGCGCGCGGTCGAGAAGCCGGCCGCGGCCTCGCCGCCCGCGACATGGCGGCTGCCGATGGCGATGTCGGCGCCGCCCTCCACCGCCGCCAGCATGGCGGGCAGGATGGTCTCGTCGTGCTGCAGGTCGCCGTCCATCACCGCGACGAAGGGCGCCGAGACCGACAGGAAGCCCTCGATGCAGGCGGAGGCGAGGCCGCGGCGGCCGATCCGTCGGATGCAGCGGATGCGCGGATCCTCCGCGGCGATGGCGCGCACGGCCGCGGCGGTGCCGTCCGGGCTGTCGTCATCGACGAAGACGGCTTCCCAGGCGATGCCGGCCAGCGTTGTCCGCAGGCGCGCGACGAGCGGCGCCACGTTCTCGGCCTCTCCGAAGACGGGGATGACGACGGCGAGCCGAGCGGGCAAAGACCGGGACACGCGCCGTATCTATATCAGGACGATACCGGCTGGAATTGATGTTGCGCAGTCAGGCAGGCGGCGCGGCGGCCCGGTGCCGGCGCCTTGCCTATCGCCAAGCCGCGCGGAACCGTGCAGAGGAGGCGCCGACCCGCCATGCGCCGCCGCCTCCTCTTCCTTGCCCATCGCATCCCCTACCCGCCGGAGAAGGGGGAGAAGATCCGTGCCTGGCACA
>CAYNYQ010000376.1:0-5050 GCA_964401305.1 uncultured Acetobacteraceae bacterium | reverse complement strand
ATGGAGCTCGGCTGCGACGCGGTGCTGATGAACAGCGCCATCGCCCATGCCCGGGACCCGGTGCGCATGGCGCGCGCCATGAAGGCGGCGGTGGAGGCCGGGCGGCTGGCCTACCTGGCCGGGCGGATGCCGCGGCAATACGCGGCGGATCCCTCGAGCCCGCTGAATTCGGGGCTGATCCACCGGAGCTGAGCCGTCGCCGGCGCCGGCGGGGCGAGGCGGCAACGGCCCCGGCCGTTGGATTCGCGGCGGATCGGCCCGGCGGCAGGCGGTTCGGCTTGGGGTTCTTGCCGCTTCAGGGGGAGTTTCCGGCGGCCCAGGCCGGTTCCGGGAAAAAATTTCGGCCGGGCTGCGATTTTTGCTTTCCAGCTCGTCCGTCGCGGCCTATATGCGCCGCAGACGCAGTACGCACGTGCCTCTGGCCCCAGGCCCACGGAATCCCGGCGCCCCTCCACCAAGGCGCCAGCCGCGACGACTAGACATCGCGGCTGACCGGATCACCGCGGCGCAAGGTTTACGCAACGACGTCAAGCGTTCTGGCAACCGCGTTCCGGGAAACCGGCACGTTCCGTTTGGTCGCTGGTTCGTTCGACCGTTTCGTCAACTTGGGGCCGCCGCTCACGACAAGGGGCGGTCCTTCGACATGCGAAGGAGAGTGCGATGACCCCGAAGGTCGCGCAGTTCCTGCACGACGTCGCCCCGGCGACCCCCTGCCTCGTGCTCGACGTTGATCGCGTCGAGACCAATTTCCGGCGCATGCAGGCGGCGATGCCGCTGGCGCGGATCTACTACGCCGTGAAGGCCAACCCTGCGGCGCCGATCCTCGAGCGCCTGGTCGGACTCGGCTCCTTCTTCGACGCCGCCTCGCTCGAGGAGGTCGAGGGGTGTCTGGCCGCCGGCGCGCGCGCCGAGGCGATCTCCTTCGGCAACACCGTGAAGAAGGAGCGCGCGATCGCCGCGGCCTATGCCCATGGCGTGCGCATGTATGCCTTCGACTCGGAGGCGGAGCTGCGCAAGCTCGCCCGCTCGGCGCCCGGCAGCCGCGTCTACTGCCGCATCCTCGTCGGCAACGACGGGGCCGAGTGGCCGCTCAGCCGCAAGTTCGGCTGCGAGGCGGAGATGGCGAAGGAGCTGATGGTGCTCGCCGGCGAGCTTGGCCTCGACCCCTACGGCATCTCCTTCCATGTCGGCAGCCAGCAGACCCGCACCGGCGCCTACGAGGCGGCTATCGCCAAGGTGGCCATGCTGTTCACCGACCTGCGCGAGGCGGGCGTGAACCTGCGCATGGTGAACCTCGGCGGCGGCTACCCCGTGCGCTACCGCCAGGAGGTGCCGGAGATCGACGAGATCGGCGCCGCCATCATGGGCGCCATGGCGCAGCATTTCGGCAATGCCCTGCCGGAGATCCTGGTCGAGCCGGGCCGCTTCATCGTCGGCGACGCCGGCATCGTCTCGGCCGAGGTCGTGCTCGTCTCCCGCAAGGGCAAGGACGATCCGGTGCGCTGGGTCTATCTCGACATCGGCCGCTTCGGCGGCCTGGCCGAGACCGAGGGCGAGGCCATCAAGTACGCCTTCGTCACGCCGCATGACGGCGGGACGGAGGGGCCGGTGACCATCGCGGGCCCGACCTGCGACAGCACCGACACGCTGTACGAGAAGGCGAACTACCGACTGCCGCTGGCCCTCGAGGCCGGCGACCGGGTGGCGCTGCTATCGACCGGCGCCTACGTGACCAGCTACGCGAGCCAGAACTTCAACGGCTTCCGCCCGCTGGCCGAGCACTACGTCTGAGCCGCGGCGGCCCGTTCCGTCAGGGACGGGCCGCTCCTCATCGCGCCCGGTAGGCAAGGCGCAGGCCGCCCCAGTGGCGCCCGCGCACGGTGATTGGGGCGTCGGCCTCCTTCATGGCGACCGTCCGGCCCCCGCCCATGTCCCGCTCATAGGTCTGCACGAAGCCTGGCATCCGGTTGCGCGCCGCCGCCAGGCCGCCGCGGTCGTTGAAGATGCGGCGGTTGCGCGCATGCGCGGCATTCCAGACCGGGTCGCCCGGGCGTTGCGGCTGCGACACGGCGAGGTTGTGCGTCGGCAGGTAGCCGTTGCGGTCGACCGCGGCGCAGAACACCACGCGCGGGTCGAAGCCCAGCAGCGGCTCCTGCAGGGGCGGGAGCAGCCGGTCGGTGAGGGCGGTGAAGCGCGTCGTCACCTGCGGCGGGTCGCTGCCCGGGACCGGCTGGTAGGTAGTGTCGAAGAGCCCGGCCTCGTCGATCTCCCCGCGGCGCAGCGCGGCCTCGAAGGCCTCGGCGATGGCGGCGGCGGTGCGCGCGGCGGCCTCGGAGAAGCGGGCATCCTCGGCCCCCTCCCGCGCCAGCAGGGCCGAGAGCGCGGTCGCCGTCGCGCTGCCCGCCGACGGATCGAGGCCGAGATGAAGCACGCCGCCACCGGCGAGGAGCACCTCGGCCGGGAGCGTCCCGGTCCCCGTCAGGGCGAGGTCCACGCGCGCGCCCTCCGCAGGCATCGCCTGTGGCGCGACCGCCGGAGCCATCCGGAGCCGCGCGTGCCGCATCGAGAGGGCGAGCACCGCGCATTCCAGCGGCGCGCCGCCCGCCTGGTCGCGCAGCGTGGCCGGCAGCAGCACGGCGCAGGCGCCTTCGCCGGCCGCGGGCAGGGTATCCCGCCGCAGCGCCATCAGGCTGTCCGCCCGCAGTTCGCCGAGCCTGAGCTCGGCCCGGCGCGCCGCCTCGGCGCCGGCCAGGGTCCGTGCCCGCAGATGCCCCGAGGCCTCGATCAGGGCTCGCGTTTCGCCGATCGCCCCCTCCGCGCCCTCGGCCGCGATGGCGGCGCCCGCGGCCACCTCGGCGATCAGCGCCTGCTGCTCGTGCGTCGCGGCATCCACGGCGGCCGCGGCGTCGCGGATGCGGCCGACGGAGCTGGCGATGTCGCCGATGGCGCCGCCGGCGCCCGAGGCCGCGCTGCGCACCGCGCCGATGCGTCGCGCCACGTCCTCGGTCGCGGCGCGGGTCTGCTGGGCGAGCGCCTTCACCTCACCGGCGACGACGGCAAAGCCCTTGCCGGCCTCCCCGGCGCGCGCCGCCTCGATCGTCGCGTTCAGCGCCAGCAGGTTGGTCTTCGTGGCGATGTCGGAAATCGCCGCGGCAATCACGCCGATGGCGGTGACCGCCGCGTCGAGCGCCGCGACGGCCTCGCCCGCCCGGGCGGCGGCGTCGACCGAGTGGGCGGCTTCCTCGGCCGCGCTGCTGGCATGGCGCGCGATGGCGTCGGCGGCGGCGGCGACGCGCCTGGCGTCGGCAGCGACCGCGGCGGTTGCCCCCTGCGCGCGGTTGCAGGCCGCCTCGGCCGCCGTCGCCGCGGCCGCCATGGCCTCGGCCGCGGCGACCGTCTCCCGCGCGGCGACGGCGCTTGCCGCCCCGTCGCGCGCGGCATCGGCGCAGGCGAGGTCGAGTTCCGCCTCGAGTGCGGCGGCAGCCGCCAGGACCTGGCGAGGGGCCTCGTCCGGCCCTGGCATGGGCGGCGCGGTGCCGGTGGCCTGCGGCTCCGCCCGGGGTACCGGCGCCGGAACCTCGCGGCGCCGCCCGCCGAGCAGGCCGGCAAGTCGGAGACGGGGGGGTGATACGACGGCAGGAGTGGGCATCGGGTTCTCTCGGGTCCGACCGATCTGGTCCGGTTCGCCGGTCGTTTTCAGGCCGTTCCGGTTAGCCGAGGCTGAATGCGCGCCATGCTGCGTGGCCCCCGTCGCTCCGCAGGCCGGGGGAGCATCCTCCTGGGCGCCGCTCGGGAAAGCGTGACTCCAGAGCAACTTGTGCGCTCCGGACGCCGCCGCGCGCGGTTCCATTCGATGCGACGCTGCTCTAGGCTCCTGGCATGGATGAGATCGACCGCAACCTCGTCGTGGCGCTGCAGCTCGACGGCAGCGCCGGCCTCGCGGAGCTCGCCAAGGTTGCGGGCCTCTCCGTCTCCGCCACCGCCGAGCGGGTGAAGCGCCTCGAGGAGCGCGGCGTGATCCGGGGCTGGCGTGCCGACCTCGACCCGGAGGCGGTGGGCTGCCCGGTCCTCGTGCACGTGCTCGTCGCCGTCGCGCCGGGGCGTGACGACGCCGCTTTCCGCCGCGCCATGCGCAAGGAGGAGGCGGTGCTGGAATGCCACGCCGTCACCGGTGCCTGGACCTATCTGCTGAAGCTGCGCCTGCCCGACACCCGTGCCCTCGATGCCTACCTGAACGAGGAGTTGCGGTTGCAGCCCGGCGTGCAGCGCACCGAGACGCTGCTGACGATCGCGACCGTCAAGGAAAGCTCGATCCTGCCCGTCGCGCCGGCCGACCCCGAGGAGTAGCGGCACGCGCGGGTGCGCCGCCAGGCAGCGCCTGGAAGAGACTGGCCGCCGCGTGGACGCACTGCTACACAGCCGTCAACTGGGAGAAGATCGGGGGCAGGAATGCTGGGAAGGTCTGCCGTTGCGGCGGGGCTCGTCGCTTGTGGCTGGAGCGTCGCGGGGGCCCAGACCCTCACCATGGCGGTCGGTGCGCCCGTCACCTCGCTCGACCCGCACTATCACCAGCTCTCGCCGAACAACGCCGCCGCCGACATGATCTTCGACCGCCTGGTCGAGATGGATGCGCAGTCCCGGATGGGGCCGGGCCTGGCGACGGAATGGCGCGCCGTGGAGCCCACCGTGTGGGAGTTCAAGCTCCGCCCCGGCGTGCGCTTCCATAACGGCCAGGAGTTCAGCGCCGAGGACGTGGCCTTCACGTTCCAGCGCGTGCCGAACGTGCCGAACAGCCCCTCCTCCTTCGCCATCTACACGCGGCCGATCACCCGGGTGGAGATCGTCGACCCGCTGACCATCCGCCTGCACACGGCGACGCCCTACCCGCTGATGCCGATGGGCCTCTCGAACGTGCGCATCCTCGACAAGCAGACCCATGAGGGCGCGACGACCGAGGACTTCAACAGCGGCCGCGTCGCCATCGGCACCGGGCCCTGGCGCGTGGTCAGCCACCGCAACGGCGACCGCATCGAGCTCGAGCGCAACGACC
>CAYNYQ010000375.1:0-5053 GCA_964401305.1 uncultured Acetobacteraceae bacterium | reverse complement strand
GCGGTCCCGCAGCCCCTGCAGCAGCCGCGCCCGGGCCGCCGGATAGGCGTCCCACTTGTCCATCGAGAGGGTGCCGGCCGGGAATTCGCGCCGCATCAGCATCACCTGCTGCGCCAGCACCTGCCAGGTGGCGCCGCTGTCCGCCAGGCCGTCGAGCAGCCAGCGCTCCTGGCGCTCGCCCAGAATCTGCGCGGCCGGGTTGGCGACGGCGGCGCAGGGCAGCTTCACCCCGTCGCCGCAGGGCTGGTCGTCGCGGTGCTGGCGGGTATCGAGCACGTGCAGCGCCGCCAGCCGGCCCCACGGGATGCGCCGGTGCGCCAGGATCTCCGCCCCCCGCGGCAGGGCGGAGCGGCGCAGCGGCATGTGCTCGTACCAGGCCTGGAAGGCGGCCTGGACGCGCAGGGCGAAGACCTCGGGCGGCACGGCCACGGGAAAGCGCTGGCCGCCATCCTCCTCGCTGACCAGCCCGGCCCAGTTGTTGTCCACCTCATGGTCGTCGAAGGAGACGAGGAAGGGATGCGCCGCATGCGCCGCGGCGAGGTCGGGATCCAGCCGGTACTGCGCGTAGCGCCGGCGGTAGTCCTCCAGCGTGTGGATCTCGTCGCCCTCGTGCGTGCGCACCGTGGGACCCCAGGAGGGCTGGCCGGGCAGCACCCCGCGGTATTCGTAGATGTAGTCGCCGTAGTGGACGACGAGGTCGAGCTCCTCCTCCTCGGCGACATGGCGCCACGCGGTGAAGAAGCCGTGCTCCAGGTGCTGGCAGCCGGCGTTGACGAAGCGCAGCCGCGCCGGCGCCGCATCGGCGGCCGGCGCGGTGCGGGTGCGACCGACGGGGCTGGCCTCCCGCCCGGCGCGGAAGCGGTACCAGTAGGGCCGGGCGGGGGCGAGGCCGGCGACCTCGACATGCACGGCGAAGCCGAGTTCCGGCCGCGCGAGCGCGGTGCCGCGCTGGGCGATGCGGGCGAAGCGGGGATCCTCGGCGACCTCCCAGGCCAGCTCGACCGCCGCGGCGGGCATGCCGCCGAGCGGGGCCAGCGGCTCGGGCGCGAGGCGGGTCCAGATCACCACCCCGTCCGGCGCCGGCTCGCCGCTGGCGACGCCAAGGGTGAAGGGGTAGCGCGCGAAGCCGAGGCCCAGGACCGGGACCTGGGCCCGGGCCGGCGGCTGCATGGCGGCCAGCGCCGCAAGGCCGAGCGCCCCGCGCAGCAGGCCGCGGCGATTCAGCTCGAGGATATGGCGTGCGTGGCTGTCCATGGGCGGCCCCTTCCGATCCCGTTGCAGCCTAGCACCAAGCCTTCGGCGCATGCATGACGCATCGGGTGGCGCCGTTTCCGCCCGGCCCTTCCTAAGGGGCCAGGCAAGGGCCAGGGAGGGGCGCACCGGGGCATGGCGACCCGGGCGCCCGCCGCATGCGCCGCACGGCGGCCGCTCCGGCGCCGCCCGGGGGATCGGCGCGCCGGTCCGCGCCCGGGACGGTTCACGCGCGGCGGCGTTCTGCCCTACCATCGGTCCCCATGCACGTCCTCATCATCGGCGGCGGGATCGGCGGGCTCACCACCGCCCTCGCGCTGCACGCCGCGGGCATCGCCTGCACCGTCTTCGAAGCCGCAGCCGAGGTCCGGCCGCTCGGCGTCGGCATCAACCTGCAGCCCCATTCGGTGCGCGAGCTGATCGAGCTCGGCCTCGGCGACCGCCTCGCCGCCACGGGCGTGGCGACGCAGGAGTTCGTCTACGCCAACCGCTTCGGCCAGGAGATCTGGGCCGAGCCGCGCGGCCTCGCCGCCGGCTACCGGTGGCCGCAATACTCGATCCATCGCGGCCGGCTGCAGGGCCTGCTGTGGGAGGCGGCGGGGCAGCGCCTCGGTGCCGCCAGGCTGCTGGGTGGCCATCGCCTGGCCGCCTTCACGCAGGAGGGCGGGGGCGTCACCGCCCGCTTCGCCAATGGCGCCATCGCGCGCGGCGACATCCTCGTCGGCGCCGACGGCATCCATTCCGCCGTGCGCGCGCACCACCACCCTGACGAGGGCCCGCCGAAATGGAACGGCGCCCTGCTCTGGCGCGCCACCAGCCGCGCCAGGCCCTTCCGCACCGGCGCCTCCATGGTGCAGGCCGGGCACCGGGACACCAAGTTCGTCTGCTACCCGATCGGCCCGGTCGGCGCGGACGGGCTGCAGGAGATCAACTGGATCGCCGAGCAGCGCTACCCGACGGACACGCCCTGGGACCGCGAGGACTGGAACCGCCGCGGCGACATCGACACCTTCCTGCCGATCTTCGCGGACTGGAATTTCGGCTGGCTGGACGTCCCCGGGCTGATCCGCGCGACCGAGGCGGCCTTCGAATTCCCCATGGTGGACCGCGACCCCCTGCCCGCCTGGACGCATGGCCGCGTCACGCTGCTCGGCGACGCCGCGCACCCGATGTACCCGATCGGGTCGAACGGCGCCTCCCAGGCCATCCTCGACGCGCGCTTCCTGGCGCTGCAGCTGGCGACCCAGCCCTCGGCCGAGGCCGCCCTGGCCGCCTACGAGGCGGCGCGGCGCCCGGCGACGGCGGCGGTGGTGCAGGCCAACCGCGGCGACGGTCCCGACCGGGTGATGGACATCGTCCACCAGCGCGCGCCGGACGGCTTCGCGCGGCTCGAGGACGTGGCCAGCCGCGCCGAGCTGGAGGCGACGGTGATGGCCTACAAGCGCCTCGCCGGGATGGACCCTGCGACGCTCAACGAGCGCGCCAGCTGGTCGCCGCCAGCGGCGGCGACGGCCGGCCGCGGGTGAACGCTGCCGCCGGGTGTGCCCGTGCGAGGCGCCCGGCGGATCACGACGGGCATCCCCGTGCGGGGCGGCCGCGTCGCGACGGGCATCCCGGTGCGAGACGACCGCATCACGACGGGCATCCCCGCGCGGGGCGACCGCATCACGACAGGCGTCCCCGTGCGGGGCGACCGCCGATCACGACAGGCGTCCCCCCGTTGGCCCCTCGGGGAGCCTCGCCGCGCCACCCGCGTTGGGCAGGCATGCCGCACCACGCAGGCCCGGAGGACTGAGCATGATCAACCACGCAGGCAATGGGCGGCCGCCCTCCGACGATGATCCCGAGGAGACGATGCCTGGTGCCGGCGACAGCGCCACCGACGCCGACGCCGCGTCGGCGCTTGCCCGGGCCGAGGATCCGGAGGTGCTCGCGCTCGGCACCGCGGTGCTCGCCGAGCTGATGGACCGAGGCCTCCTGCGCGTGCTGCTGCGCAACCGAATCGACGCCGCCACCGCCTTCGAGATCGACTCGATCCGCGGCGGCGGCGACGGGCTCGACCTCGTCGTCGCCGGCTTCCACGCCGAGACGCCGGAGGACTATGCCGACTGGGTGCGGGAAGCGGCGGCCCTCGGCGCCCGCCTCGGCACGCCGAGCCTGTCGGAGGAGGCGGCGGAGGCGGCGCTCGGCGAGGCCTCGGACGAGGCGCTGCTGCTGACCCTGGAGAGCGCCCGCATGACCGAGGACGGCGAGGAGGAGGAGGACGATCTTCCCCCGGCCGATTCGGCTGCCGGCAGCGTCGGCGCGCGGGTGGCGATCGAGCTGCTGCGCCGCGGCGTGATCGAGGCGGGCGAGGAGAGCTGAGCCCGCCGACGCCACCCCGCCCGGCGGGCGCACGACCCGCCGCACGCGCAACCCCGCGGGGCCGGCGGGCGTTGCCGGCAGCCAGGGCGCGGAGGCGAGGATGAACGACAGGACGGACCGGCGGGAGCCGCCGGCGGCGGCCACCAACCCGGCGGAGCAGCGCAGTGTCCCGGCCCGCAACGCCGAGGAAGGCGCCCACCGCCGGCCGCTGAGCGACCGGCAATCCGGCCCCGAGCCGGGCGAGGACCCGGCGGCCGGCAGCATCGACCACCCCGTCGCCCCCGGCGAGGCGCAGGCCGGGGACATGAACGAGCAGGCGAGCAATCTCGGCGGGCCGGTGGATGTGTTCCCGCTGCGGAACCGGCGGCGGAAGGAGCGGCCGGCGGGCTGACCGCCCCGCCCGCCCGCCAGGCCTGTCCGCGGCGCAGGCCCGTTCCGGCGCCGCCCGGCCGCGCCTATGCTGCGGCCCCGCCCGGCGCCGCCGGGTCGAGTCCAGCCCCGGGCAGGCCGCCGTGAAGATCCTCGTCGTCGAGGACGATGCCGAGACCGCCGCCTACGTCGCCCGCGGCCTGCGCGAGGCCGGGCATCTGGCCGACATCGCGCCCGATGGGCAGGACGGCCTCTTCCTGGCGACCACCGGCGGCTACGACGTGCTGGTCGTCGACCGCATGCTGCCGAAGCTCGACGGGCTCTCGCTGGTGCGCGCGCTGCGTGCCGCCCAGGTGGCGGCGCCGGTGCTCTTCCTGACCGCCCGCGCCGGCGTCGGCGACCGCGTGGAGGGGCTCGACGCCGGCGGCGACGACTACCTGGCCAAGCCCTTCGCCTTCGCCGAGCTCATGGCGCGGGTGAACGCCCTGGCCCGCCGCCCGCCGCCGCGCGCCGCCGAGCCCACCCTGCTGCGCGTCGCCGACCTCGAGATGGACCTGATCCGCCGCACCGTCACCCGCGCCGGCCGCCGGATCGATCTGCAGCCGCGCGAGTTCCGCCTGCTAGAATACCTGATGCGGCGCGAGGGCGAGGTGGTGACGCGCACCATGCTGCTCGAGGGCGTCTGGGACTTCCACTTCGATCCCCGGACCAGCGTGGTCGAGACCCATATCAGCCGGCTGCGCGCCAAGCTCGACCGCGGCTTCGACCGGCCGCTGCTGCACACGGTGCGCGGCGCCGGCTACGTGATCCGCGCCGAGCCGGAGGCCCCGGGCGGGGCGCCGCCCGCCACGGGCCCCGGGTGAGCGCGCCGGACGGGGCGCGGGAGGGCGCCGCGCGGCTCGGCTTCCTGCGCACGACTGCCTTCCGCGTCACGCTGCTGCATCTCGGCCTGACCCTGCTCGGCACGGTGGCGCTCTCGGCCGTCGTCTGGTGGGCGACGGTGGGCTACGCCACGCGCCAGGCCGCGCAGCAGATCGAGCGGGACATGGCCGTGCTGCTGCAGGCGCGC
>CAYNYQ010000374.1:0-5060 GCA_964401305.1 uncultured Acetobacteraceae bacterium | reverse complement strand
TGGCCAGCAGCACCAAGCCCTGACCGTCCCACCAAAGCGCCTTCAGCAGGTCGCCATGAGCAGCCCCTATCGAGTGGCCCGGGCAGAATTTTAGTGCGCCATCGCCGCCGGGCCTGCTCCTGAGCTGATTTTCAACCTGGCCACCGGCACCGTCTCTGGGGCGGGCGGGCGGTATCCCAGCGACGAGTGTGGCCGGACCCGATTGTAGTGCCGGCGCCATTCCTCGATCAGCACCTGCGCCTCGCGGAGCGTGTTGAACACCTCGCCGTTCGGCAGTTCGTCCTGCAGCTTGCCGTTGAAGCTCTCCACGTAGCCGTTCTCCCACGGGCTCGCCTTCTCGATATAGGCCGTCCTCGCCCCGACGCCCTCGATCCAGCCCTTCACCGCTTCAGCAACGAACTCAGGCCCCTGGTCGGACCGAATGTGTACCGGCGCCCCGCGCGCGATGAACAGGTCGGCCAGCACGTCGATCACGTCGGCCGAGGAGAGCTTCCGCGCCACCCGGATCGCCAGGGCTTCCCGCGTGAACTCGTCCACCACGCAGAGCATGCGGAACCTCCGCCCCTCCCGCGTCCGGTCCTCGAAGTCATAGGCCCAGACGTGGTTCGCGCACTCCGGCCGCAGCCGCACGCACGATCCGTCGGCCAGCCACAGCCTGCCGCGCCTCGGCTGCCGCTGCGGCACCTTCAGCCCCTCACGCCGCGCCGAGCGGCTGGCCGCGCTGCACCTGATCGAGCCTCATGCCGACCGCCCGAACAAGGTCACGCTCGGCGCCGACAAGGGCTTCGACACCCGCGATTTCGTTCAACGTCACCCCGCACCTGGCGCAGAATACCAGCGGGCGACGATCCGCCATCGATGGGCGGACCACCCGCCATCCAGGCTACGCCGTCAGCCCGCGGATCAGGAAGCGGATCGAGGAGGCGTTCGGCTGGGCCAAGACGGTGGCCGGGCTGCGTAAAGCCCGCCACCGCGGCCTGTCCAGGATCGACTGGCAGTTCACCCTCGCCATGGCTGCCTACAACCTCGTCCGCTTGCCGAAGCTGTTCGGCGCCGCGGCGTGACGCCCGACGAGCGCCCGCGCGGCGCCTTGCCACACGAAACCACTCCGGGCCGAGCACGACCTCGCCGCCCCCCGGCGCCCTATCGAGGCGAGAATCGGCCTCGATCCGGAATGTCGAGCAGGCTTTTCAGCAGCCTGCTAGCTACGGCAGCGGCGTCCAGTCGCTGTTGGCCGGCAGGCGGATGATGAGCCTGCCGCGCCGGATGCGGACAGGGAATGCCTCCTCCAGCGCCTCCAGCACGGCGAAACTGTAGCGGCTGTCGAAGATCGGACTGCCGCGGTCGCCGACAGTAACCGCGAAGGCGAAGCGGCCTTCGCGGATCATATCCACGATCAGCCGCTCGTCCCAGCGCCCGAGGCCCCCGAGCTCGGCGAAGATAGCGGACTCCCACGGCACCTCCTTCCCCGCCCGCAGCGTGAGGACCATGTCGTCCGAGATGATAGTGCGGTCGGCCTTCCGTGCCAGCGCCACCAGGTCTTGCATGAAGGTGAGCGAGAAGTCGGTGAGCACGCCATGTGCGGGCGTGCGCACCGTGGCGGCATGCGTGGTCAGCACCGCGGCCAGCAGCGCCGCGCCGGCCGCTGTCGCGCAGCCTGCCCCGCGCGCCAAGCCGGACTGTGCAATGCGCCCGACGAGCATCCCGCCGAGCGTCGCGCAGCCGCTTGCCCATTCGATGAAGTAGTTCACGTTGGCGCCAGACTTTGCGACGAGCAGCAGAAGCGGCGTCGAGATCCCGGTGTAGATCAGCGCCGCCGCGGCGGCGCGCGCGGCTGGTTCGGCCCGCAACGCGGTGGGCAGCCGGCGCAGTCGCGGCAGCAGCAGCCAGAGCACCAGCAACGCGCCGCCAAAGCCCAACCCTATAGGTCCGACGCTCTCCACTACGAAGTAGTATAGCGTCCAGAAGCCGCGATGATCGTACCGATTGATGTTGTGGAGGACGAGGTGCTGCAGGAAGCCACCGCCGGTCAGCAGCGTTGCGAGGGAGAGCAGCGCTAGCGACAAGACGAGCCCGCCGAGGACGAGCCGCGTAGCGTCGCGTGGGCTGGCCAGAAGTAGCACCAGCGTCGCAGCCAAGGGAGCGGCGAAGGTGGTTTGGCGGGTGAACATCGCCGCGGTGAACATCGCCGCGGCGGCGAAGGCGCGCCAGTGCGACTCCGGCGCCCGCAGGGCGAGCACCAGCCCCCACAGTGTAAAGGCGTAGGCTAGCATGTCCACGCGCGCCAGCGGCATCCAGAGCGCCACCGGCCAAAAGGAGAAGAGCAGTAGCGCGGCGACTGCCGCGCCGAACAGCCGTGCCTCGCGCGGGGCGCCGGCCAGCGTGGCATGCGCCATCGTGCCGATCGCCGCCGCCATTGCTAGGGTGGCCGCATAGGACACGAGGCGCCCCGCTGCGACGAGATCGACGCCTAGCGCCGCCACCGCGCGGGAGGCCAGCAGGAACCCCGGCGGATAGTGGAAGACGATGAAGGGGTAGCGCGTGATGTCGCCATAGGCGCGCGGCCCGGTTACCAGCAACGCCTGCTGCAGTACAATTCCCTCTCCGTAGTCCAGGCTCAGCGTGAAGCCGATGGCGTCGGATGCGGCTTGCAGCACATCGCCGGCGCGCCAGGCCAACGCGGCGAGCGCCACGGCCAACGCGACGCGTACGACCAGGGCGCAGGCGGAGAAACGCATCGGACGGCCTCAGGCACGTTTCGGGCGGGCGCGCACCAGCATCTGCTTGCCGGCAGGCTTGATGGGGGCGACCAGATAGGCGCGGATCAGGATGGACCAGACCGGCAGGCGCGACTTGATAGTCAGCGGCAGGAAGCGCGGATGGACCTCCGTCACCTCGAACGCGTTCGCCTCGAGGAAGTCGCAGAGGCCGACATGAGACCAAGCCGCGATGTGAGTGTAGTCGTCGAAATACTCGCGGTAGGCGTAGCGCCAGTTGGGCTGCAGGATGGTCAGCGTGCCGCGCTCCGAGAGCTTGGGGCGCAGCTGCGCCAGCGCGGTAGCGAAGGCGTCCTGCGGCAGGTGCTCGAACAGGTTGCTGGCGAAGGCGAAGTCCACCGCGCCGTCGTCGAGGAAGCCGAGCTCCGTGACGCTGCCGACCACGGCCTCTATACCGGGTGCGACGTGGTCCGGCAGCCCTGGCCAGGTGTCTACCGCGATGCGCCGGCGCGCCTCAACCTGGTTGATGAAGCTGCCATAGCCGCTGCCGAGGTCGAGCACGCAGTCGTCGGGTCCGATCTGCGCGGCGAAGTGGTGGCGCCACAGCGTGCGCCACAGCACGTCGCGCCGCGGATCGGCGGCGAAGCGAGTAGCATGGTAGCTGTTCATCGCGCCGCTACCCGGCGCCAGCCCAGCACGATGCCGGCCATCATGCGCAGCCCCACCTTCAGCGCGCGCGCGTTGCTGACGTTGCCGCCCTTGCTGATGCCAATCCGCGGATGGAAAGTGATCGGGCATTCCACCAGCACGAAGCCTTCCGCCAGCGCGGTGTCCAGGAAGTGGGCGTTGAATTCTAGGTTCACCGTGGGGTCGAGCCGCGGCAGCAGGCGGCGCAGCGCGTCGCGCTCCACCAGCTTGTAGGTGGTGCCGACATCGGTGACGGTGGCGCGGCCGGCATGCTTGGCCTCCAGCAGCTTTCCCACGAAGAGATTGCCGTAGTACATGAACGTGGTGAGCTGCGTCCGGGGCTGGCGCAGCCGTTCGACCGTGCGGGTGCCGTTCACGATGTCGGCGTGCGGCGCATAGGCCAGCAGCTTGTCAATGTCGTAGGCGCGGAAGGTGCCGTCGCCCTCGCACAGCACGACCGGCCCGGCGCCGTTGGTGGCCAGCGCTTCGGTCAGGCAGCGGTGCACGCAGTGCCCGTAGCCCTGGCGGCGCTCATCGAAGGTGACTGCTCCGGCTGCCTGTGCGACCGCCATCGTCGCATCGCGGCTGGCGTTGCTGACCACGATCACCCGTTCGACCAGGGGATGCGCTTGGAAGTCGCGCACTGCATCGCCGATGCTGAGCTCATCGTTGTAGGCGGTGAGCGCCACCGTCACGTTTCGGTCCGGCAGGATGCGCCAGACGACGTCTCGCGTGGTGCGCTTAAAGCCAAGCAGCAGCAGCAGGTCGGCCAGTACGAGGCCAACGCCCGTTACCAGCGGCACGCCGCTGTACCAGACCAGCCACTCGCTGACCGGCCGCAGCGGCTGGTCCAGGCCCAGCAGGTAGCGCGGGAAAACCATCAGCACGCCGACGAAGTACATTGCAAGACCGAGGGAAAAGGCGAGCACACCGTAGAGCACCCATGGCACGCGCGCGACTCGCTCCGCCATTGCCAGCGCGGCGTTTCGAGGTGGTCGGGTGGTCGCCTCGCCTGGGTTGAGGTTCGGCATTGCGGCTCCTCGGCGCTTTGCCGCACACGTTGCGGCTACGCGACGTCTGTTATAGTCGCTGCCGGCGCAGCGGCAACCGACGCGGGGACGCCTTGCAGGCCAGGCGGCTAATTCATGAGATGTTTTCCGCGGCAAAGGCCACCATTGGCACGCGTGATGGCGCTCGGCGCGATATCGTCGTGACCGAGGGCAACAACCCTGCCGTCGGAAATTCAACCGTCATCTTCAACGGCTGCAATGGTTCGCCCATCCAGGGTCCTGCAACGCTGGTGCAGGGCTGCCTGAACACCGCCCAGTCTACCTACGTGAACTTAAAGAGTAACGAAAGCCTGCTGGTCAATGAGGGTCAATCGCTCATCCTGTCGACGGATGGAAACGGTTTTTATATACTGACCGAGACGACAGAAGTGCCCGAGCCGGGAGCCCTCGCCCTGCTCGGCGCTGATTTGCTGGGTCTCGGGCTGACGCGGCAGCGTCGGGCGATTTAACGGCACAAGGCTGTAAGAATTACCGACAGGGTCCGGCTGCTTGGCAGCCGAGCCTTTTTTCGGGCAGGGCCCGAGTGAGTGGCTAGTGGATAAGCCCTGACGGAAGAGTCCGAGGGGGGTTCCCCCGACGCGGAGCG
>CAYNYQ010000373.1:0-5073 GCA_964401305.1 uncultured Acetobacteraceae bacterium | reverse complement strand
CGTGATCCGCGAAGGCGGAATCGCCGGAGCGGTGAATCACGCGCTCAACCAAGGCAACGGCGTGATCCATCGAAGTGGATCACGCTGTAGCGCGTGATCGCCGAAGGGCGTAACGCGCGCCGGCGTGAATCACGCGAAGAAGCAACGAGCTGGACCGCGATCCGCGATCCAGTCCTCGCGGATCGTGGTCTAGCCCGCCTCGGGGTAGAGCCCGCGCAGCCCGGCCTCGGACGCCGCGCAGCGGCCGCGCTCGGTGATCAGCCCGGTCACCAGCCGCGCCGGCGTCACGTCGAAGGCCGGGTTGGCGGCCGGGCTGCCGGCGGCGGCGACGCGCACCGTCTCGATCCGGCCATCCGCGGTGCGGCCGGTGAGCTCGGTCACCTCCGCCTCGGCCCGCTCCTCGATCGGGATCTCGGCGACGCCGTCCGCCACCGTCCAGTCGATGGTCGAATGCGGCAGCGCCACCCAGAAGGGCACGCCGTTGTCGCGCGCCGCCAGCGCCTTGAGGTAGGTGCCGATCTTGTTGGCGACGTCGCCGGTGCGGGTGACGCGGTCCGTCCCGACGATGCAGATGTCCACCTCGCCATGCTGCATCAGGTGCCCGCCGGCATTGTCGGCGATGACGGTATGCGGCACGCCGTGGCGGCCGAGCTCCCAGGCGGTCAGCGCCGCGCCCTGGTTGCGCGGCCGCGTCTCGTCCACCCAGACATGGACCGCGATCCCCGCATCATGCGCCTGGTAGATCGGCGAGAGCGCGGTGCCGTAATCCACCGTCGCCAGCCAGCCGGCATTGCAGTGGGTCAGCACCCGCACCGGCGCGCCGGCCGGCTTGCGCGCCGCGATGTCGCGCAGCAGCGGCAGGCCGTGCGCGCCGATGCGCCGGCAGGTCTCGACATCGTCGTCGGCGATGGCCTGGGCCTCGGCATAGGCGGCGGCGACCCGCTCCCCGGGCGCCAGGTTGTGCAGCCGGGCGCGCATCCGCTCCAGCGCCCAGCGCAGGTTGATGGCGGTCGGCCGGGTCGTCCCCAGCATCGCCACCACGCGGTCGAGGTTGGCGGTGGAGGCATCGTGGCGCAGCGCGAGGGCCACGCCATAGGCGGCGACGGCGCCGATCAGCGGCGCGCCGCGGGTCTGCATGGCGCGGATGGCGTGGGCGACCTGCTCCTCGTCGGTCAGGCGCAGCTTCTCCAGGTGCCAGGGCAGCCTGGTCTGGTCGAGGATACGGACCGACCAGCCATCCTCGGGGTCGAGGGCGACGCTGCGGGTGGGGATGCCGTCGATCTTCACGCGTGCGGGTCCATGGCAAAGGGGGGGGCCGATTCAGGGCGTCTTCGGGCGATTGACCACGCGGACCTCGAAGCGGAAGCCGTCGGTCGCGGCGTGGCGGCGCAGGAACTCGGCGAGCATGCCGCCCTGGCGCGAATTCTGCGCCGCCGGCACATGGCCGACCCAGACCGAGCCGGCATGCTCGCGGGTGCACGCGAAGGGGTATTCGTCGCGGCTGAGCAGGCGGGGGACCTCCTCGCCCGGCGTCTCCAGCGCGCCGCGGCGCTTGAGGCTGCGGCCCTGGCGGCGCAGCACGGCATCGGCCTGCAGGTCGTAGGTGAGCACTCTCGGCCAGCCGGCCATCTGCGCGTGCCAGATGTTCTCGGCGACCTGCCTGATCCCCTCGTCGGACCAGTCGAAGTCCAGGGTGGGGTGAGCCGGTGGTGCCATGCGGGGGCCTCCCGGAACGCTGCCCTGTCGGGGCCCCCTGCCCAGGGCGCCGCGCGATGGTTCGCGCACCCTTCATGCCAGCGGCGCGCCGATCCCTCAACCGCGCCGGCGGCGCGGCGCGCCATGGGCCGGCGCCGCGGCGCGGACCGGACGCTCAGATCCGCTGGTGCAGCGCGCAGACCAGGGTGAAGAGGCGGCGAGCCGTCTCGAAGTCGAGCTCGACCCGGCCCTTCAGCCGCTCCTCGAGCAGCTCGGCGCCCTCGTTGTGCAGGCCGCGCCGGCCCATGTCGATCGCCTGCAGCCGCGCCTCGTGCCCGCCCTCGGTGACTGCGCGCTCGTGGCTCTCGACGATCAGGTGGTAGTCCTTGATCAACCGCCGGAACGGCCCGAGGGCGAGGAGGATGGCGCGCAGCGGCGCATCCGTCGCGGCGTCGCGGATGTCGAGGATCAGCCGGCCGTCGCGCACCATCAGGTGCAGCGCGAAGGGGCCGGGGCCGGCGATCCCCACCGGGTCGAAGAGGTTGCCGGCGACGAGGTCGTCCACCGCCTGCCGCCGGTCCGCCTCGGCATAGGGCGAGGGCAGGGGCGAGGCGTCGGGCAGCTCGATGCGGGCGAGGCGGCGGGCGCCGCCGGCGACCTCCGCCTCCGCCTCGGCGCCGGCCGTCATGGCCGGGGGGCGGGCACCGGCGGCGGTCCTAGGCATCGTGCTCCGGCCGCGCGGCGGCGGGCCGGGCCTCGGCACGGGGCGCCGCCAGGCCGGAGTGCGGCCCGTGCTCGTCCCCGGCGAAGCCGAGGGTCAGCATCCAGCCCACCACCGCCCCCTTCACCGGCCGCAGCACCAGGGTGCAGAGGATGGCGAAGAGCGGCAGCCAGACCGCCATGTGCAGCCACATCGGCGGCATCCAGCCCTTTTCCACCCAGAGCACGCCGGGCACCAGCAGGTGCCCGACCAGCAGGATGGTGAAGTAGGGCGGCGCATCGTCGGCGCGCAGGCGGCCGAGCGGCGTGCCGCAGCGGGCGCATTCCGGCACCACCCGCAGGAAGCCGGCGAAGACCGGCCCCTCGCCGCAGGACGGGCAGCGGTTCATCGCGCCGCGCCGCACGGCGAGGCCGAGCGGCGGCAGGGGCGCCGGCGGCGCAGACAGGGATGGCGTGGGGGTCCAGCGCATCCGGCATTCCTCCTGGGCCGCTCGTGCGGCCAACCTCGCCGGGCCGACCCGGTGACGCTGGCCGGTGCGGCGGGCGTGTTATTGTGCACCGCAATATGGCGCGGACCGGGACCAGGATTCAAGCGCGGCGTCACCGGGCTGACATCTTGATGCCGGCGGCCGGGCTCGCCGCCGGGCTTGGTCGGGACCGGCCGGGTCTTGCTATGCTCGCCGGCACCCGGGCGGCCGATCGCCGCATGGGCCCGCCGAAGGATCCCGCCCATGGCCCCCCGCGACGACCGCATCCTGGTCATCAACCCGAACTCCTCGGTCTCCTGCACGCAGGGTATCGCGGCGGCGCTCGGCGCCTTTGCCGCCCCGGGCCTGCCGCGCTTCGAGGTGACGCGGCTGGAGGAGGGCCCCCCTGCCATCGTCACCTGGCGCCACTGGTACGGCGTGGCCGAGGCGCTCTGCCGCCGCATCGAGGCCGAGCCGGCCCTGGCCTACGTCATCGCCTGCGTCTCGGACCCCGGGGTGGAGGCGGCGCGCATGGCAACCGACCGCCCCGTGCTCGGCATGCTGCGCTGTGCCGTCGCCGCGGCGCTGGCGCGGGGCGAGCGATTCGGCATCGTCGGCTTCATGGAGACCTCGCGCCCGCGGCAGCGCCGCGTGCTGCAGGCCATGGGCGTCGAGGCGCGGATGGCGGGCTTCGAGCCGCTGAACATCCCGATGGAGCAGCTGACCGACCCGGTGGCGCCGCGCGCCCGGTTGCAGCAGGCGGCGCGCACCCTGGTGGCGCAGGGGGCGGAGGTGGTGGTGCTGGGCTGCGCGGGGATGGCCGGGCATGTGGCGGCCGCCGAGGATGCCGCCGGCGTGCCCGTCATCGAGCCCTGCCAGGCGGCAGGGGCGCAGGCGCTGCTGGCCGCGCTCGGGGGCCGCGGCGGCCTGCGGTTTGCCGCGTGAGCGCGACGCCGAGGGCCGGCGCCGGTGCGCCAGCCGGCGATCCGGCCGGCATCCCGGGGAGTGCGTGACGATCCGTGGAAGGAGCAATCTTCTCTCTGAATGATACGGCCACGACGGGAAGTCGTCATGGAGTTGCCGTTGTGGCGAACAATAAGGCCAAGAACGTACGATTGTTGTTTCCGTTCTCCTCTTTTGGGATATACCGACCGGGTGGACACGGCGCCCCCACATGACCCTCCGCGGGACCAAGGTGCGCGCGCACCGGCGCGCCCTGAAGCCGGCGTGGCGCGGCACCGGCGCGGCCGCGGGTCCCGGCCGCTCGGCGCGGTCGTCGTCACCGCCGTGCTCGCCGGCCTCGCCGCGGCCGTCACCGTCTGGCTGCTGATCGGCGTCGCACTATTCGTCGAGGAGCGCCGGGCGATCCAGACGGGCCTGCGCGACACCACCAACCTGGCCCGCACCCTGCAGGAGAGCCTCGACCGGCGGATCGAGGCGATCGATGCCCGCCTGCGCTTCGCCCAGACCCTCTACGCCCGCGATCCGGAGGGATTTGGCTTCGGTCCCTGGGCCGGCATCGACGCCGCCGGGCGGGAGATCGTGGAGGGCGTCGTGATCGACGCCGAGGGCGTGGTGCGCGTCGCCGCCGGCGGCCATCCCGGGGGCGGGCCGCGCCAGGGCAGCGCCGGGGGCGACGACACCCGCGCCCATTTCGACCACGCCGATGCCGACCTGCTGATCACCGGGCCGGCCGTGCGCGACGAGGCGGCGCGGCGCGACACCGTGGGCTTCTCCCGCCCGCTGCGCGGCCCGGACGGGCGGGTGCGCGAGGTCGTCAGGCTGTCGGTGGACGCAGGGTCGCTCACGCGGCTCTATGGCGAGCTCGACGTGGGTGCGGGCGGCGCCGCCCTGGTCGGCCTCGACGGCCGGATCCGCGCGCGGACGCCGCCGGGCCTCGCGGGGCTCGGCGCAACGCTGCCGGGGGAGCTGCTCGAGGGCTTCGCCGACCCCGCGCTGGAGCAGGTGGCGCTGCGCTATGCCGGCCTGCCCGACGGCGTGCCGCGCTTCGTATCGCTGCGCCGGATGGAGGGCCAGCCCCTCGTCGTCATGGTGGCGCGCGAGGCCGAGGGCGCGCTCGGCAGCTACAGGCAGGACCGGCAGCGGCTGCTGGCCTTCGGCGTGATGATCAGCGTGATGATCGCGCTGGCCGTCGCGCTGGTCGAGCAGAAGCGCGCCACCGGCCGCCGCG
>CAYNYQ010000372.1:0-5114 GCA_964401305.1 uncultured Acetobacteraceae bacterium | reverse complement strand
ACCACCGGCTTGTCCAGCCGGGCGAGGCCCTGGTAGACGCGCCGGCTCGGGCGCTCGCCGCCATCGGCGGGGCGGCTGCGGAAATCGGCGATGTCGTTGCCGGCGCAGAAGACGTCGTCGCTGCCGGTGATCAGCAGGCAGCCGATGGCGGGGTCCCGCTCGGTCCGCTCGATCGCCTCGGCGAGGCCGGCATACATCGCCTGGGTCAGCGCGTTCTTCTTCTCGGGCCGGGTGAAGGCGAGGGTGCAGACGCCGCCCTCGATGCTGGTCCGGACATGCTCGGTCATGGCGTCTCTCCCACGGTCGGTGCGGTATAGCATGGGCGGGTGGGCCGGGCGTCAAGCACGGCGCGCGCGCCGCCGCCGCGCCCGGGCCGCTCGCCTGCCCGCGGCCGCCATGGCAGACTGGCCGCCACGGAAACGCCCGGGGGAAACCGACCAATGGCCAGGCAGATCGCGCGACGCGGGCTGATGCTCGGGGGGGCGCTCGGGCTTGCCGCGCCCCTGGCCATCTCGCCTGCCAGGCCGGCGCTGGCGCAGCAGCGGCCGGTGACGCTGGTCGTGCCCTTCCCGCCCGGCGGCTCGACCGACGTGATGGCGCGGCTGCTGGCCGAGCACATGGCGCCCATCCTCGGCCAGCCCGTGCTGGTCGAGAACCGGCCCGGCGGCGCGACGGTGGTCGGCGCGGAGGCCGTGCTGCGCGCGGCACCCGACGGCCAGACGGTGCTGGTCAACTCCGGCACCACCATGACCATCCACCCGCTGATCATGCGCAGCCTTTCCTACAAGGTGGAGGATTTCGCGCCGATCTCGCTGCTCTCGGTGCTGCCCTTCGCCTTCCTCGCGCAGAACGCGCTGCCGGGCACGGTGCCGGAGTTCATGGCGCATGCGCGGGCCAATCCGGGCAAGCTGAACTACGGCACCAACGGCCCCTCCAGCTTCAACAACATCGCCGCCGTGCTGATCGCCGAGCGCTTCGGCATCCGCATGCAGGACGTGACCTATCGCGGCGATGCGCAGCAGCTGAACGACTTCCTGGCCGGCACGCTGGACCTGCTGGTGGTGGGCGGCGCCAGCGCGATCGGGCCGCACCGCAACCGCCAGGGCCGCATCATCGCCTGGACCGGCGAGCAGCGCATGCCCTTCATGCCGGAGATCCCGATCTTCGCGGAATTCGTCCCGGACGCCGTGGCGCAGACCTATTTCGGCCTGGTGGTGCCGGCGCGCACGCCGCGCGGGCCGATCGAGCGGCTCTCCGCCGCCGCGGCGCAGGCGCTGCGCGAGCCGGCGCTGCGCGACCGGCTGCTGGCCGAGGGCCAGTTCGCGCGCGGCAGCAGCCCGGAGGCCTACGCCGCCTTCCTGCAGCAGGAGCTCGACCGCTGGCGGCCGGTCCTGCGCAAGCTGAACCTCGAGCTGTAGGGCGCGAGGCACGGGGGCGGCGGCCCGCAGCCGCACGGCGCCCGGGCACGCCTGCGGGGCGCCGCGGCGCCTCAGCGCGCCGGGCCGTATTCCACGCTGTACATGCCGCCGCCGCCGGGGACGATGCGCGCGGCGCCGGCCGAGCCCAGGCTCATCGTGGTCGCCTCGGTGTCGTAGGTCACCTCGAGCATGCCGTTGTTGTTCTCGAGCCGCAGCACGCGCCGCGACTGCGGCCCGCCCGCCGGCGCCTCGTACATCAACACCACGGTGTTGCCGTCGTTGCCGATCATGATCTCGCGCACCATGCGCCCGCCCATCATGGTGCCGAGCGCCAGGCGCTGCCCAGGCTTCAGCGCGGCCGGCAGATCCATGGTGGAGGGCGCCTGCGCGGGGGCGGGCGTGGCGATGATGGCGGCGAGCGCGACGGCGCCGGCGGCAAGCAGGCGGTGACCCGGCATCGGGTGTCTCCCTTGTCCTTGTGCCGGAGGATTCGTCGCGCCGCGCGCGCCGGTTAGCGCGCCGGCGGTCACCGCTGCGTGCGCCTGCGCCCGCGCCTCACCCTGCCGGCGGCGCCTCGCCCTTGACCTGCGTGCGGTGCATGATGCGCCGTGCCGACGCGTCGAAGGGATCGCGCCGGTGCATGGTGCAGCGGTTGTCCCACAGCACCAGGTCGCCGACGCGCCAGCGGTTGGTCCAGCAGATCGCGGCCTGCGTCGCGTGGCGCCAGATCTCGTCCAGCAGCGCCTCGCTCTCCGCCACCGGGAGCCCGTCGATGTAGGCGAGCTTGCGGCGGCCGAGATAGAGCATGGTCCGCCCCGTCTCCGGATGGCGGCAGACCAGCGGGTGCAGGTGGCCGGGCGCGGTCCGCGGGTCGTCGGTCGGCGTGACGCCGGCGCGAACATAGCCGCCCGAGTTGTAGGTGCCGTCGTGCTTGACCATCAGCCCCGCGCAACGCGCCTTGAGCGCCGCGGGCAGGCGGTCGTGGGCGGCGTACATGCTGGCGAAATGCGTGTCGCCGCCGCTCGGGGGGATCTCCAGCGCATAGAGCATGGAGGCCTTGGGGGGCTTCGGCAGGTAGGACATGTCGGTGTGCCACACCGCCTCCCCCGCGCCGAGGCTGCCGATCGGCTCGCCATCGGCGCCGAGCACGTTGGAGACGACGTAGAGCTCGGGCCGGCCCTCGACGAAGCGGCGGCCATTCTCCTGGATCGGCGCGAGGTCGAGGGCGCCGAAGCGGCGGGAGAAGCCGATCAGCTCGTCCGGCGTCAGGCTCTGGCCGCGGAACAGCAGCACCGAGTGGTCGAGCCAGGCCTGGTGGATGGCGGCGAAGGCGGCCTCGTCCACGGCGCGGAGGTCGATGCCCCGCACCTCGGCGCCCAGCACGGCGCCTGTCGGCACCACCTCGATCGCGCCGGCGGCGCGGCTGGCGGCTGCGGTGCTCATGCCTCTCTCCTCCCGTCGCGTGGCCGGGCGGGCGGCCCGGCGGCCGGCGGAGCTTGCGCCCGATCCCGGCCTGCTGCCACCCCTTCGCCCTTCCGCGCCGGCGCGAATGCGGCGAAGCTCGGCCGAGGCGCCGGCAAGGCGCGACCGGGGGGCGGGATCATGATGCAACGCAGGATGCTGGCGGCGGCGGCGCTGGCGGCGGGTCTGGGGGTGGCGCGCCGCGCGGCCGCGCAGGACGGGCCGGTGACGATCGTGGTCCCCTTCACGCCCGGCACCGGCATGGACACCCTCGCCCGCCTCGTCGCCCCCACCCTGCAGCGGCGGCTGGGCCAGGCGGTGGTGGTGGAGAACCGGCCCGGCGCCAGCGGCAACATCGGCACCCAGGCCGTCGCCCGCGCCGCCCCCGACGGGCGCACCCTGATGATGACGGCCAATACCTTCGTGATGAACCCGCGCCTGTTCCGCGACATGCCCTACGACCCGGTGCGAGACTTCACGCCGATCATCCACCTGACCGATGGCGAGCTGGTGCTGGCGGTGCATCCCTCGGTCGAAGCCGCGTCGCCGCGGGCGCTGGCCGCGCTCGCCGCCCGCAGCGCGGGCGGGGGGGGGCTGGCCTATGCCTCGCCGGGCAACGGCACGCCGCAGCACCTGGCGATGGAGCTGTTCCGCCAGGAGGCCGGGCGGCCGGAGATGACCCATGTCCCCTATCGCGGCAGCGCGCCGGCGGTGCAGGACCTGCTCGGCGGCCGGGTGGCGGCGATGATGCTGCCGCTGCACACGGCGATGCCGCTGGCGGCGGAGGGGCGGATCCGCATGCTCGCCATCGGCAGCCCGGCGCGCAGCCCGGCGGCGCCGACGCTGCCGACCATGGCGGAGGCGGGCTTCCCCGGCGTGCGGGTCGGGCTCTGGTACGGGCTCTTCGCCCCGGCCGGGCTGCCGGCGGCGCTGACCGAGCGGCTGAACGACGCGCTCCGCGGCTGGCTGACCGAGGCGGGCACGGCGGACCGGCTGCGGGCCCTCGGGATGATGCCGGCCGCGGACACGGCGGCGCCGGGCTTCGCCGCGCTGGTCGCGCGCGATGCGGATCGCTGGGCGATGGTGATCGAGACGGCGCGCATCACGGCCGACTAGCGCCGAAGACGGGGGCGCGGGTGGCGGGCCGGCGCCGGGCGGCGGTAGGATCCGCCAACCCACCGCCCAGGATTCGATCGCGCGTGACCCGAAGCACACCCGACCTGCCCCAGCCCGGCGCCGCCGTCGGCCGCGCCTGTCCGGGGCCTGCCGCGTGAAGGACCCCGACGCCGTCACCCCGCCCGCCGGCGGCTTCGAGCCGCTGCGGCTGCCGCCCCTGCCGGAGGCCGAGAGCGCCGCCCGCGCCGAAGCCTTCCTGGCCGAGATGCGCACCCGCCGCACCGTGCGCGACTTCTCCCCCCGCCCCGTCCCCCGCGCGGTGATCGAGGCAGCGGTGATGGCGGCGGCCAGCGCCCCCTCGGGCGCCAACCAGCAGCCCTGGACCTTCGCCTGCATCGGCGACCCGGTGCTGAAGGCACGCCTCCGCGAGGCGGCCGAGGCGGAGGAGCGGGAATTCTACGCCCATCGCGCCGGGCCCGAGTGGCTGGCCGCGCTGGCGCCGCTCGGCACCGACTGGCGCAAGCCCTTCCTCGAGATCGCCCCCTGGCTGATCGTGGTCTTCGCCCAGCGCCACGGCACCGGGCCGACAGGCAGGCGGGTGAAGCACTACTACGTGCCGGAGAGCGTGGGCATCGCCTGCGGCCTGCTGATCGCGGCGCTGCACCGGGCGGGACTGGCCACCCTGACCCATACCCCGGCGCCGATGGGCTTCCTCAACGCGATCTGCGGCCGGCCGGAGCACGAGAAGCCCATGATGATCGTCGTCGCCGGCCACCCGGCCGAGGATTGCCAGGTGCCGCGCATCGGCAAGAAGACGCTGGAGGAGGTGGCGGTCTTCCTCTGAGGCCGGCGGGGGTTCCTTCCCAAACATTTCCCCGCCTGCCGGCGCGAAAGGCCTTTCGTCGTGACGCGGGAATGCCTATTCTCTGACGATTGAGGATTTTCGTCAGATCATGAGCCAGTTTGCCCTCCCCCCCGCGGCGGCGCAGCCCGAGGCCCAGAGCCGGGCCGACGCCACCCGCGCCCGCATCGAGGAGACGGCGGAGCGGCTGTTCCGCACGCTCGGCTACCAGAAGACCGCGGTCGCCGACATCGCCCGCGAGCTCGGCATGTCGCCGG
>CAYNYQ010000371.1:0-5123 GCA_964401305.1 uncultured Acetobacteraceae bacterium | reverse complement strand
TCGGCGGCGGTCTGCAGCCGCGCATGCCCGGCGGCGGGCCCGGCGATGCGCATCGGCGTCTCGGCCGTGATGCGGCGGTTGAGCGGGCTTTCCGCCACGGCGCGCCAGCGCCCCGCCTCGCGCCGCAGCTCGACGACCGAGAGGCCCATGGCGGCGCGCTCGATCGCCATCTGCTCGGGGGTGACCCGGGCGAGCGCGGCGCGGCCCGAACCGAGCCCGGCGAACATCAGGCCCGGGCTGGTGTACTCGTGGTTCACCACCAGCAGGCCGCGCTCGGCGCTGCGGCTGCCGCGCGGCAGCGGGAAGAAGTCGAGGTAGTCGCAGTTGTAGCCGAACTGCCGCGCCTGGCGGTCCGTGCTCTGGGCGGCGGGATCGAAGCCGGGCGCATCGGCCAGGATCGGGTCGCCCCAGCGGATCACCACCTGGATCTCGTGGCCCTCGGCCACCGCATCGCGCTGCGCCAGCTGGTGGCGCAGTTCCGGGAAGTGCAGGCTGGACGGGCCGCCCTGCGGCGTATTGCCCGTGTCCTGCGCCGCGGCCGGGGCGGCGAGCAGCGCGCCGGCGCCGGCCAGCAGGTCGCGCCTGCCAAGCCGCGCCGCGATCAGCGTGCCGATCGGCGCGCGGGGGTCGGGGTTGGAGCCGATATCCTCGACGGCGTCCAGGCGTTCGGTCATGGTGCGGTCCCAAGGTCCATGGGCGGGACATTAGCAAAACGGTCCGTGACAGGGGCGTGACGCATCGCAGCCGGAACCGGCGGCAGCCGCCCCATGCGTAACTTCCCCCACCCCTTGGCCGCACCCCTTGGCCACATTCCCGGGCCGCCGTCCCGGGGACCGCAGGCCATGACGCAGAGGGACGACCGGCATGACGATTCCCGCCGCCGCCGCGCTGCTGGTGGACCTCGCCCTGCTCTATGCCGGGATCGGCCTGGCGCTGGGCCTGGGTTTCCTGCTCGTCGGCATCGACAGGGTCGATCCCGCGGCGAAGGGGGCGCATGCCGTCCGCCCGCTGCTGCTGCCGGGCCTGGTGTTGCTCTGGCCCCTGGTCGCCTGGCGGTGGGCGGCGCTGGAGCGCGCGCGGCGATCCGGGCCGGCGGGCGGCTGATGCAGATCGCGCATCGCCGGGCGCATCGCCGCATCTGGGTCGGGCTGAGCCTGCTGCTGCCGGCCCTCCTCGTGCTGTCCCTCGCGCTGCGCCAGCCCGGGCCGGACCCGGCGCCGGTGCGCCTCGCCCCGCCCGAGACGCCGGCCGGGCGATGAGCAACCGCTACCGGCCCGTCGGCTGGACCCGCAGCAAGATCCTCTACGATGCCGTGCTGCTGGGCGCGGTCTGGCTCTACATCACCGCCTACATGGCCTGGGGGCCGGCGCTGCAGCGGGTGACGCAGCCGCTGGACGGCGCGCGGCTCGGCATGCAGGCCTATGGCAGCTGCGCCCTGCTGCTGCTCACCTTCGCGCTCTGCATCGGGCCGCTGGCGCGGCTCGACCCGCGCTTCCTGCCGCTGCTCTACAACCGCCGGCATCTCGGCGTGATCACCTTCGCCGTGGCGCTGGGGCATGCGCTGCAGGTGCTGGGCTGGTACTTCGCCTTCAGCCCGACGGCGCCGCTGGTCGGGCTGCTCGGCGCCGACACCGCCTTCGGCCGGCTGCACGGCTTCCCCTTCATCCCGCTCGGCATCGCGGCCCTGCTGATCCTCGCGGTGCTGGCGGCGACCAGCCACGACTTCTGGCTCGCCTTCCTCACGCCGCCGCTGTGGAAGGCGCTGCACATGGGGATCTACGGTGCCTATGCGCTGGTGGTCGCGCATGTCGGGCTGGGCGCGCTGCAGGATGCGCGCAGCCCGGTGCTGGGGATCGTGCTCGGGCTCTGCATCGCGCTGGTCTGCGGCCTGCACCTGGTGGCGGCGGCACGGGAGCGGCAGGGCGAGGCCGCCGCGCCGGAGGAAGCCGGCTGGATCGATGCCGGGCCGCTCTCGGCCATTCCGGATGGCCGTGCCGTCACGGTCCGCCCCCCCGGCGGCGAGCCGGTGGCGATCTTCCGCGACGGGGCGCGGCTGGCCGCGGTGGGCGCCCATTGCGCGCACCAGAACGGGCCGCTCGGCGAGGGCCGGGTGATGGATGGCTGCATCGTCTGCCCCTGGCACGGCTACCAGTACCGGCTGGAGGATGGCTGCTCCCCGCCGCCCTACACCGAGCGCATCCCGACCTACCGGCTGCGGCTGGCGGGCGGGCGGGTGCTGCTCGATCCCCGGGGCAACCCGCCGGGGACGCCGGTGGAGCCGCTCGCCATCCCGGAGGGCGCATGAGCGGGCCGGCGCGCGAGACCCCCTTCTTCATCGGCTGGGCGCCGACGCTGCCGCCGCCGCTGCGCGGCTTCCTCGCCGCCGTGGCGCTGGCCGTGCTGGCGGGGGCGGCGGCCCTCGGCCTGCTGCTCTCGGCCAGCGTGGACGATCCGGGCGGCGGCGACTTCCTCTTCCCCGACGGGCCGAAGACCCTGCGCGGCGCGGTGACGGCGCTGCCCTACCCGACCCTGCACCTGCCGCCCGACGCGGCCCATCCGCGCGGCCGCTTCGTGCTGCTCTCCGGCGTCGGCAAGACCGGGGTGGAGGCGGAGTCCGCGCTGGAAGGCCGGCTGGTGGAGGCCACCGGCTTCATGCTGCGCCGCGACTGGGTGGAGCAGCTGCAGGTCGAGCCGCCCGGGCTGGTGCCGGTGGAGGGCGAGGCCGCGGCGGCGCCGCCGGCCGAGCCGCTCGGCCGCTGGCGCCTCTCGGGCGAGATCTGCGACGGCAAGTGCTGGAACGGCGCCATGCGGCCCGGCGCCGGCATCAGCCACCGCGCCTGCGCCAACTTCTGCCTGATCGGCGGCATCCCGCCGCTCTTCGTCATGACGCGGCCGGTCGAGGGGGCGGACCTGCTGCTGCTGGCCGCGCCCGATGGCGGGCCGATCGGCCAGGCGATGCTGGACTGGGTGGGCCTGCAGGTGACGCTCGAGGGCGCGCTGGAGCGGCGCGGCGCGCTGCTGGTCTTCCGTGCCGACCCGGCGAGCGCGCGCCTCACCGGGCCGGAGGCGGGCCAGCGGCGGCCCTGGCTGCGCTGGCTGGCCGGCCGCGGCATGGCCGGTGCGCCATGAGCCCGCCCCGCCTGCTGCGCCTGGGCCTGACCCCCTTGCTGCTGCTGCTTGCCTGGGCGGTGTGGGACCGGGGCGGCGTGGTCCTGGAATGGGTGGGGCTCGACCTGCTCGACGTGCCGGGGCGGCTCTGCCTGGTCTTCGCCGCGCTGGGGCTCGCCGATTCGCTGCTGCAGCGGTTGCTGCCCGAGCCCGACCCGCACGCCTGAGCGCGGCGCCGGGCGCTTCTTCATCCCCGAGGACAGATCCGATGTTCCAAGCCGAGCAGGTCTTCATCGTCACCGGCGCCGCCGGCAATGTGGGCGGCGCGCTGACGCGGCTGCTGGTGTCGCGCGGGGCACGCGTGCTCGGCGTCGACCGGGCCGCGGAGGGGCTGGCGCCGGAGCGCGTGGGCGTGGCCGATCCCGCGCGCTTCGGCGGGCTGGCGGTCTCCGACCTGGCCGATCCGGGCGACGCCGCGGCGATGGCGGAGGCGGCGGTGGCCCGCTTCGGCCGGCTGGACGGGCTGGCGCAGACCGTGGGCGGCTTCGCCATGGCGCCGCTCGCCGACCAGGATGCCGAGGCCTTCGCGGCGATGATGCGCATCAACCTGCTGACCACGGCGAGCGCCTTCCGCGCCGTGCTGCCGGCGCTGCGCGCCCGCGGCGCGGGCAGCCTGGTGGCGATCGGCGCCATCGCCGGGCTCGGCGCGCCGGCCGGGATGGCCGCCTATGCCGCGGCGAAGTCCGCCGTGATGCGGCTGGTCGAGAGCACCGCGCAGGAGCTGAAGCCCGAGGGCGTGCGCGCCAATGCCGTGCTGCCCACCACCATCGACACGCCGCAGAACCGCGCGTCCATGCCGGGCGCGGATGTCTCGCGCTGGGTCACGCCGGCGCAGGTGGCGGCGGCCATGGCCTTTCTGCTCTCCGACGATGCCAGCGGCATCACCGGCGCCCTCCTGCCGGTGACCGGGCGGAGCTGACCGCCGCGCCTGTCGCGCGGACGTGACGCATCGGCAAGGCGCGCTGTCAGCAGCGGATGACGGCGCGCGTTGCAGCCAGGTTCTGTTGCGCCGCAGCACAGGATGATGGCGCGGGGTGCGTTGCGGGGTGGCCCCGCATGATGCAATCTCCGAGTCCCCCGCACGGGGAAGGAGGGACCCTCGAAGGGTCCCCCGCACGGGGAAGGAGGGAGTCCATGACAGACGCGGTCGCCGGGATCGCGCCCGGTGCCGACACCGGTGGCAGGGGTGTGTCCAAGGGCGGCGGGGTGCCGGCCACGGACACGGGCAACCCCGACTATTTCCACAAGGTGGTCGATTGCCAATGGGCCTGCCCGGCGCATACGCCGGTGCCCGAGTACATCCGGCTGATCTCGGCCGGGCGGTACACCGATGCCTATATGGTGAACTGGCATTCCAACGTCTTTCCCGGGATCCTCGGCCGCACCTGCGACCGCCCCTGCGAGCCCGCCTGCCGGCGCGGCCGGGTGGAGGAGGAGCCGGTGGCGATCTGCCGCCTCAAGCGCGTGGCGGCCGACAACAAGGAGGATATCGGCGCGCGGCTGCCGCCGGTGCCGACCGCGACGAACGGCAAGCGCATCGCCTGCGTCGGCGCCGGCCCGGCCAGCCTGACCGTCGCCCGCGACCTGGCGCTGAAGGGCTACCACGTCACCGTCTATGACGGGGAGGCGAAGCCCGGCGGCTTCATCCGCAGCCAGATCCCCGCCTTCCGCCTGCCGGAGAGCGTGATCGACGAGGAATGCGGCTACATCCTCGACCGCGGCAACATCGAGACCCGCTTCGGCACGCGCATCGAGAGCATGAAGGCGCTGCTGGCCGAGGGCTACGACGCGGTCTTCGTCGGCTCCGGCGCACCGCGCGGCCGCGAGCTCGACGTGCCTGGCCGCGCCGAGGCCGCGGCGAATATCCATATCGGCATCGACTGGCTCTCCTCGGTCTCCTTCGGCCACATCGAGACGATCGGGAAGAAGGTCATCGTCCTCGGCGGCGGCAACAC
>CAYNYQ010000370.1:0-5150 GCA_964401305.1 uncultured Acetobacteraceae bacterium | reverse complement strand
GGGGGAAGCTGGTGCCGACACCCGGATTTGAACCGGGGACCTACTGATTACGAATAAGGATATGGGTCCGCGCATAAGGCGCCCCTATCCCACAGAAGCCCCAAAATAGCTGGCGTTCGGCGCGGCCTTCTGATTTTATCCCCTCACAAACCCCCGCTGCGGACCCCACTTCTGGGTCCGCGTCGGGTCCGCCCCGAGGGTTCCATGCCGAAGCTGACCGAGCGCTTCATCGCCACACTGAAGCCGGCCGAAGGCCAGAAGGACCGCCTGGTGTTCGACACCGAATGCCGGGGCCTCGGGGTCCGCGTGACGGTGGCCGGGACGCGGACCTTCATCCTGCAATGGACCGACCCCGCGACCCGCCAGAAGCGCCGCGAGCCGCTTGGGGCCTGGGGCTCCATCACTGTCGACCAAGCCCGTGAGGCCGCCCGCATCCGCCTGGGCGACGTGGCGAAGGGGATCGACCCCCGCGCCGTACGGATCGCCAAGCGGGCCGAGGCCGAGCGGGAGCGGGCCGCGTCGAAGCTGACGCTGCGGGTCCTGTTGGATGACTGGTCGCGGATGGCGTTGAAGGAGCGGCGGCCGAGCTACCGCGCCGAGGCGATCCGCGCCGTGTCGGTCGCCTTCGCTAAGCATCTCGACAAGCCGGCGCACCACCTGACGCGCGACATGACCGTGCGCGTCTTGGACGGGCTCACCGAGGCGGGGAAGGCCGCCATGGCGGGCCGTACGATGGCGTACGGGCGGGCTTGCTACGCCTGGGCGATCAAGCGCGGGAAGGTGCCGCTCAACCCCTTCATGGGCCTGCCCGTGTCCGCTGGCGTGACGGCGCGGGATCGCGTTCTGACGGCGCAGGAGTGCGGCGAAGTGTGGCGCGCGGCCGGAACCCTCGGATGGCCCTTCGGCCCGCTGGTGCGCCTCCTGCTGCTGACGGCGCAGCGCCGCGAGGAAGTCGGCGCGATGCGCTGGTCCGAAGTCGCGGCGGACGGCGCGACGTGGACCATCCCCGCCGGCCGGGCGAAGAACGGCGTCGCCCATATCGTGCATCTCGCGCCCGAGGCGCGCGCCATTCTGGCCGGGTTGCCGCGCTTTGCGGGATCGGACCTTGTGTTCACCACCACCGGCAAGACACCCGTCTCGGGGTTCAGCAAGGCGATGGAGCGCTTACAAGCCGCCATCGCTAAAGCGCGCGCCAAGGCGGCGGAGGAAGCCGGCGCCGAGGCCGAGGCGATGCCCGACTGGCGCCTGCACGACTTCCGCCGCAGCGCCGTGACGTGGCTCGCGGGCGCGGGCTTCGCGCCGCATGTCTGCGACAAGCTGCTCAACCACGTCACGACCACGGGCCTGTCGGACGTGGCGCGCGTCTATCAGCGCGCCCAGTTCCTGCCCGAGCGCGAGGCCGCGCTGTCCGCCTGGGCGAAGAATGTCGTCGCGTGCGGCGACGGCGGCGCCGAGGCCGACAACGTTGTGCGGGCCGACTTCGGCGGGCGGCGCGAGGCTGCGGTCGCCTGACCCCGGCGCGACCGATTTCTGCCGTTTCAATACTGCCGTCCCCCCAGCGAAGTCCGCAGTTTACGGACGCCCGCGCGCGCGTTTTTTCGGCCTCGCATAACCCCGCGAGCCCGTCCGCTCTCCCGCGCGCCGTGGCTGATCTAGCTTGATCTCAATCAGGACCGGCCTCGCGCGCGCGCGCGTATTGCGCGCGTATTGGTGGCGAAACTCGCCGGCCCGTGGCGCGGCGCGGCAAAGGCGGATCAGGCGAGCGCGCCGCGGCGGCATCCATGGGGACAGCAGGCGCACCGCTTCCCGCCTCCGGACCCGCGCTGGCCTTGGTGAACATGCCCGGCAATGCCAGCAGGAAGGCCGCCAGGCGGTTCAGGTGGCTAGGAGCCATCTCGGTGACGCCAGCAGGCTGCCACCCGCCCCGCCGCGGGCCTCTGTGCGCCGCGCCCGCCGGGACATGCATTGTGCGGCCGAACGGTTGCGCAATCGGGCGGACCAGTGCCATCGTCGCAACATGGTTCGCTTGATGTGTGCCGCGGCCGCGGCCTTCTGGATGGCGGCATGCACTCCGCGCGTCAGCGGTGACGCGAACGGCGGCATGATCGCCGCTTTCGGCGTCGCCGGCCCGGAGGTGTGGAAGGCGGCAAACGCCCATTGCCAGCAGCATGGCCGGGCCGCTGGCGATGTCCGAGGGATTTCGAGCAGCGCCAACAGCGTCGCCTTCACCTGCCGCTAGAGCGCCTCCACGAAGCGCGTGAGAAGCCGCTTCGGCATGCCGTCTCGGTCAAACACCATGTCCACCTTGTCGTCCTCAACCGCCGTGATCGTGCCCGCTCCAAATTTATGATGGAAGGCGCGCGCTCCAACACGGAGCCACTCATCCCGGACCGTGCTGGCCGCGGACGGTAGGGATGCCGCAGGCCGCGGCGGTGTTGCCACCACGGATGGCGGCGACGGACGTGGCGGCAATGGCGCCGGGGAAGGCGGCGGACGGGGCGGCGACAACGGCGCCGGGGAAGGCGGCGGACGGCGCTCCACCTGCTTTCCCTTAGCACACTTTCGTTCGGGCTTTGCTTTGGCGCTGCCAGCGCGCGGCGGCGCCCCAGCGACGCCGCGCGCGCCAGCAGCGCGATGCATTGTCCCTCCGTGTTGACTACGGGACCATGCATGTTCGGGGCGCGGTGCAGCGCCATCAGAGGGCGCTCTACGGCGCCCGCTGCGGGTGCCTTTGGGCGCCTTCTGACGGCGCTCTACAGCGCCCGGGACAGACCCGCGCATGTCCGGGCTGTCCCCCGGGACCAGCGTGTAGCGGGCGCTCCGGCGCGGTCCGCCAGCGTCCACACACCGCAGAAAGCCGCGCTCTAGAAGATCGGCGAGCGCGCGGCGGACCGTGCGCCGCTCCATGCGGAGTTTCGCCGCGATGGTGGCCTGCGCCGGCCACGCGGCGCCCTTGTCGGGGTTGAAGTGCTCGGCAAGGCAGACGGCGACCGCGACCGCCGCAAGCGACGGTCGCGGGTTCGCCGAGATGACGGCGCGCACCCATGCGAAGCGGGCGCCGATGTCCATACGCGGCAGATCAGACACGGGCGCCGTCCTTGTGCCAGGTGCCGCGATGGACGGCGCACGTCCGCACCAGCGCGCGCGGGCGCCGGCCGGATCGCGTCGTGAAGCCGGCGCCGCAGATAGCGCAGGGCGCCGAGGGCAACCCGTTCGTGCGCGTGCAGGGCTCGGCGTTTTCGAACGTGTATGCCAAGCGTCGCCCCTCCGCGCCGCGCTGTGTGATGGCGTCGCCCGGCGCGAAGCGCAGAGCGGGCAGCGGCGAGGCGGCGCTCATGCCCGTGCCTCCCGCTGGTGCGGCGTCAGGGCCGCGCGCAGCGCTTGCAGTGCCTCCGTTTCGTGGCAATCCGCGGCGGCATGGTCGCCCCGGCGCCGCGCTTCGGCGGCTGCGGCGAGATGAGCCCGGACACCGGCAAGGCCGCCGGGCGGGCAATGGGTAGTCGTGGTGGCGAGCATTCGGATTTCTCCGCATGCCCGGCGGGCCGGCATGGCAGTCGCGCACGACTGCGCCTATATCGGGGGCACCCCTGAAAGCATGTCGTAATCGCCCCTCGCGCCGGCCCTGACCGGGCGAGGGGTTTACGATTGACCGGCTAGCGCCGGCCGCCATAGGGCGGCCAGCGCCAGCACGGTGAAGGCTCCGGGATGCGGCGCGGCGGGGCGCAGGAAAGCGGCCATCACTCGCCCGCCGTCCGCTGCGCTAGCTCGGCCGCGCGGCTGGGATAGGTGCGACTGGCAAGCCATGCCTCAACGTCCGCCTCGCGGTAGGCGATGCGGCGCCCGAGGCGCACAAAGGCCGGCCCCTGCCCGGTCAGGCGCCAGCGCTCCAAGGTTCTGACGGGCCGCTCAATGCGCTCGGCAAGCTGATCCGCCGTGAGTAGCTTCGACATGCACGCGATCCCCGCGATGCGGCGGGATGGGGATCGGGCGACGGCGCGCACGGCCCCCACCCGCACAGGTGGAAACCGTCGCGCCGTCATCGGCGGTATATCAGCAACAGTGCGCCCGCTGGTTTCCCAGGTTCATCGCTCATAGCCTGACCCGGCCGTAGCCGGGGGCGCGGGGTTCCCTGCCGCTTATGCGCTGCGCACTACCACCAACAGTGACCAACCGACGACGAACACAACCCGCGCCGCAGATCGAGGGGAACCGTAGCTTTGCGAAGGCCGCCGCGCCTTTTCAGCGCGGCCCTGCGGCGTTGCTCACGAGTTGGTTATGCGGGCTGATGCGTTCAAGGGCAGAGCTCGCGAGCATCAGCACGCCTCACAGGAGCGATGCGATATCGTAACCTCCAGCGTTAGCATCAGGCATCTCCCTGAGAATGAACTCGTGGAACAAAGGAACCGTAAACGCTGTTTCCCCATGGGCGGGGCTATAAATCATCCCTTTACCGATAAGATTTGATCTAATCGGCGCAACTGTCTCAACCTTGGCTCCATAGGC
This sequence comes from uncultured Acetobacteraceae bacterium, assembly GCA_964401305.1. Taxonomy (GTDB): domain Bacteria; phylum Pseudomonadota; class Alphaproteobacteria; order Acetobacterales; family Acetobacteraceae; genus JAIEOP01. The sequence goes on along the minus strand of CAYNYQ010000370.1, from coordinate 647 downwards.
TTTAGCTATATCACCTGACCGATGGGGACCCTCGCCCAATGATGCCATCGCCCGAGTGTATTTCTTCTCTGTTGGCGTCATTCTGTCGAAGCGAACGCGAAAAAAACTCTCGTCTAATCTTTTTATCGCCTCTCGCTCAGCCGCAATAACATCGCCCTTAGTGATGGGGCTTTTTGGCGCGATGTTCCAAGCGACATAAGCCCATTCCTGCAAAAAGTAAGGGTATCCCTTTGTCGAGTTGAAGATAGCAGCTAACGCTTGGTCATCAAACCTGACACCGGCGGCAAGTGCAGGTTCTGAAATCGCTTTGTTAGCGTCTGCTTCTGATAGTGCTTGAACACGCGGGAACTCGAAAAGCCGTTCGGCGTAAGACTTAGCTTCGCCCATCTTGCCTAGTACCTGGGGCAATCCTGCGCCAACTAATACGACAGGAAGCTGCTTCTGGTTCGTCTTGTGTATCGCCGCAATAAGTGCACCAAGTTCTTCCTCCGACAGATATTGTACTTCATCAAGAATTATGGCTACCGCCGAGTTCCTGGCCTTGGCGGCGGAGCCGACCGCTACTAGTAAATCAGCCAAATCAGTATTGAAATCGCCGCTATCGGCTAACCCGGCTTCCGCATTAACACCAATTTCAATTTCCCCAA
>CAYNYQ010000369.1:0-5152 GCA_964401305.1 uncultured Acetobacteraceae bacterium | reverse complement strand
GGCCGCTTTGCGTGTCTGGCGGGCCGATTCAGCCCTCCGCGCCTCGCGGCGCTACGGCCATCGGACCGCTCACGTGTTCCGCCGCGGCAGCCGCAGCGCGATGGAGCGGCCATGCGCCTCCAGCCCCTCGGCGCCGGCCAGCGCCACCGCGGCGGGCCCGATCGCGGCGAGGCCCGCCTCCTCCGCCGCCACCCAGGTGGTACGCTTGAGGAAGTCGAAGACCGAGAGGCCGGAGGCGAAGCGCGCCGTGCGCCCGGTGGGCAGCACGTGATTCGGGCCGGCGACGTAGTCGCCCAGCGCCTCCGGGCAGAAGCGGCCGAGGAAGGCGGCGCCGGCATGGCGGATCCGGGCGAAGAGCCCGGCGGGATCCTCGACCATCAGCTGCAGGTGCTCGGGCGCCAGCCGGTCGGTCAGCGCGGCGGCCTCCGCCCAGTCGCGGACGAGGATGATGGCGCCATGCCGCCGCCAGCTCTCCGCCGCGATCGGCGCGCGCGGCAGGTCGCGCAGCGCCGCCTCCACCGCCGCGGCGACGGCATCGGCGAAGCCGGCATCGTCGGTGATCAGGATCGCCTGCGCCGCCTCGTCGTGCTCGGCCTGGGCGAGCAGGTCCATGGCCACATGCGCCGGGTCGTTCGCCGCATCGGCCAGCACCACCACCTCCGAGGGGCCGGCGATGGAATCGATGCCGACGCGGCCGAAGACCTGGCGCTTCGCCTCCGCCACATAGGCATTGCCGGGACCAACGATGCGATCCACCGGCGCGATGCTCGGCGTGCCATAGGCCATCGCCGCCACCGCCTGGGCGCCGCCGACGCGCCAGATCTCGGCCACGCCGGCGCGGCGGGCGGCGGCGAGCACCAGCGGGTTCAGCTCGCCCCCCGGCGCGGGGACGCACATGGCGATGCGCCCGACGCCCGCGGCGCGGGCCGGGATGGCGTTCATCAGGACGGAGGAGGGATAGGCCGCCTTGCCGCCCGGTACGTAGAGCCCGACCGCGTCCAGCGCCGTCCAGCGCATGCCGAGGGTCAGGCCGGCGGGATCCTCGAGCTCGAGGTCGCGCGGCAGCTGCGCCGCGTGGAAGCGCTCGATGCGCGCGGCGGCGAGGTCGAGCGCGGCGAGGAGATCGGGCGGGATGGCGGCGACGGCGGCCTCGATCTCCGCCTCGGTCACGCGGAGCGCCGTGGCGGTCGCGGGGGCGAAGCCGTCGAAGCGCCGGGTGAGATCGAGCAGCGCCGCATCGCCGCGGGCACGCACCTCGGCGATGATGGCGGCGACGGCAGCATCGACCCGCTCGGTGGTCTCGCGCGCCTGGTCGAGCAGTGCGCCGAAGCCCGCCTCGAACCCCGCCGCGCGGGTGTCGAGCCGGATCACGCGCCGGAGTCCGGGCCGAGCGCGGCGCGGAACCGCGCGATCCAGCCGCCGATCGCCTCCGGCCTGGTCTTCAGCGCGGTGCGGTTGACGATGAGGCGGGAGGTGACGTGCGCGATCACCTCCGTCTCCACCAGGCCGTTCGCCTTCAGCGTGGAGCCGGTCTGCACCAGGTCCACGATCAGCCGGGCGAGGCCGAGCGAGGGGGCAAGCTCCATCGCGCCGTTCAGATGGACGATCTCGGCCTGCACGCCGCGCGCGGCGAAGTGGCGCTGCGCGACGCGCGGATACTTGGTGGCGACGCCGATGCGCGACCAGCGGCTCGGGTCCTCGCCGCGCGCCGCGGCATCGGCGGGCTCGGCCACCGAGATGCGGCAGCGGCCGATGCCGAGGTCGAGCGGCGCGTAGATCTGGTCGTCGTCGAACTCCATCAGCACGTCGGCGCCGCAGATGCCGACATGCGCCGCGCCATGCGCGACGAAGGTGGCGACGTCGAAGGGGCGGACGCGCACGACGTCGAGCGCGGGGTCGTTCGTCTCGAAGCGCAGGCGCCGGCTGTCCTCGTCGGCGTAGTCGGGCGCCGGGTGGATGCCGGCGCGCGCCAGCACCGGGCCGAGCTCGGCGAGGATCCGGCCCTTGGGCACGGCGAGGATGACGGGGGCGGCATCGGCCGGCGCGAGGGCACCGGCTGCGGGAATCGGCAGGTCCATGGGGCCGTCTGCAAATGGGGGTCCGCCCGCGGGCATCGGGCCCGGCGCCTCTAGCACCCCGGGGCGCGGCAGGCCACGCCGGCGGGCCGCCGCCGGTCAGCGCGCCGCGGCCAGCTCCCCCTCCGCGCCCAGATAGCCCGCCCAGGCGAACCAATAGGCGACATGGCCGGGCAGCCGGTCCAGGCCACGGCCGTCCGGGCCGAGCAGGGCGGCCTCGGTCACGCGCCAGGACCGGCCGCCAGCGATGACCTGGCCCGGGTCGGGCCCGGCGCTGAACTCGAGCCCGTCGCGGCGATAGGCGCGGACGCTGCGGGTCGCCGCGTCGCCGATCAGCACGATGTCGAGCACGCCGGCACGGTCGTTGATCACCCGCCCGCCGGCGAAGAGCGCGAGCGGCCAGGCCTTGTCGGTGGCCGCGCCGCGCAGCGCGAACACGAAATCCTTCGGCGCCAGCCGCCGGTCGTCGGTCGCTGCCGGGAACATCAGCGCCGGGCTGGCGAAGTAGTCGCCATAGGCGGCGCCGGGGCTGTAGTTGCGCTGGTGTCCCGTCTCCGCCGACAGCAGCCGCGTGGCCGGGTGCGCTGCCGCCCAGGCCTGCCAGGTGGTGATCACCACCGGTCGCGGCCGCAGGCGGATGCCCGAGCCGGTGAGCGGCCCGACCACCGGCTGGCCGGTGAACTGGTTCCAGAGCGAGTTCGTGGCGCGATCGAACATGAGCTTGTTCGACCGCCAGAGCAGGCCGGACGAGCCGAAGACGAAGGGCCGCTCGCGGCCCGGCAGCAGCGTCTCGAACAGGATGCCCGAGCCGCAGAGGGTGCAGTAGGCCAGCGCCACCGGCACGCCGCCGATCACGTCGTTGAACATCTCGTGCCAGTCGAGGATGCGCAGCGGATAGGCCCTGGCGTCGCCGTTGATCTCGACGCCGAAGACCAGGTCCTCCGGGCGCAGCCAGGGGGCGGCCTCGGCGGGATGGAAGCGGGGATTGTCCAGCGCCGGGATGCCGTCGACGCTGACGCCGCCCCACACGACCTCCTCGAGGCGGATGGCGGCCCGCACCTCGGGATGGATGAACATCGGGAAGCGCGGGTCGAACCAGGAAAAGTAGCGGGAGAGGAAGCGGTCATGTCCCGGGAAGGCGCGCAGCTCGGGATGCGCCTGCAACCATTGCATCCATTCGAACCAGCCCGGCTGCGCCGTGCCGGCCAGCGCCAGCAACGCGGCCTCCACCGCCTGTCGCGCCGGGCCGGTGCGGTTCAGCCGCAGCGCGCGGATCAGCACCGGCACGGCATCGGGGTTGCCGCGGAGGGCGAACCAGCGCGCTGCCGCGACGCGGGTTCCCTCCCGGACGTCGAACAGCTCTTCCGCCACCTCCGCCGGATCGGCGCCACCACCGGGAGAGGTCTGGGCGACGGCCGTGGCGGGCAGCAGCGCAAGCGCCGCACGGCGCCCGATCCGCGGGCGGCGGGGCCGGGCGGCAGCGTCGCTGTCGGGCAGGGCAGCGGGGCGCGAGCGGGCCATCAGCCGACGCTCCCTGGGCTCGAGGGTCCCGCCGGTTCGCCGCACCCCCGCGCCCGGTTACCCTCCGCGCCGCGCGCGGGTCAGTCGGACAGCCGCTCGATATCGGCGCCCACGGCCGCGAGCTTCGCCTCCACCCGCTCATAGCCGCGGTCGAGGTGGTAGACGCGGTTGACGATCGTCTCGCCCTCGGCCGCCAGCCCCGCCAGCACGAGCGAGACCGAGGCACGCAGGTCGGTCGCCATCACCGGCGCGCCGGAGAGCCGGGGCACGCCGCGCACGATGGCCGAGGCGCCATGCACGTTGATGCGCGCGCCCATGCGGTTCAGCTCCGGCACGTGCATGAAGCGGTTCTCGAAGATGGTCTCGGTGACCATGGCCGCGCCCTCGGCCACGGCCATCAACGCCATGAACTGCGCCTGCATGTCGGTGGCGAAGCCGGGGAAGGGCTCGGTCATCACGTCGACGCCATGCAGCCCGTTGCGGCGGGAGATGCGCAGCCCCGCGCTCTCGGGCTCGACCAGCGCACCGGCCTCGCGCAGAGTGCGGGCGACGGCGCCGAGATGCTCCTCCCGCGCGCCCTCGAGCAGGATGGCGCCACCGGTGATGGCGGCGGCGCAGGCATAGGTGCCGGCCTCGATGCGGTCGGGCAGGATGTCGTGCGTGGCGCCGCGCAGCGCCGCGACGCCCTCGACGACCAGCGTCTCGGTGCCCACGCCGCTGATGCGCGCGCCCATGGCGGTGAGGCAGGCGGCGAGGTCGGCGATCTCCGGCTCGCGCGCGGCGTTCACCAGCTCCGTGCGGCCGCGGGCGAGGCAGGCGGCCATCAGCAGGTTCTCGGTGGCGCCGACCGAGACCTGGGGGAAGAGGATGCGCGCGCCGCTGAGCCCGCCCTCGGGCGCCCGCGCCTCGATGTAGCCGGCGGCGAGGTCGATCCGGGCCCCCATCAGCTCGAGGCCCTTGAGGTGCAGGTCGACCGGCCTGGTGCCGATGGCGCAGCCGCCGGGCAGCGAGACGCGCGCCCGGCCGAAGCGCGCCAGCAGCGGCCCCAGCACGAGGACCGAGGCGCGCATCTTGCGCACCAGGTCGTAGGGCGCCTCGAGGTTGCTCGCCGCGCCCGAGAGCGTGAGGGTGCGCACCGCGCGGCCGTGCTCCACCCCGAGGCCGTGCTGGGCCAGCAGCGTCTTCATGCTGGCGATGTCGGCGAGGTCGGGCACGTTCCGCAGCACCAGCGGCCCGTCGGTCAGCAGCGCCGCGGCCATGAGCGGCAGCGCGGCGTTCTTGGCGCCGCTGATCGGGATGGCACCCTCCAGCGGGCGGCCGCCCCGGATGCGGATGCGGTCCATGCGCTTCCCCTCCCCCTCCGCCGCCGGTCTAGAGCTTCGGCAGCGCGACGCCGCGCTGGCGCATGTACTTGCCGGCGCGGTCGGCATAGCTGATCTCGGGCGGGCCGGCCCCCTGCAGGAAGAGGAACTGGCAGATCCCCTCGTTCGCGTACACCTTCGCCGGCAGCGGCGTGGTGTTGCTGATCTCGATCGTGACCTGGCCTTCCCATTCGG
>CAYNYQ010000368.1:0-5164 GCA_964401305.1 uncultured Acetobacteraceae bacterium | reverse complement strand
ACGTGCACTTCAACCTGCTCGACCCGCGCCCGGATCTCGACGTCTTCATGATCGCACCGAAGGGACCCGGCCACACGGTGCGCAGCGAATACCAGCGCGGCGGCGGCGTGCCCTGCCTGGTCGCGGTGGCGCAGAACCCCTCGGGCAACGCGCTCGAGATCGCGCTCTCCTACGCCTCGGCCATTGGCGGCGGCCGCGCCGGCGTGATCGAGACCACCTTCAAGGAGGAGTGCGAGACCGACCTCTTCGGCGAGCAGACCGTGCTCTGCGGCGGCCTGGTCGAGCTGATCAAGGCCGGCTTCGAGACGCTGGTCGAGGCCGGCTACGCCCCCGAGATGGCGTATTTCGAGTGCCTGCACGAGGTGAAGCTGATCGTCGACCTCATCTACGAGGGCGGCATCGCCAACATGAACTACTCGATCTCCAACACCGCCGAGTACGGCGAGTACGTCACCGGCCCCCGCATCATCACCGCCGAGACCAAGGCCGAGATGAAGCGCGTGCTGGAGGACATCCAGTCCGGCCGCTTCGCCCGCGACTGGATGCTGGAGAACCGGGTGAACCAGGCCAGCTTCAAGGCCACCCGCCGCCGCCTCGCCGAGCACCCGATCGAGGAGGTGGGCGAGAAGCTCCGCGCCATGATGCCCTGGATCAAGCAGAACGCCCTGGTCGACAAGGCGAAGAACTGAAGCCATGGCGGCGGCGGCCTTCACCATCCGACCGATGGCGGAGGCCGACCGCCCGGCGCTGCTCGAGCACGCCGCGGCGCTCAACCTGCATGAGCAGCCCTTCTTCGGCGACCGCAACCTCGGGCCCGAGGGCGCAGTCGCCAGCCTCGACCACGCGCTCGCCCGCGTCGCCGCCACCGGCGGCGGCACCTGGGTGGCGGAGATCGGCGGGCAGGTCGTCGGCCATCTCTGCCTGATGCTCGACACCATGCCGCCCTTCGTCGCGCCCGGGCAGCGCGCGGTGGGCTACATCAGCGACGCCTATCTCCGCCCCGAGGCGCGCGGCAGCGGCGCCTTCCAGGCCCTGCTGGCCGCGGCGGAGCGGCATGCCGCGGCCAGCGGTGCCACCCGGATCATGCTGGGCTTCGTCGCCGGCAACGCGATGGCCGAGCGCGCCTACCTGAAGGCCGGCTTCCGCCCCTATGCGGTGGAGATGGTCAAGGACCTGCCGCCCGGCGCTTGACGCCGCGCCGCGCGCCGGCGGAGGCTCGGGCCATGGCCAGCCCCGACTTCGACCCGCCCGAACACCGCCGCGACCTGGTCGGCTACGGCCCGACGCCGCCCGACCCGCGCTGGCCAGGCGGCGCGCGCCTCGCCCTCTCCTTCGTCCTGAACTACGAGGAGGGCGCGGAGAACTCCGTGCTCGAGGGCGATGCGGCGAGCGAGATCTACCTGCACGAGGTCCCGGGCGGCACGCCGCGCCTCGGCGAGCGCGACCTCTCGACCGAGACGCAGTTCGACTACGGCGCCCGCGCCGGCCTCTGGCGCATCCTGCGCCTGTTCCGCGAACGCGACCTGCCGCTGACCGTCTATGCCGTGGGCCGCGCGCTGGAGCTGAACCCCGAGGCCGGCCCCGCCTTCGCCGCCGCCGGGCACGAGGTGGCGAGCCATGGCTGGCGCTGGATCGACTACCGCGCCATGCCGGAGGAGGCCGAGCGCGCCGAGATCGCGCGCTGCGTCGCCACCATCGAGCGCGCGACGGGCACGCGCCCCGTCGGCTGGTACACGGGCCGGATCAGCATGCGCACGCGCCGGCTCGTCGCCGAGCATGGCGGCTTCCTGTACGACAGCGATTCCTACGCCGACGACCTGCCCTACTATGTGCGGGTGGCGGGCCGGCCGCAGCTGGTGATCCCCTACACGCTCGACAACAACGACATGAAATTCGCTGTCCCGCCCGGCTTCGGCGCGCCCGGCGCCTGGGAGCAGCACTGCCGCGACGCCTTCGACATGCTGATGAAGGAAGGCGCGGCGGGCAGCCCGAAGATGATGTCGGTCGGGCTGCACTGCCGCATCATCGGCCGCCCCGGCCGCGCCGCGGCGCTGGAACGCTTCCTCGACCACGTCGCGCGCCAGCGCGATGCCTGGGTGTGCCGGCGGGCCGACATCGCCCGGCACTGGTGGAAGGAACATCCGCCGGCCGGGGGCTAAGCCCGGGGCCGGGCCGCGTCACAGGCGCGCCCGCGCCGCCTCGCCCGGCGGAAGCCGCCCGGCGCGGCGCTCGGCCGGGGCGTCGCGGCCGAGCTCGGGGTTGAGGATCAGCCGGCGCAGCGCCGCCGCCAGCGCGCCGCGGTCCACCGGCTTGCGCAGCAGCGCCGTGCGTCCCTGCCCGCCATCCGAGGTCCAGCCGCCGGGCAACTCGCTGTAGCCGGTGGCGAAGAGAACCGGCACGCCGCGCCGCACCAGCGCATCCGCGACGGGAAAGGCGGCATGGCCGCCGAGGTTCACGTCGAGCACGGCGGCGTCGAGCCGCTGCGCCTCCTCCTCCAGCAGGCGCAGCGCCTCGGCCAGCGTCGCCGTCGGGCCGACGACCTCGCAGCCGAGGCCGCGCAGCGTCTCCTCCATGTCGAGCGCCACCAGCGGCTCGTCCTCCACGATCAGGACCCGCCGGTCGTCGAGCCGCTCGGCCCCCGGTTGCGCGTCGTCCGGCGGGCCCTCGGCCGGCGCTGCCGCCGGCGCGGCGGGGGCGCGCAGCGCGATGCGGTCGGCGGCGATCAGGATCTCGCAGCGCAGCCCGGCCGGACGCCAGTCGAAGCTCACCGTCCCGCCGAGCTGGCCGGTGACGGTCGCGGCGATCATGCGCGACCCGAAGCCGCGGCGGGTCGGCGGGCCTGTGAGGAGGGCAGGTGGCCCGGCGGTCTCCACCCACTCCACCAGCAGCCCGCCCTCGGGCCGCACGGACCAGGACACCGCGAGGGTCCCGCCGGTGGCGGAGAAAGCGCCGTGCTTGGCCGCATTCGTCGCCAGCTCGTGCAGCACCAGCGAGGCCGGCTGCACGGCCTCGGGGGCCAGGCGCACCGGCGGGCCGGCGATGCGCACCCGCTCGTCCGTCGCATGGGGGGCGAGCTCGGCCTCGACCAGCTCGCGCAGGTCGCCGCCGCCCCAGCGCTCCCGCGCCAGCAGCGTGTGGGCACGGGCCAGCGCGTTCACCCGCCCCTCCACCGCGGCCGCGAAGTCCCGCTGCGCCTCGGCCCGCGTCAGCCGGAGGATGGACTGCACGACGGCGAGCGCGTTCCTGGCGCGGTGGTCCACCTCGCGCATCAGCAGGGACTGGCGCGCATCGGCCGCGCGGCGCTCGGTGATGTCCTCGCCGGAGGCGACCACCGCGACCAGCCTGCCGGCGGGGTCGCGCAGCACGCTGTTGCGCCAGGCGACCAGGCGCTCCTCGCCATCGGCGCGCAGCACCGGGTTCTCGTAGGAACCCGGCGCCGGCTCGCGGCCGGCGGCGATGGCCTCGAACACCTCGCGCACCGGCTGGCGCAGGCGTTCGGGCAGGAACTCGGCGAACCAGTCCCGGCCCACCGCATCCGCCTCCCGCGCTAGGCCGAGCACGGCGAGCCCCTCGCGGTTGATGCTGCGCACGCGGCCAAGCGGGTCGAGCACGATCAGCACCGCCTGGGCCACGTCGAAGTAGAGCCGGGCGCGGTCGCGCTCGACGCGCAGCGCCTCGGCGGCTTCCTCGGCGGCCGCGGCACGGCCCTCGGAGACGGCGCGGGCACGGGATGCCTCCGCCGCGCGGGCGAGGCCCTGCCGCAGCGCCTCGAACTCCGCCACCGGCGCGGGCGCCATGGTGTTCGGCGGGGGGGCGCCGGCAGCGACGGCCTCGGCCTCGCGCGCCAGGGCCTCCACGGGCCGCAGCAGTCGCCGGGCGAGCAGCGCCGCCAGCAGCAGCCCGGCAGCCAGCAGCGCCGCGCCGGTGACGGCCAGCCGCGCGAGCGGGCCGCGCCAGGCGGCGGCGTAGAGATCCTCCGGCGCGGTGACCACCACCGACCAGGGCATGCGGTCCAGGCGGTGGAAGGCCGCGACCAGGGGCGGCCCCTCCAGCGAGGGACCGGCGGCGAGCCCGGCCGGAAGCTGCCGCAGCACGGTCGCGACCCACTCCGGCGCCCGGCGCCCAGAGGCGCCGGCGTGGTTCACCGAGCGGGCGATGACGGTGCCGTCCTCAATCTGGATGAGCCCGGCGATCTCGCCCTCCCGCACCCGGGCCAGCAGGGCGGCGAGGCGGGCCGGGTTGAAGGCGAGGATGAGCGCCAGCGGGGCGGGCGGCGCGGCCGACCCCGGCGCGAAGACCGGGGCGACCGCGGCCAGCACCGTGTGCTGCGTGACGCTGCCGACGAAGAGGTTGCTCACCGCCGGCGTCCCGGTGGCGATCGCGCGTGCGATCCAGGGCAGGCCGTTGGCCACCGGCAGCACCGCGCCGAGCGGGCGCTGGGTGTTGAACACCTGCTGGCCATCCGGCCGGACCAGCACCACCCAGCCGCCGAAGGCGTTGCCCACGGCCTGCGCGCGCTCGTAGAGCTCGGCGATCGGCTGCCCGTCGGCGCGCGTCGCTCCGCCGCCGGCAAAGCTCCTGAGGGCCACCGAGGCCGCGAGCGAGCTGACCGCGGTCGCGGCGACCTCGATCTCGCGGTCGACGGCGACGGCGAGGGTGCGCGCGCCGCCCTGCAGCGAGGTCTCGACGACGCGCCGGTAGGCCTGCCCCAGCTGCCAGGCCGTCAGCCCGCCGGCGAAGAGGGCGGGCACCAGCACGGCGAGGGTGAGGCGGAGGAGGTGCGCCCGGAGCGCGAGGGGGCCCCGGCGGCCAGGCGCGCGGCCGATGCCGCGGCCCTCAGGCCGATCCGTCTCTGCCATGCCGGACCGGACCCCCCACGCAATCCCTCGATGCCGCGGAGGAGCCGGCCCCAGGCCCGCCCCTGGCGCCGCCGCTCAGGGCGGCGCCGGCAGCGGCACGCAACCAGCCACGCGCAGGGATGTGGTCCTCCGTCGACCGCAGCGCCGCTTTGCGGCTGCCAGCCGGATCCAACAAGACGGCATGCGGACACGCTTTCGTGCCATCCGCTGCGGCCGGCGCGGCGGCCGGGCCGGCGCCGGGCGGGAAGCGGTCAGAAATACCCCTCGCGCTTCTTCCGCTCCATCGAGGCCTCGCTGTCGGAATC
>CAYNYQ010000367.1:0-5166 GCA_964401305.1 uncultured Acetobacteraceae bacterium | reverse complement strand
GGTGATCAACGGGCGCCGCAGCTGGCGCGGCGAGGTGCGGCTGCGCGACGCCGAGTGCGGGGGCGGGGAGCGGCCGGTGCTGGTGCGCGCCGACCCGGTCTTCTCGGCGCCGGACCGCGTGCTGGGCTTCGTCTTCCTGTTCACCGACCTCGCCGAGCGCAAGCAGGCCGAGGCGGCGCGCCGCCGCTTCCAGGAGGGCATCCTGCAGGGCCGCCGGGTGCGCCCCGGGCGGCTCGACAGCGAGGCGGACCTGATGTTCCGCAACCTGCTGAACACGGTGGTGGAGAACGCGCAGCTCGCCGCGCTCGAGATCACCGACGGGGTCGAGGTCTCGCGCATGCCGCGCATGCTCGACAGCATCCGCGCCTCGGTGCACCGGACGGCCGAGGTGCTGGAGCACCTGCTGCGGCACGCCGCGCCGTCCGGCGGGGAGGATTCGCGCGGCGCGCGGCGGCCGCGCCGCCGGGGCGGGCATGACGCCTGAGGGCATCGCCCCGGCCAGCAGCGCCCGCGCGGCCCTGCGCGTGGCGACGGCGGCGACGCATGAGCGGCTGCACCACCTGCCCGTCCTCGCCGCCCTGGCCGAGGGGCGGATCTCGCGCGGCGCCTACCTGGTGCTGCTGCGGCGGATGCTGGGCTTCCATGCGGCGGCCGAGGCGGCGCTGGCCGCGGCGCCGAGCCTCGGCCCCTTCGGCATCGACCTGGCGGAGCGGCGGCGCACGGGGCTGCTTCGCGCCGATCTCGCCGTCCTCGGCGCCGCCGCCGGGCCGGTGGCGGAGGCGCCCTTCCCCGCCGCCCGCAGCGCCGCCGAGGCGATGGGCTGCCTCTACGTGCTGGAGGGCTCGACGCTGGGCGGCCGCCAGCTGGCGCGCGGGCTCGACCGGCTGCTGGGGCCGGGCCCGGCGGGCCGCGCCTTCCTGCTCGGCTACGGGCCGCGCCATGGCGCGATGTGGCAGGGCTTCTGCGCCGCGCTCGAGCGCTGCGGCGCCACACCGGGCGGACTGGCCGGCATGATCGCCGGCGCCGAGGCGGGATTCGCGGCCTTCGAGGCCTGGTTCGCTGCCCCGGGCTGGGCGACGCCGGCCGCCGCGGCCTGACCGGGGCGGGCCGAACGGGGCGCCTGACCGGGCGCCTCGGCCCTCAACCTCAGAACGGGATGTCGTCGTCGAGGTCGCTGCCGCCGCCCTTGGGCTTGTCCCAGCCACCGCCACGGCCGCCGCCACCGCCCGACGCGCCGCCACCGCCGCGGCCGGCCGGGGCGCGGGCGCCACCGCCGCCGCCGCGCTCATCGCCGTAGCCGCCGCCCATCTCGTCGCCGCCGCCCTCGCCGCGGCCCGAGAGCAGGGTGAGCTCGCCGCGGAAGCGGCTCAGCACCACCTCGGTGATCTCGCGCTCCTGGCCGTCCTTGTCGGTGTACTTGCGCGACTCGAGCGAGCCCTCGAGGTACACCTTGCTGCCTTTGCGCAGGTACTTCTCGGCGATCTCGCCGAGCCGCTCGTTGAAGATGGCGATGCGGTGCCACTGCGTCTTTTCCTTGCGCTCGCCGCTCGCCCTGTCGTTCCAGGTCTCGCTGGTGGCGACGGAGAAGGACACCACCTTGCCGCCCGACTGGGTGTTCCGCACCTCGGGGTCGCGCCCCAGGTTGCCGACCAGGATGACCTTGTTGACGCTGCCCGCCATGGCGGTTCTGCCTTCGCAATCCGGACTCGCACACTAGCTTCCAGCGGGCCGGCCGGCCAATTGGAAGGCGGGAAGGGAGGGTCCTGGGCCCCCTTCCCACGGCCCCACTATGATGGCATGCCTGCCAGAACACAATGCGAACGTGGGCGCCGGCCGCCGGCCCCGTGGAGCGGTAGCCGATGGATGGTTCCCAGACCCCGAGGCCCCAAGGCGACGGGGTGCGCGATGCCGGCGGCGCCGGCCAGCTCCGCGTCCGCGGCGCGCGCACCCACAACCTCAAGGATCTCGACCTCGACATCCCGCGCGGCACGCTGACGGTCATCACCGGCCTCTCCGGCAGCGGCAAGTCGTCGCTCGCCTTCGACACCATCTATGCCGAGGGCCAGCGCCGCTATGTCGAGAGCCTCTCGGCCTATGCGCGGCAGTTCCTGCAGCTGATGCAGAAGCCCGACGTCGACAGCATCGAGGGGCTGTCGCCGGCGATCTCCATCGAGCAGAAGACCACCAGCCACAACCCGCGCAGCACCGTCGGCACCGTCACCGAGATCCACGACTACATGCGCCTGCTCTGGGCCCGCGTCGGCGTGCCCTACTCGCCGGCCACCGGCCTGCCGATCGAGGCGCAGACCGTCAGCCAGATGGTCGACCGGGTGCTGGCGATGCCGGAAGGCACGCGGCTGCTCATCCTCGCCCCCGTGGTGCGCGGCAAGAAGGGCGAGTTCCGCAAGGAGATGGCGGAATGGCAGCGCCGCGGCTTCGAGCGGGTGAAGATCGGCGGCACCCTGCACCTGATCGCCGAGGCGCCGAAGCTCGACAAGAAGTTCAAGCACGACATCGAGGTGGTGGTGGACCGCATCGTGGTCCGCGAGGGCATCGCGTCGCGCCTGGCCGACAGCTTCGAGACCGCGCTCGCGCTCGCCGAGGGCATCGCCTATGCCGAGAACGCCGATGACGGCGCGCGAACCGTCTTCAGCGCGAAATTCGCCTGCCCCGAATCCGGCTTCACCATCGAGGAGATCGAGCCACGGCTCTTCTCCTTCAACAGCCCGCAGGGCGCCTGCCCGAAATGCGACGGGCTCGGCACCGAGACCTTCTTCGACCCGCAGCTGGTGGTGCCGGACGACCTGCGCAGCCTGGCCGAGGGCGCCGTCGCCCCCTGGGCCGGCGCGCAGTCGCCCTACTACGACCAGACGCTGGAGAGCCTGGCGCGGCACCACAAGGTGGCGATGACCACGCCCTGGGGCGACCTGCCCGCCGCCGTGCGCCGCGCCATCCTGCACGGCACCGGCGAGGAGGTGGTGACGCTGCGCTACAAGGACGGGCTGCGCGCCTACGACGTGAAGAAGCCCTTCGAGGGCGTGCTGCCCAACCTCGAGCGCCGCTACCGCGAGACCGACAATCCCTGGGTCCGCGAGGACCTCTCGCGCTACCAGGCCGAGCGCCCCTGCCCGGCCTGCAAGGGCTTCCGGCTGAAGCCCGAGGCGCTCTCGGTGAAGGTCGCGGGCTGCCATATCGGCGAGGTCTCCAACCTCTCGATCCGGAAGTCGCGCGCCTGGTTCGCGGGCGTCGCCGAGACCCTGACGCCGCAGCGGCGCGAGATCGCGCGGCGGATCCTGCGCGAGATCGAGGAGCGGCTGCAATTCCTCGTCGATGTCGGCCTCGACTACCTCTCCCTCGGCCGCTCCTCGGCGACGCTCTCGGGCGGGGAGAGCCAGCGCATCCGCCTCGCCTCGCAGATCGGCAGCGGCCTTACGGGCGTGCTCTACGTGCTGGACGAGCCGTCGATCGGCCTGCACCAGCGCGACAACGCCCGCCTGCTGGCGACGCTGCGCAGGCTGCGCGACCTCGGCAACACGGTGCTGGTGGTGGAGCATGACGAGGACGCGATCCGCGCCGCCGACCACCTGGTGGATATCGGCCCGGCGGCCGGCGCCGGCGGCGGCCGCGTGGTGGCGCAGGGCACGCCGGAGGAGGTGCAGGCCAATCCCGCGAGCCTGACGGGCGACTACCTGGCCGGGCGCCGGTCCATCGCCGTGCCAGCCACCCGCCGCAAGGTGGACCGCAAGCGCATGCTGCGCGTGGTCGGCGCCTCGGGGAACAACCTCAAGGGCGTCGTCGCGGAGTTCCCGCTCGGCACCTTCACCTGCGTCACCGGCGTCTCGGGCGGCGGCAAGTCCACCCTGGTGATCGAGACGCTCTACAAGGCCGCGGCGCGGCGCCTGATGGGCGCCGGCACCGTCCCCGCGCCGCACGAGCGGATCGAGGGGCTGGACGCGCTCGACAAGATCATCGACATCGACCAGTCGCCGATCGGCCGCACGCCGCGCAGCAATCCCGCGACCTACACGGGCCTGTTTGCCCCGATCCGCGACTGGTTCGCCGAACTGCCCGAAAGCCGCGCCCGCGGCTACAAGCCGGGCCGCTTCAGCTTCAACGTCAAGGGCGGCCGCTGCGAGGCCTGCCAGGGCGACGGCCTGATCAAGATCGAGATGCACTTCCTGCCCGATGTCTACGTCACCTGCGACACCTGCAAGGGCAAGCGCTACAACCGCGAGACGCTGGAGGTGAAGTTCCGCGGCAAGTCGATCTCCGACGTGCTGGAGATGACGGTGGAGGAGGGTGTCGGCTTCTTCTCCGCCGTGCCCGCCATCCACGACAAGCTCCGCGTGCTGAAGGAGGTGGGGCTCGGCTACATCCATCTCGGCCAGCAGGCGACGACGCTGTCGGGCGGCGAGGCGCAGCGCATCAAGCTCTCGAAGGAGCTGAGCCGCCGCGCCACGGGCCGCACCCTCTACATCCTGGACGAGCCGACCACGGGCCTGCACTTCGAGGACGTGCGCAAGCTGCTCGAGGTGCTGCACGCGCTGGTGGAGGCTGGCAACACCGTCGTGGTGATCGAGCACAACCTCGAGGTCATCAAGACCGCGGACTGGATCCTCGACCTCGGGCCGGAGGGCGGCGACGGCGGCGGGCGGATCGTGGCGCAGGGCACGCCCGAGCAGGTGGCGGCGACCGAGGGCAGCCATACCGGCGCCTTCCTCGCGCCCCTGCTGGTGCGGGCCGGCCCGGCCTCCGCGCCGGCACCGAAGCGGGCCCGCCGCCGGGCCTGACGCCACGGCGCCGAGGCCGCCGCCGCAAGGCCCGACGCTGGCCGGCGCGCGCGGCCCCCCTCGCCCGCGGGCCGCGCAACGGTGCTAGGCTGCGCAACGAAGCCACTCGCGGCATCCGGGGGATCGATGATGCGCCAGTTCCGTCTCGTCCTTGGCCTCGCCGCGGCGATCCTGCTGCCGTCGCCGCCGGCGCGGGCGGAGCCGATGCAGGTCATCCAGGCCTCCCCCGCCGCGCGCAGCGTGATGTCGGGCAACCGGCAGGAGTTCTTCGTCCGCTTCAGCCATCCGGTGGACCACTACATCTCGCGCCTGATGATCCTGCGCGACGGCCAGGTGCTGCTGACGCTGCGCCCCCGGCTCGATTCCTCGCCGGACA
>CAYNYQ010000366.1:0-5184 GCA_964401305.1 uncultured Acetobacteraceae bacterium | reverse complement strand
CGGCCAGCCCCTCGCCGATGTCGATGACGCCGGCATTCTCGCCCGGGCCCTGGATGACCCAGGGGGCCTTGGTCGGCAGCTCCCGCAGCCAGACGCGGGAGGATTTGTAGCTGCAATGCTCGGACCACATCACGCTGAAGACGCCGAGCTCGGTCAGCGAGGGCGTGCGGCCGAGGATGGCGAGCACGCGCGCGTATTCGTCGGGCTTGAGGCCGAACTCGGCCGAAAGCTGGGTGGCGCGCGCGGGGTCGAGGGGGATGGGGGCGTTAGGGGTCACGCGGTCTCGGGTCCGGATCAGGGGCGGCGGCGAGGAGGGCCTGCCCTATAGCACCCGGGCCCGGCCCTGCCGCTACGCCTCAGGCCTGCGTCCCCGGGTCCGGGGACGCGGCCGGCGCGCCCCCTCGCCGGCGGGGCGGGCATGCCGCCGCCGCCCGGGCCGCTGGCCGCGCCCGTTCCCGCACGCCGGCATGCGATCGCCCGTCGGCGCGCGCCATGCGCCGCACCAGGCCGTCGCCGGCCGCATCGGGGCCAGGGCATCGGGCGAGACGCCGGGGTGGCCGTGGCCATCAGCGCGGCCAGGCCGACGGCCGGCGCGCGGGCAGGGTCGCGCTGGCACGGGTGCCCGCATCGCGTGCGGCCCGGACGCCGGACGGCGCTTCGGCCTGGCGTTGCGCCATGCCCCCGTCTCCTTCGGCAGGCGCGCGTCGTCCGCCCGGTCGCCCTGTCCCGCCGCTGCCCGGCTCAGACCAGCAGGATATCCGCCGCGGCCAGCGGCGGGGCGCCGGCAAGCGTCACGATGAGGAGCCGCGGCTGCCCGGCATTGCCGTCCGGGTCCCAGTAGAGCCGGCCCGCATCCATCTCGTAGACGAAGCGCACGTCCGCCGAGCCTGCAACCCCGTTGAGGTTGCTCTCGAAGCGGCCCGGCTGCGCGGCGACCGAGCCGATGCCAAGCCCCGTGGCCAGCGACGGATCGAAGGCGGAGAGCAGGAGCTCGAGCCGGTCGCCCTCCGTGGCGTCGAAGTCGGTGATGCGATCCGCCTCGTTCGGCGCCGGGGCGGTGGTGAAGCGGAAGCGGTCGCCGCCGGTGCCGCCGACCAGCGTGTCGATGCCCGCCCCACCATCCAGCGTATCCCCGCTGCCGCCGCCGTTCAGCGAATCGCGGCCCTGCTGCCCGATCAGCACATCGGCCCCGTTGCCGCCGAGGAGGGAATCATCGCCGCCGCCGCCGTCGAGCGTATCGGGTCCGCCAAGCCCGTTGAGGCGGTTGCCGGCCTCGTTGCCCTCGACGCGGTTGCCGAGGCCGTTGCCCGTACCGTCGATCAATCCGGCTCCCGTCAGGGTAAGGTCGACGAAGAGCCCGGCGCCGAGCGTCCAGGTGAGGGAGGCTTCGACCGAGCCCGTGCCGCCGGGGGCGAGCAGCAGCGTGTCGCCGGCATCGTCGACGACGAAGAGGTCGTCGCCGCCGCCGCCCACCATCAGGTCCACGCCGGTGCCGCCGTCCAGCGTGTCGTCACCCGCGCCGCCGAGCAGCGTGTCGCCCCCCGTCCCGCCGACCAGGCTGTCGGCACCGGCGCCGCCGATCAGCGTGTCGGCGCCATCGGCGCCGGACAGCGTGTCGTTGCCGCCGCGGCCGTTCAGGACATCGTCGAGCGCACCGCCGCGGCGCCCCTCGCTCGCCGCCGTGCCGGTCCAGGCGATTTCCTGCTGCGGGCCGTAGACGACGAAGGCCGCGCCCGGGCTCGGCACGGGCGCGCCCAGCAGCACGTCCCCGAAGCCGTCGCCATTGGCGTCGCCGGCGGCGGCGATGCTGAACCCGAGACGGTCGTTACTGGCCGCCCCGACGATGCGGAAGCCGACATCGTCGCTGAGCCAGTCGAGATCCAGCGTCCCGTTGATGCCCCCGGGACGGCCGAAGACCGCGTAGCCCTCGCCCGGACGCACCTGGGAAAAGAACGCAGCGTAGTCGCGGAAATCGGCGCCGATGAGGATGTCCGCGATGCCGTCCCGGTTGAGGTCGTCCACCGCGACGGAGGCGCCGGTCCGCGAACCCGTCGTCGTGCCCAGGATGCGGAACCCCTGGTTCACCGCCATCGTCGAGAGCTCGAGCGGACCGGTCGGTGTCGAGGGTGGGGCGTAGACGACATAGACCGAGCCGCCGGTGCTGCTGGTGCCTTGGTTATCCGGCGCGCCGATGACGAGGTCCTGGCGGCCGTCGCCGTTCACGTCGGCCGCGGCCAGCGCCCCACCGATGGTCTCGTTGGCCGGGCCATGGGTGATGATCAGGCCTTGGCTGCTGGTCATTGTCGCAAGCGTCAGCGGCGCCAGGAACCCGCCCGCCCGGCCATACACCAGGTACACCGTGTCCCCGTTGCCCGTCGTGCCGATGGCGACGTCGCCGATGCCGTCGCCATTGAAATCCCCCGCCGCAGTGACGGCGCGGGTGCCCGGGCCGTCGGGTAGATCCAGGCGCACGCCTTCGATCAGGCTCAGCGTACCGAGCGAGACGGGGCCGCCGAAGCCGCCGGCCCTGCCGTAGAGAAGGTAGGCGCCCTGGGCGTTGACTCCTCCGACGATCACGTCGTCTAGCCCGTCGCCGTTGACGTCGCCGGCCGTGCCGAAGCTCCCCACCCCGCCGACGGTGCTGCCCCCGGGGCCGTTGATCCGCACCCCGTCAGCCGCGCCGAGGGTGGCGAGCGCGAGCGGTCCGGCATGCCCGCCCTGCTTGCCGTAGACGACATGGACGGCGTTGGTGGTCCCGGATCCGACCATCAGATCCGCAAGCCCGTCGCCGTTCAGGTCGCCCGCCTTGGCGACATGCGCGGAGCCGCCGGAGTCGATGCGGAATCCGTCGGCCGCCGCGAGGGTGCTCAGCGTGAGGTTCGCGGGAAAGCCGTCGCTCCGGCCATAGACGACCCAGGCGCTGGCGCCGGCGGAGCCGACGGCGAAGTCACCGATACCGTCGCCGTTCATGTCGCCGACGCCGGCGACCGTGAACCCGGCTTGGGTCGTGCCGCCGCCGCCGGCGAAGCGGACGCCGTCGCTCGGCGTCAGCGTGTCGAGGGTGATCGTGGTCATCCTGCTCTCCGGGCCCCTTCGAGGCCAGCGCATGGCACGGCGTGCCGCTCAGCGCCCCGGCGCACACCGGTGTCCCGCACAAGGCTGAGCGCGATTGACGATGGCGGCGGTCGGCCGAACGGCACCCTGCCATGCATGCGGTCCGCCGCGTTGCGGCCCATGCCGCGGGGCCATCCTCGCCGATATTGCGCGTCCGAGTCGAGATGCGCCGCGCTGCACCGGGGTGCGTCGACGTGCAGGTGGTTGCGCCGAGGGATGCGGGCGCCGCGTCCTCCCTCGCGGGATGGCGCGGCGCACCCGGCCGGCGCAGCTCCGTTGCGGCTCAGGCCGCGGCGAGCGCCCCCGCCAGGCTCTCGAACAGCGGCAGCCCGTCCGTGCCGTCGATCAGCGGGTCCACCTGGTTCTCCGGATGCGGCATCAGCCCGAGCACCCGCAGGTTCGGCGAGAGGATCCCGGCGATGCTGCGCGCCGCGCCGTTGCGGTTGGCCGCGTCCGTCACCTCGCCCGCCGCCGTCGCGTAGCGCAGCGCCACCAGCCCCTCGCCCTCGAGCCGGTCGAGCGTCGCGTCGTCGGCGAAGTAGTTGCCGTCGCCATGCGCCATGGTGGCGCGGAACACCTGGCCGCGCTGGAAGCGGTGGGTGAAGGGCGTGTCCGCGCGCTCCACCCGCATGTGGCAGTCCATCGAGAGGAAGCGGAGGGTCGCGTTGCGCAGCAAGGCGCCGGGCAGCATCCCGGCCTCGCAGAGGATCTGGAAGCCGTTGCAGACGCCGAGCACATGCCCGCCCTGCTCCGCGAAGTCGCGCACCGCCCGCATGATCGGCGACTGCGCCGCCATCGCGCCGCAACGCAGGTAGTCGCCATAGGAGAAGCCGCCCGGCAGCACGACCAGGTCGAGCCCCGCCGGCAGCGCCGTGTCGCGGTGCCAGAGCATGGCGGGCCGCCGGCCCGAGACGCGCGCGAGGGCCAGCGCCATGTCGCGCTCGCGGTTTGTGCCGGGGAAGACGATGATCGCCGCGCGCATGGCCCTATCCCGCCTGCCAGATCCTGAGCCAGTTCACCCCGCCGAGCACCAGCATGGTGACCAGTGCCGCCAGCGCCGCCGCCGTCACCCAGCGGTTGAGCTTGCGCTTCTGCATCGCCACCCAGCCGGCGGCGATCCCGCCCGGCTGGCGGCGCTGCGGCGGGCGCTGCGCCGCCACCCGCTCCTCGCGCCAGCGCAGGCCGAGGGCGATCGCCACCGTCAGCCCGGCCATGAGGAAGAGCGAGAGCTTGACCAAGTCAGGCCAGCTCCACCCGGAAGCTCTCGATCACGGTGTTGGCCAGCAGCCGGCGCGCCATCTCCTCGGCGGCCTGCCGGGCCTTGGCGGGATCGGTCTCGGCGAGCTCGAGCTCGATCACCTTGCCGGCCCGGACCTCGCCGATGCCGGCGAAGCCGAGGCTTTCCAGCGCATGGCCGATCGCCTTGCCCTGCGGGTCGAGCACGCCCGCCTTGGGCATCACCGTCACGCGCGCCTTCATGCCGCGGGGCTCCCCTCCAGGCCGGCGCCGATGGCGGCCGGGCGCGCACCTGCGCCCGATGCAGCGAATGCCCTCATTGCATCGCCTCCGGCCCCTTCATGTCGCGCACCCCGGCCTCGGGCAGGATGCCGAGGCGGCGGGCGACCTCCTGGTAGCCCTCCTCGACCTTGCCGAGATCGCGGCGGAAGCGGTCCTTGTCCATCTTCTCGCCGGTCTTGACGTCCCAGAGCCGGCAATTGTCCGGGCTGATCTCGTCGGCGAGGACGATGCGCATCTCCTCGTTCTCCCAGTAGCGGCCGAATTCCAGCTTGAAGTCGACCAGCGTGATGCCGACGCCGAGGAAGAGGCCGGAGAGGAAGTCGTTGATGCGCAAGGTCAGCGCGACGATGTCGTCGAGGTCCTGGGTGGAGGCCCAGCCGAAAGCGGTGATGTGCTCCTCGCACACCAGCGGGTCGCCGAGCTGGTCGTTCTTGTAGTAGTACTCGATGATCGAGCGCGGCAGGCGCTGCCCCTCGGGGATGCCGAGGCGCGTGCTCAGGCTGCCGGCGGCGACGTTGCGCACCACGATCTCGAGCGGGACGATCTCCACCT
>CAYNYQ010000365.1:0-5206 GCA_964401305.1 uncultured Acetobacteraceae bacterium | reverse complement strand
CAGCACCAGCTGCCCGCCCTCCGCCTCCACGGCCTGGCGAGCGATGGTGAGCCCGAGCCCAACGCCACCTGTCACGCGGTTGCGGCTCTCCTCCAGCCGTCTGAATGGCTCGAACACGCGCTCCAGCTCGGCGTCCGGGATACCCGGCCCGTCGTCCTCAATCTCGACCCGGATCTGGCCCGCTTCTGCGCTCAATCTGACCCTGGCCGTGCCGCCATAGGCAATCGCATTGCCAACCAGGTTGGCGAAGGCTCGCTTGAGGGCGACCGGCCGGCAGCTCACAAGCGCGCGGGTGGGGCCGTCATAGCTCGCGTCCTGTCCGGCATCCGCGGCGTCGCCGCACAACGCCTGCAAGGTGGCGGCGAGATCCATGGTCCGACGCGGCTCCGCGTCCTCCGCATCGCCGCCCCGCAGGTAGGCCAGCGTCGCTTCGATCATCGCCTCCATCTCGGCGAGGTCGGCTTCCATGCGCGCCTGTACCTCCTCATCCTCGATGAAGCCGGCGCGCAGCCGGAGCCGCTGGATGGGGGTCCGCAGGTCGTGGCTCACGGCGGCAAGCGCCTGGGTGCGGTCCTGGATCATCCGGTGGATGCGGCGCTGCATGGCGTTGAACGCACGTGCCAGGCGAACCGCCTCCGTCGGTCCATCCTCCGCCACCGGTACCGGCACCGGATCCCGTCCAATGCGCTTCGCCACGTAGGCGAGATGCTGCAGCGGCCGGGTGAGCCAGTGGACGAGCAGCACCGCCACCACGATGATGCCCGCCGCCATCGCGGTGGTCGACGTGATCGTGGCGTGATCCATGGCTCCAGGAAGCCCGGCGCGGAACAACGCCGCGGAGAAGTTGATCCAACTTCCGTCCTGGAGTCCAAGCGAGCCCACCACGAGATGGCCTGCCACCCCAGCCGCACCCTCCTCACCGAAGGCCAAGCGCACTTCGCCGAGTTCCGGCACGGCTGCCAGGAGGCGCCTCCGCAATTCGGCAAGGCGTGCGTCGTTCTGCCCAGCGGCGGGCAGGACTACGGCAACCGGGCTCCAGTGCACGTCGAGACCTGGCGCG
The DNA here is from genome assembly GCA_964401305.1 of uncultured Acetobacteraceae bacterium. GTDB lineage: Bacteria > Pseudomonadota > Alphaproteobacteria > Acetobacterales > Acetobacteraceae > JAIEOP01. The sequence continues at coordinate 4,146 of CAYNYQ010000365.1, read as the reverse complement.
GCAAGGGCATGCGCGGTCCTGTCGCGGTCTCCCTCGGGGAGCGCCGCGACGGCTCGCTTTGCCGCCGACAGGCGTTCGGCGATCTGCCGTTCCCGTGAGGTCTCGGCGGCACCCCGCAGGCCATTCTCGTAAAGCCAGACGCTGCCGAGATGCAGCAGAAGCATGCTGCCGAGCAGCAGGACAACGGTGCGTCCCGCAAGCCCCGCGGGCCAGAGGCGACGCGCGAGCCGCACGAAGGCGCTGTTGCGCCGCCCGCTCACTGCGGTTCAACCTGCGGAACGAACATGTAGCCCGCACCGCGAACGGTCTTGATCACGGTCGGGCTGCCCTCCTCGGGCTCGAGCTTCCGTCTCAGCCGGCTGACCTGCACATCCACGGACCTGTCCGAAGCCGGATCCACCGAGACGCGGTTTCGGGCAAGCTCCAGAAGCCGCTCGCGCGACAGCACGCGCTGCGGGTGCTCCACGAGGGTGATGAGAAGATCGTACTCCCCGCCCGAGAGCTCGACCACAGCGCCGGCGGGGGAGACCAGCTCGCGCCTCGCCGTGTCGAGCGTCCAACCGGCGAAGGCGAGCATCCGGCCCGGACGCGCAGGCGTCGCCACCCCGGCCGGGTCCACGGTCCCTGGCGCCGAGCGGCGCAACACCGCGCGCGCGCGGGCCAGCAGCTCGCGCTGACTGAACGGCTTTGGAAGGTAGTCGTCCGCCCCGATGTCCAGCCCCCGCACACGATCAGCTTCGTTGCCCCGGGCGGTCACCATGATAACCGGCACCTGCGCACCGCGTCCTCTCAGGTCACGGCAGAGATCGAAGCCGGTTTCGCCTGGTAGCATCACGTCGAGGAGGATGAGATCGACGGGGGCATGCCGCAGCGCTTCCCACATCTCCTTGCCGTCGCGTGCGCCGGTCGCGCGTAGGCCGTTCTCTCGGAGCAGGCGCACGATGAGCCTGCGGGTCTCGCTATCGTCCTCCACCACCAGCACGTGCGGCTCCGGATCGCAGCCCGGGCCGGCAGGCGGCTCCCCGCTCATTGGATGGGCGCGAAGCGCGCCTGGGCCCGGGGAATGCCCGGCGCCGGAACGACCTGCGTCACGACGCGCAGGTCTGGCGTGGCGCGGAACTCGCCTCGGGCGACCAGCGCCGAGCCGTCCTCGCGCGGGCTGAAGGGAAGCGTCTGCTGCCGTCCTTCCGCGAGAACAACGGCGTTGCCGCTGGCCCGCCGGGCGTCGAGGGGGCGGTCATTGTGGTCGAAGAGGAAGAGGATCAGTTCGCCGTCCCTCGCCACCAGCTCACCGTGGTAGGCGCCGAGGTCCCGCACTTCGCCGCCGTTCGGTCCGCGCGAGCCGGCCGGAAGGTGGGCACCGCCGGCGGCCGGCAGCATGGCGGCGAGGCCGCCGGCGGCGGCGAGGAGAAGCGGACGGCGCTCGATCATGGCGGGTCTCCGAACTTGTCAGAAGGTCTCGGCGGCGGCGCGTCGTCCCGCTCCGCTCGCGGCCGTGGCGCGATCGGCGGCCTCGGCGCGCAGGCGCATCAGCGCGGTGCGACCGAAGCGGTGGAACAGGACCGGGGTGACGAGGGTGTCGAGCAGGGTGGCGCTGACCAGCCCGCCCAGGATGGTGATGGCCACGGGGTGGAGGATCTCCTTCCCGGGCGCGTCGGCACCGATGGCGAGCGGGATGAGGGCAAGCCCGGCAGAGAGTGCGGTCATGAGCACGGGCGTCAGGCGCTCGGCCGAGCCGCGCAGCACCAATGCAAGACCCCAGCGCTCGCCCTCGTGCAGGGCCAGGTTGAGGTAATGACTGACCTTCAGGATGCCGTTTCGGGTGGTGATGCCGGTCAGCGTGACGAAGCCCACCATGGTGGCGACCGACAGCGGCTGGCCGCTGATCCAGAGCGCCGCCACCGCGCCGATCAGCGCCAGCGGCACGTTTCCCATGATGATCGCCGCCAGCGCGGCCGAGCGGTAGCGTGAGTAGAGGACCACGAAGATCAGCGATAGCGAGACCGTGGCCAGCACCACAATGGTCCGCATCGCTTCTTCCTGCGCCTGGAAGGTGCCCTCGAGACTGGTGGTGTAGCCCGGCGGCATCGGCACCCTTGCCAACTCCGCGCGGATCGCGGCGACCACCGCGGACATGTCCGCGCCCGGAGCGGTGTTCGCCAGGACCACCATCCGGCGCCGCGCCCCCTCGCGCAGGATCTGGTTCGGTCCGTCCGCCTCCTCGACCCGGGCGAGGAGGCGCAGGGGGACACGTCCCCCGGGCGTCTCGACCAGCGTTTCGGCGAGGCGGGCCGTCGTGCGGTCCTCGTCGGAGAGACGCAGCACCACGTCGAAGCGCCGCGGGCCGTCCATCACCTGGCTCACCAGGGTGCCCCCGGTCAGCGACTGGAGCGTCTCGGTGAGCATCGCTGCGGAGACGCCGTAGAGCGCAGCGCGCTCGTGATCCACCGCGATGCGGAGCTGCGGCACCCGCACCTGACGCTCGAGCTGGAGGTCCGCCAGGCCCGGCACGTTTGCCGCGAGCCGAACCCGCAGCGTCTCCGACAGGGTCCGGAGCGTGTCGAGGTCGTCGCCAAAGACCTTCAGCGCGATCTGCGCCCGCACGCCGGAGAGCATGTGGTCGAGCCTATGGCTGATCGGCTGGCCGAGGTTCACCGCTGCGGGCAGCGCCGAGAGGCGTGTCCTGATGTCCGCCAGCACCTCGGCCCGCGGTCTGCCCCCCTCTTTCAGGTCCAGATCCAGCTCGGAGCTGTGCACGCCCTCGGCGTGCTCGTCGAGCTCGGCGCGGCCGGTGCGGCGCCCCACGCCCTTCACCTCGGGCACCTCAAGCACCAAGCCCTCCGCGACACGCCCGAGCGCGTCGCTCTGGGCAAGAGAGATGCCCGGTTGGTAGGTGAGGCTGATGACGATTGTTCCCTCGTTGAAGGGGGGCAGGAAGGCGCGCGGCAGGAAGGGCACCGTCGCAGCGGCCAGCGCCACCCCGCCGGCGGCGGCCCCAATGACCAGGGAGCGGTGGCCGAAGGCCCACCGCAGCGCCCGGTCGTTCGCCACCTTCAGCTTGCGGACCAGCCAGCCGTCGCCGTGTGCCATGCGCTTCATGTTCGGCAGCAGGTAGTAGGACAGGACCGGCGTCACGGTGATGGACACCAGCAGCGAGCAGAGGATCGAGACGATGTAGGCGACGCCGAGCGGCGCGAAGAGCCGGCCCTCGATGCCGGACAGGGCGAAGAGGGGCAGGAAGACCAGGACAATGATCAGCGTGGCGTAGACGATGCCCGACCGCACCTCCGAGGAGGCGGCTACGACGACCTGCTGCGCCGTCAGCGGATTGCCCCGCTCCCGGTTCTCGCGCAGACGGCGGAAGATATTCTCGACGTCCACGACGGCGTCGTCCACCAGCTCGCCCACCGCGATGGCGATGCCGCCGAGCGTCATCGTGTTGATGGACAGCCCGAAGACCGCGAAGATGATGGCCGTGAGCAGGATCGAGAGCGGGATAGCGGTCAGCGAGATGAACGTGGTCCGGACGTTCAGGAGGAACGCGAAGAGCACGACCGCGACGACGAGGAACGCCTCCTTCAGCACCTGCACAAGATTGGCGATCGACTGCTCGATGAACCCGGCCTGGCGGAACTTGATGCGGTCCGCGACGACGCCGCGCGGCATCCCGGCCTGGAGCTCGGCCAAGGCCTCCTCGACAGCGCGGGTCAGGCGGATGGTGTCGGCGCCGGGCTGCTTGCCGATGCCGAGGATCACGGCGGGCACGCCGTCCACCCCCGCGTCGCCGCGCTTGGCGCGCGGGGCATAGTCCACCTCGGCCACCTGGCGGAGGGCGATGGGCTGCCCCTCCCGGAAGCCTACCGTGGCGTTGCGGAGATCCTCCAGCGCGACCGTGCGGCCGATGTTGCGGATGACATACTCGCGCCCGGCCTGGTCCACGTAGCCGCCGCCCGCATTCACACCGAACTGGCGCAGCGCCGCGGTCATCTGCTCGTGTGTCAGGTCGAGGGCGTGCAGCCGCTCCATGTCGGGCATGACGCGGAGTTGCCGCACCTCGCCACCGATGGGGATCACCTGGCTGATGCCGGGGATCGTGAGCAGGCGCGGCCGCATCACCCAGTCCGCGATCTCGCGCAGCTGCATCGG
>CAYNYQ010000364.1:0-5219 GCA_964401305.1 uncultured Acetobacteraceae bacterium | reverse complement strand
CGGATCCCCACCGAGCTGGTGCTGATGCCGCGCTCGACGCCGATCGCGGCGCCGATGGCGAAGGCGCCGATCAGCACGAAGGCGGTCGTCGCCTCCGGGTCCAGCGCGCCGAGCCACGCGACCATGGCAGCGTTCATCCGGCACTCCCCGTCGCGCGGTCCGGCCGGCGCGCGCCGGCGGACACCGCGCGCGCCGGGCAGGAGCGGCCCACGGCGGCGCGGCGCATCTGCCCTCGGCAGAAGGCTTAGCGGCCGGGTTACCGCGCCCGAAGCCGTCGCGGATGGGCGGCGCAGCGCTGAGACGCGCGGCACAGCGGCGATGCCGGCCGCGGCGGGGATGCGCGCCTCGCTCCGCCGGCCGCGCCCGGGTATGGTTGCGGCATGATCGTGCCAGGATCGCAGTCGGAGACCGGACCCCGCGCGCAGCGGCCGGCGGCCTTGGCACAGATGGCCGGGGCACCGGGTCCCGTGGAACCGATGATGGTGTCCACCGCCGGCCTCCCGCCGGCGCAGCGCTTCGACGCCTGGTGCAGCCATTTCGGCCGGCTGAACGACGTGATGCTGCCGACGGCCGACCGCCTCGGCTTCCAGGCCAGCAGCCTCGCCTGGCGCCTGGGCGGGCTGGTGCTGACCTCGAACCAGGTCCCGGCCATGCGCCTCCGCCGGACGGGCCTGCACGCGGCGCGCGACGGGCTCGACCACTGGACCCTGCGCGTGACCCGCCGCGGCAGCGTGCGCAGCCGGATCGGCGACGCCACCTTCCGCACCGCCGGCGACGAGCTCGTCTTCTTCTCCCTGGCCGACCCTTTCGAGGGCGAATGGACGGCCGCGGAGTGGGTGTCGCTGTCCATCCCCCGCGACCTCATGCCGGTTCTCGGGACCCGCCTGGCGGCGCTCCGGCCCGGGCCGCAGGCGGGGCTCGGGGCGCGCCTGCTGGCGGAATTCCTGCTTGCGCTGCCGCGCCACCTCTCGGCCGCGACCGCCGGGGACCTGCCCGTGCTCGCCGAGACGGTGCGCGCCATGGTCTCGGCCAGCCTGCTGGCCGGCGCCCCGGAGGCGGCCGCCGGGTCCGCCAGCCTCCCCTCGATGCTGGCGCGCGAGCGGGTGCGCCGGACCATCCGCCAGAACATCGGCTCGCCGCGGCTGACCCCTGAGTTCCTCTGCCGCGCGGCCGGGGTCTCGCGCTCCAGCCTCTACCGGATGTTCGAGCCGGAGGGCGGGGTGGCGCGCCATGTCCAGCAGGTGCGGCTGACGCTGATGCTCGCCGCCCTCTCCGACGTGTCGCGCGCGGGTTGCTCGATCGCGGCGCTGGCCGAGGCGCATGGCTTCCACGACGCGAGCGCCTTCAGCCGTGCCTTCCGCCGCGCCTTCGGCCAGACGCCGCGGGAGGCGCGCGCCGCCGCCATGCGCGGCGCCGCCCCGCCGGCCGGGGCGATGGAGGCGGCCTTCAGCGGGCGCGACTTCGCGGCGCTGCTGCGCGCGGCCGGGGCGCCGCCGGGCCGGGCCGCCGCGACGCCGGGCGCTGCAGGGAAGGCGCCCGGTCCGGCGTCGGGGGTGTTCCCTGGACCCGCCCGCGCGGGCTAGCCTTGGCCCATGAGCGACCCCGACCATACCCCGGCGACCCATGACATCGGCGGCGCGAGCCGCTACCGCTGCGTGCCCGTGGAGCGCGACGAGGCGCCGCCCGACGCCTTCGGCAAGCGGGTGGACGCGCTGCGCCAGCTGCTGGCGGCGCAGAAGCTGATGACGGTGGACGAGCTGCGCCGCGGCATCGAATCCATCCCGGCGGACGAGTATTTCCAGCTGACCTACTACGAGCGCTGGCTGCGCAGCATCACCACGCTGATGCTGGAGAAGGGCGTCGTCACCCGCGAGGAGATCGGCCAGTGAGCGTCCTGCTGGGAGCCCGCGCATGAGCCCGTCCCCCGCGCCCCGCTTCGCGCCCGGCGCCGCCGTGCTGGTCCGCGACGACTGGCCCGAGCGCCGCGGGCCCTGCCATATCCGCACGCCGCACTACCTGCGCGGCCGGCGGGGCACGGTGCAGCGCGTGCTCGGCGCCTTCGCCAACCCCGAGGACCTGGCCTTCGCCCGCCCCGCGCCGAAGCGCGTGCTGTACCACGTGCTGTTCGAGCAGCCGCCGCTGTTCCAGGAAGGCCAGCCGGGCGACGACGTGCTGGTCGAGATCTTCGAGCACTGGCTGGAACCCGCCGACACGAAGGTGATGGCATGAGCACGCCCGCCGATTCACGCCTCCGCGCCGCGCCGCTCCCGGCGCCGCGCTCCGACGATCGGAGGAGGGTGAGCACGCCCGCCGATTCACGCCTCCGCGCCGCGCCGTCCCCGGCGCCGCGCTCCGACGATCGGAGGGCAGGATGAGCCCCCCGCCCCGCCCCGACTCCGTCGCCGCGCTGGAGCGGCTCGTCGCCGCCCTCGTCGCCAAGGGCCTCGTGACGGAGGAGGAGATCGCCGCGCGCCAGGCGCAGACCGACAAGGCGAGCCCCGAGATCGGCGCCCGCATGGTCGCCCGTGCCTGGACCGACCCCGACTACCGCCGCCTGCTGCTGCAGGACGGCGCCGCGGCGGCGGAGCGGATGGGCGTCTCCATGGCCGGCGCCCCGCCGCTCGGCGTGCTCGAGGACGCGCCGGGGCTGCACCACGTCATCGTCTGCACGCTCTGCTCCTGCTACCCGCGCGCCGTGCTCGGCTACCCGCCGCACTGGTACAAGAGCTTCGCCTACCGCGCCCGCGTGGTGCGCGAGCCGCGCGCCGTGCTGGCCGAATGGGGCACGGTGCTGCCGCCGGGCACGGAGGTGCGGGTGGTGGACAGCACCGCCGACTACCGCTGGATGGTTCTGCCGCAGCGCCCCTCCGGCACCGAGGGCTGGACCGAGGAGCAGCTCATGGCGCTGGTGACGCGGGACGTGCTGGTCGGCGTCGCGCTGCCCGTCCTGCCGATGGCCGCCGCCGCCGAGTGACGCCGGACGCCCAGGAGAGAGACCATGCCCGACGCCGCCCGGACCGCCGAGACGCTCCGCCGCGTCGGCGAGATCTACGCGCGCTACGGCCAGGGCGACCGCGGCTTCGCGCTCGACGCGCTGGCCGGGGATGTCGTCTGGACCTCGATGGCGGCGTCGGAGATGCCCTGGGGCGGCACCTTCCACGGGCGCGCCGGCGTGGAGGACTACTTCGCCAGGCTCGACGCCCTGCTGGCCATCACGGCCTATGAGGTCGAGCGCGTCGTCGCGCAGGACGACTGGGCCGTGATCCTGGCGCGCGGCACGGGGCGCTTCCACGCCACCGGCGAGGTGATCACCATCGCCAAGGCCGACACGATCCGGCTCAGCGAGGGGCGGATCGCCGAGTTCCGCGAGTACTACGACAGTGCCGCGCTGCTGGGGTGCATCGGCCGCTGCGGAGGAAACCCCGGCTGACCTCCGAGCCACCGCAGGGTCGCGGCGCCGCGGCGGAGGCACCCCCTCCGCCCGGGCAGGACGGGCTGCCGCAGCCGCGGCGCGCCTGGTCGGTCGTGGCGATCTCCGCCTCGATCGCCATGACGGTGCTCGACAGCTCCATGATCAACGTGGCGCTGCCCGGCATCGCGCGGGAGCTCGGCATCGCGCCCGCGACCGCCACCTGGCTGCTGATCGCCTACCAGCTGACCGTGGTGACCACGCTGCTGCCGCTGGCCTCGCTGGGGGAGAGCATCGGCTTCCGCCGCGTCTTCCTGCTGGGCTTCGGGCTCTTCGCCGGCGCCTCGCTCGGCGCGGCGCTGGCCGCCGGTAGCTTCGAGGCGCTGCTGGCCTTCCGCGTGCTGCAGGGGCTCGGCGCCTCGGCCGTGATGAGCCTGACGGCGGGGCTGATCCGCCACACCTACCCGGCGCGGCAGCTCGGGCGGGCGATCGGCATCAATGCGCTGGTGGTCGCGGTCTCCGGCGCCTCGGCGCCGACGCTGGCGGCGGCGATCCTGGCGGTGGCGCCCTGGCCGGCGCTGTTCGCGGTGAACGTGGTGCCGAGCCTCCTCGGCATCCTGATCGGGCTGCGGGCGCTGCCGCGGGTGCGGGGCACGGGGCGGCGCTTCGATGCGGCCTCGGCGGCGCTGAACGTGGCCTGCTTCGGCCTGTTCTTCCTCGGGCTCGACCTGGTGCTGCACGCGCCGCTGCCGGCCGTGCTGCTGCTGGCCTTGGGCATCGGCGCCGGCGCGATGCTGGTGCAGCGCCAGCTTTCCCAGCCGGCGCCGCTGCTGCCGCTGGACCTGCTGCGGGTGCGGGTCATCGCCACCGCGGTCGGCGCCTCGGTCTGCGCCTTCTCCGCGTGGTATGCGGCCTATGTCTCGCTGCCCTTCCTGCTGCAGGCGCAGGGCTTCAGCCAGGTCGAGACCGGGCTGGTGATGACGCCCTGGCCGCTCGGCATGGCGCTCTCGGCGCCCTGGGCGGGGCGGCTCTCGGACCGGGTCTCGACGGCGATGCTGTGCATGATCGGCATGGGCACGCTGGCGGCGGGCATGGCGGTGATCGCCTTCGTCCCGCTCTCGGGCGCGGTGGCGGTGCTGGGGGCGATGATGTTCGTCTGCGGCGCCGGCTTCGGCTGCTTCAGCACGCCGAACAACCGCACCATGCTGGGCGCGGCGCCGAAGGCGCGCAGCGGCTCGGCGGGGGGGATGCAGGCGACGGCGCGGCTGCTCGGCACCACGCTCGGCACGACGACGGTCGCGCTCTGCTTCCAGGTGGCCGGCACGGCGGAGGGGCCGGTGGTGGGGCTGGCGGCGGGGATCGGCTTCGCCCTGGCGGCGGGGCTGCTGAGTGCCTCGCGGCGGAAGCTGGCGTCCTGAGCAAAAAAGAGGGCCGGTGGCATGACCCACCGGCCCCAAGGTGCGAGTGCGGCGACCACCCCCAGGGTGCCGAAGCCGCCTCGTCGGGAGGAGACGTCCAAGGCATCGCTTGAACGTATACAAGTTAGGCTTTTCACAATAACGTGATCATGGCGGGCACATGAATACTCGTTCAGGTTGCCACCAATCGTGCCGCGCAACCCTCGGTCGCGGTCAGCTCTCCTTGTACCGGTAGCCGATGCCGTAGAGGGTCTCGATCTGGGCGAAGCTCTCGTCCACCTGGCGGAATTTCCGCCGCACCCGCTTCACGTGCGAATCGATCGTGCGGTCGTCGACGTAGATGTTCTCGCCATAGGCGGCGTCGATCAGCTGGTCGCGGTTCTTCACCATGC
>CAYNYQ010000363.1:2150-5221 GCA_964401305.1 uncultured Acetobacteraceae bacterium | reverse complement strand
GACGCGGAATACCTCGTCGGCTTCGGCCACCGCGGCATCGATGCGGGCTTCTACAGGGGCGCGCCGAAGCTGCGGCTGCTGCAGCTGCTCTCGGCCGGCTACGACACGGTCGACATCGAGGCGGCGCGCGGCGCCGGCGTGCCGGTCTGCAACAACGGCGGCGCCAATGCGACCGCCGTCTCCGAGCACGCGATCATGCTGATGATGGCGGTCTGCCGGCGCCTCGTCTGGCAGCACCAATCCGTGGTGGCCGGACGCTGGCGCGGCAACGCGCCGACCCAGGCCGGCATCTTCGAGATGCGCGGCAAGGTCCTCGGCATCGTCGGCCTCGGCACCATCGGCCGCAAGGTGGCGCGGCTGGCCAACGCCTTCGGGATGAGCGTGCTCTACTTCGACGTCAAGCGCCTGACCGAGGCCGAGGAGGACGCGCTCGACGTCCGCTTCCGCCTGCTGAACGAGGTGCTGTCCGGCTGCGACATCCTTTCGCTGCACGTGCCGCTGCTGCCGGCGACGCGGCACATGATCGGCGCCGCCGAGCTGGCGCGCATGAAGCGCGGCAGCTTCGTGGTGAACACCTGCCGCGGCCCGGTGATCGACGAGAAGGCGCTGGTCGCCGCGCTCGAGAGCGGCCATGTCGCCGGCGCCGGCCTCGACGTCTTCGACGAGGAGCCGACGCCGGCCGACAACCCGCTGCTGAAGCTGCCCAACGTGGTGCTGACGCCGCATCTGGCCGGCCCCACGGCGGACAACCAGCAGGCGCGCTTCCGCAACGCCTTCGACAATTGCCAGCGCGTCGCGCGCGGCGAGGCGCCGCTCTGGGTGATCCCCGAACTGGCCTGACCCTCAGCCCCGCTCGAGCCGCGGGTCCGGCACGCGCGCGGCGGCCAGCACGTCGACCGCCGCCGCGCCGCCCTCGAGCAGCACCCGCGTGCAGGCCTCGGCCGTCGCGCCCGAGGTCATGACATCGTCCACCAGCAGCACGCGGCGCCCGGCGATGCGCGCGGCGCCGCGCGGGACCAGGGCGAAGACATCCTCCAGCACCGCCGCGCGTTCCGCCGCGCCGCGCTCGCCAAGCGGCGGCGTCGCGCGCCGGCGCCGCAACAGGTCCGGCGCATGCGCCGCACCCGCCATGCGCGCCAGCCGCGCCGAGAGCAGCGCCGCCTGGTTATAGCGCCGCGCCAGCAGCCGCCGCCAATGCAGCGGCACCGGCGCGACCACCTCCGCCCGCGCCAGCAGCGCCGCCCCGGCGCGCGCCATGTGCCGCGCCAGCGGTGCCGCGAGCTCGGTCCGGTCGGCATGCTTCAAGGGCAGGATCAGCCGCTGCGCGCCGGCATCGTAGCGCAGCGCCGCGCGCGCCGCGTCGTAGAGCGGCGGCCGCGCGGCGCAGGACGGGCAGATCATGCCCTCCGCCGACGGCTCGCCCATCCCGGCATGCGCGAAGGGCACGCCGCAGCGGGCGCAATGCGGCGCGGTCACGAAGCTGATGGCGCGGAAGCAGTCGGCGCAAAGCGCGCCCTGCGCATCGACCGCCGCCTCGCAGGCCAGGCAATGCGGCGGCAGCAGCGCGTCCAGCAGGCCCGTGCCGAGCCGGGACGCGCCGCGCCTGAGCCGCGCGAGGGTGCCGGCGCCGCTCAGTGCGGCGCCGCGGCCGGGATGCCCACGGCCTCGCCGAAGCGTGCATCGCCGTCGCGCGCCACCTCGTGCACCAGGTCGATCTCCCAGGAGAGGTATTCGCGCATCGCCGCCTCGACACCCTCGTTGCGGTCATAGGGCCGCAGATAGGCGTCGATGCAGGCGGCATCCGGCGGGTCGCGCCGGTCGGCGCGCAGCGGCAGGCCGGCCGCCTTCCAGGCGCCGAGGCCACCGGCCAGCAGGCGCACCGGCACCTGCGGCAGCAGCGCGCGCAGCTCCGGCACGGCGAGGCGCCCCACCGCCTCCTCCGCCGCGGCGATCACCACCGGCCGGTCCGGCGCCAGGCGCGGCGCCAGCGCGGCGAGCCGCGTGCGCACGCCCCAGAGCGCGCCCGGGATATGCGCCTCGCGGAACTCGATGGAGCGCGAGAGCTGCACCACCTGCGCCCCGCCATCGCCGAGCTGCGAGAGCAGCTGCGCGGGCGGGATGGCATCGGCCCTGATCGCGGCCGCCTCGGGGCAGTCGACGGTGCCGGCGCCCTCGGCCAGGCGCAGCCCCGCCGCGTCCTCGAGCACGAAGACCTCCCAACCGCCGAGCTGGCGCAGCCAGCCGCCGGTCATGCGCGCGCGCACGCCGTCCGTACCCGGGGCGAAGGCGGCGCCGTCCACCAGCACGATGCGCGCGCCGCGCACCGCGACCCAGGTGTCGGTCGCCTGCACCAGCTGCCCGCCCGGCGCGTTGCGGCTGCCGGCGACATGGCCGGCGGCGAATTCCGCCGGGTCGCGCACGTCGAGCAGGTAGGTGGTGCGCCCGGCCTCGGCCAGCAGCGCGCGCAGCCCGGCGGCATCCACCGCCTTCACCCCGTTGCGCGCCGCGAAGTCGCGCGCGCGGGCCTGCGCGGCGGCCAGGCTCTGCGGCGTGCCGCGTTCGTAGCTTGCGTCGCGCCCGCGGTCGCAGGCGAAGCCCGCCAGCTCCCAGCCCATGGTGCCGTTGCGCAGCGCCACCACCTTGTTCGGCACGCCGGCGCTGCGCAGCGATTCCGCCCCCATGATGGAGCGCGTGCGGCCGGCGCAGTTCACCACGATGGTGGTCTCCGGCCGCGGCGCGATGTCGCCCACCCGGTACACCAGCTCGCCGCCGGGGACGTCGATGCCGCCGGGGATGGACATGCGGCGGAACTCGTCGATCGGCCGGCTGTCGAGGATGACCATGTCGGCCCCGGCATCCTGCATCGCCTTCAGCTCCTCGGCGCTGACCGAGGGTGTGCCGTAGTGGTGCTCCACCCATTCGCCGAAGGCCTTGGAGGGGACGTTCACGCCGGAGAAGACGACATGGCCGGCCGCACCCCAGGCAGGCGTGCCGCCCTCCAGCACCGAGACATCGGTGCAGCCGATGCCCTCGAGCCAGGCGGCGAGGCGCTCGGCCAGGCCGCCTTCCCC
>CAYNYQ010000363.1:0-2050 GCA_964401305.1 uncultured Acetobacteraceae bacterium | reverse complement strand
CCACCATCGACGCAGCAGATGCGCACGCGCCGCTCCGCCGCCGGCAGGCCGAAGGCGGCCTGCATCGCCTCGGACGGCAGGCCGAGCACGCCGCGCGCGCGCAGCTCGGCGCGGGAGAGCCCGCAGGGATTGGCCCAGAACAGGTGGGCGCAGCCGAACTCCCCGTCCTCCCGCGCATCGAGGATGGCGAGTTCCCCGCCATCGCCGATCCAGTGCTTCAGCGTGGCCGCGTCGATGCGTCGCATGATCCGTTCCTTCCCTGGGTGGCGGCGCTCACTGGCAGCGGAGGAAGAGGGTGGAGGCATGCGCCACCTCCCCCACCTCGGCGGCGTTGCGCAGCGCCGCGTCGCTGCCGGCCACCTGCGGCTGCACGCCGTTGCGCCGCAGGAAATCCAGCGCCTCGCCGCCCTTGACGGCGAAGTTCACGTTCTGCGGGATGTCGCCCGTGCTCTGCGCCACGCGCTGCGCGTTCAGCTTCGAGGTGACGACGCCGACGACGTTGGCCGCGAGGTCGAGCAGCGGCCCGCCGGAATTGCCGGGCTGCACGGGCGCGCTGATCTGGTAGTGCTGCTGGTTGTCCCTCAGGCCCGACAGCGCCGAGACATCGCCCGTGGTCAGCGTGGGACCGGAGGAGAGCAGCCCGGCCAGCGGGAATCCGTAGGTCACCACCGGCTCGCCGCGGCGCACCTGCGGCCCGGCGCGGAAGCGCAGCGGCGGCCCGGCATCGCCGCGCACGGCGAGCAGCGCCAGGTCGCGCTGCGGGTCGCTCGCCACGACCGAGGCGGGAAGCTCGGCGCCCGCCGCCGTGCGCACACGCACCGCGGCGCAGCCCTCGATCACGTGGTGGTTCGTCATCACCCGCCCAGGTGCCACGACGAAGCCGGTGCCGGAGGCGCGGGTGCGGCGGTTGCCGGGATCGGCGCCGAAGGGCCCGCTGCCGGGCGGCAGCGGCGGCGGCTTGCCGGCGAGGCTCGGTGCCGGTGCCGCCGGGGCGCGCGACGGCGGGGCGCCGCCCCAGCCGGGCTCCACCCCGAGCGGCGGCGGCTTGCCGGATTGGGCCAGCAGGGGTTGGGCCAGGGCGAAGGGCGCGGCGGCGAGCAGCAGCAGCAGCTTGCCGGCGGCGAGGGGGAGGACGCGTCGGCGGCGCGGCGGCGTCGGGGATCGGGGCATGGTGCGGAACCCTGGGGGCGCGGATGCCTCGCGGTCAACCATCGCGATCGCCGGCCGGCCCTGGCGTCAGAGCAGTCCCTCCCGCCGCAGCGAGACATGCCGGCCATTCCCGATGACCAGGTGGTCGTGCAGCACGATGCCGAGCACGGCCGCCGCCGCCTTCACCTCCTGCGTCATCTCGATGTCGGCGCGCGAGGGGGTCGGGTCGCCGGAGGGATGGTTGTGCACCAGGATCAACGCCGTGGCCTGCAGGTCGAGGGCGCGCTTGACCACCTCCCGCGGGTAGACCGGCGTGTGGTTGACCGTGCCGCGCGCCTGCGCCTCGTCGGCGATCAGCCGGTTCTTCGTGTCGAGGAAGAGCACGCGGAACTGCTCGATGCGCTCGCGGGCGAGCACGGCGGTCAGGTAGTCGACCAGGCGGTCCCAGCTGTTCAGCAGGGGCAGGTCCTTCACCTCGGCCCGCGCCAGGCGGAGGGCGGCGCCCTGCACGGTCTTCAGCGCGGCGAGGCCGGCCTCGCCCAGCCCCTCGACCTGCAGCAGCTCGCCCGGGGGCGCGGCGATCGCCGCGGCATAGCTGCCGAAGCGGCCGATGAGACTGCGCGCCAGCGGCTTGGTGTCGCGCCGCGGCAGGGCGAGGTAGAGCGTCATCTCCAGCAGCTCGTGGTCGAGCAGTGCATCGGCCCCGGCGATGATCAGCTTCTGGCGCATGCGGGCGCGGTGGCCGAGATGACCTGGCGCGGCCTCCGTGGTGGTGGGGGGCGACGCCTCGCGGGGGGAAGCGTCCGGGCCGAGCGGCAGGGGCGGCTGGTCCGGCTCGGGCGGCGGGGCCGGCGCGTGCCGGCCAAGCGGCAGCGCGGGCTGGCCGGCCAGGCGGGGCGGT
>CAYNYQ010000362.1:0-5222 GCA_964401305.1 uncultured Acetobacteraceae bacterium | reverse complement strand
GCGGGCTTCGCGCCGGTGAAGGACCTGCCGGCGGCGCTGGCGCGGGCCGACATCGTCACCGTGCACGTGCCCTCGAACCCCGAGAACCGCGGCATGGTGAACGGCGAATTCCTCGCCGGCATGAAGCGGGGCGCGGTGCTGGTGAACACCGCGCGTGGCACCCTGGTGAACGAGGCGGCGCTGGCGGGCGCGTTGACCAGCGGCCATCTCTCCGCCGCGGGGCTCGACGTCTTCTGGGAGGAGCCGGTGCGCGCCGACAACCCGCTGCTGCAGGCGCCGAACCTGGTGATGACGCCGCACTCGGCCGCCGCGACCGAGCAGGGCATCCGCCGCATGGGCCTCTCCTGCGCCGAGAGCATCCTCGCCTGCTTCGCCGGGCAGCTCGACGAGGACGTGGTGATCAACAAGGAGGTCCTCAGGCGCAACGCCTGAGGCGAGCGGACGATGACCGACAACCCGCTGCTGATCCTCGCCGACCACGCCGCCTCCTGGGCCAGGCGCCCGATGCCGCGCGAGGTGGAACATCATGCCCGCCGCGCGCTGATCGACTGGTTCGCCGCCCTGCTGCCAGGCTGCCTCCGCCCGCCGGCGACGCTGCTTGCCGCCGCCATGGCGGCCGAGCGTGGCCCCGGCCGCGCGGTCTGCTACGTCGACGGCGCGACCGGCCCGATCCGCCATGCCGCGCTGCTCAACGCCACCGCCAGCCACACGGTGGAGTTCGACGACATCTACCGCGACGCCGGCTACCACCCGGGCTGCCCCACCATCGCCCCCGCGCTCGCCGCCGTGCAGGCCCAGGGCGGGTCCATGGAGCAGCTGCTGCGCGCCATCGTCGCGGGCTACGAGGTCTCCTGCCGCATCGGCGTCGCCATCCAGCCCAGCCACTACCAGTACTGGCACACCACCGGCACCGTCGGCACCTTCGGCGCGGCGACGGCCGTGGCGCTGGCGCTGGGCTGCGACGCGACGCGCATCGCGCACGCGATCGCCACCGCGGCCACCTTCGCCGGCGGGATCCAGCAGGCCTTCCTCTCGGATTCCATGTCGAAGCCGCTGCACCCGGGCCATGCCGCCGATGCCGGCGCGCTGGCCGCGATCGGTGCGGCGGCTGGGGTGACCGGCGCGCTCGACGCGCTGCACGGGCCGAAGGGCTACGCGGCGGCGACCAGCGAGGATACGGGCAAGTGGGCGAAGGCGCTGGCCGGGCTCGACGAGCGCTTCGCCATCACGGCGATGACCTTCAAGAACCATGGCTGCTGCGGGCACCTCTTCGCCGCGCTCGACGCCGTGCGCGACCTGCAGGCGGAGCACCGCTTCACCCCGGCCGATGTCGCGCGCATCCATGTCGCCGGCTACGGCCCGACCAAGTCGATCTGCGACCGCCCCGAGGCGGCGACCGAGGCCGATTGCCGCTTCTCCGCCCAGTACACCATCGGCGCGCTGCTGGTCCTGGGCGGCGTGCGCATCGCCGCCTTCGAGCCGGAGGCGATCGCCAACCCGCCGATCCGCGCGATCATGCCGAAGGTCTCGGTCAGCCTCGACGAGGAGCTGGCGCGCGGCTACCCGGCCGTGCGCGCCGCCCGGGTCTCGATCGAGCTGAAGGACGGCCGGCAGCTCTTCCGCCACCAGCCGACGCGCAAGGGCGACCCGGACGCGCCGCTCTCCGATGCCGAGGTCTCGGACAAGTTCCGCGAGCTGGCCGGGCCGGTGATCGGCACGTCCCAGGCCGAGGCGCTGCTCGACGGCCTGTGGACCGGCGATGCCCTGCCTGGCCAGGTGCGGCTGTTGGCCAATGGACGCCACCGCGCCGCGGCGGAATAGGGCAGCGGGCCCGCAACCCCAGCCCCTGTGCGGCGTTGCCATCCGTCGCCCGCCGCCGCGGGATGCCAGTCGGGATGCCAGTGCAGAGGGGGTGCGGCCATGGAAGACCCTGGGGACACCCCGCCCGAGGAGGGTTTCCTCCTGATCGAGGGCTGGATGCTCGGCGCGGCAATGTTCGAGATGGCGATGGCCGAGGCGATCCGCCTGCCGCCGGCCAACGACCCCGTACCGACCCCGCCGCCGGGGAGCTGACGCGGCGCTTGCCCTCGGCGGGCCATGCGGCCAGCATCGCCCGCCATGCAGCACATCAGCGACGCCGCCGCCGCGCTCGAGCACGGCCGCACCTCCGCCTCCGCCCTGGTCGACGCCGCGCTCGACCGCATCGCCGATCCCTCTGGCGAGGGGGCCCGCACCTTCACCGCCGTGCACGCCGAGAGCGCCCGGCGCAGCGCCCAGGCCATGGACGCGCTGCGCCATGCCGGCCGCGCGCCGAGCCCCTGGGCCGGCATCCCGGTCACGGTGAAGGACCTCTTCGACGAGCACGGCCACCCGACCCTGGCCGGCTCGGTCGCACGCCGCGGCGTGGCGGCCGCCGCGCGCCCGGCGCCGGTGGTCGAGCGGCTGCAACGCGTGGGCTTCATCATCCTCGGCCGGACGAACATGACGGAGTTCGCCTTCTCCGGCCTCGGCGTGAACCCGCACTACGGCACGCCGCGCAGCCCCTGGGACCGTGCGACCGGTCGCCTGCCGGGCGGCTCCTCCTCCGGCGCCGCGGTCGCCGCGGCGGACCACATGGGCTTCGGCGGCCTCGGCACCGATACCGGCGGCTCCTGCCGCATCCCCGCGGCGCTCTGCGGCGTGGTCGGCTACAAGCCGACGGCGCGGCGCGTGCCGATCGCCGGCGTGCTGCCGCTGGCGCCCTCCCTCGATTCCGTGGGCCCGCTGGCCCGCAGCGTCGCCTGCTGCGCCCTGCTCGATGCCGTCATCGCCGGGGTGGAGGACCCGCAGCCGCTGCCGCATCGCGGCGTCGCCGGGCTCAGGCTCGGCCTGCCGCGCGGCACCTTCCTGACCGAGGACATGGAGCCCGCCGTCGCCGCCGCCTTCGAGCGCGCGCTGGCCCGCCTCGCCGCCGCCGGCGCGCATGTCGAGCTCTTCGACCTGCCTGAACTCGCCGAGATCCCGCAGGTGAACGCCACGGGTGGCTTCGCGGCGAGCGAGGCCTGGGAATGGCACCGCGACCTGATCGCCCGCGCCGGCGACCGCTACGACCAGCGCATCCTGGCGCGCATCCGCCGCGGCGAGCGCATGTCGGCGGCCGACTACATCGCCCTGGTCAATGCCCGCGCCCGGATCTGCGCCGCGGTGGCGCGGCGCACCGCGGCCTATGACGCCATCATCGGCCCGACCTGCCCGCTGGTGCCGCCGCCGATCGCCGCGGTGGAGCCGGAGGATGCGTACAACCGCATCAACATGCTGCTGCTGCGCAACACGGCGGTGGGGAATTTCCTCGACCGCTGCTCGATCAGCCTGCCGATCCACCGGCCGGGCGAGGCGCCGGTCGGCCTGATGCTGACGGGCGAGACGATGGCGGACCGGCATCTGCTGACCGTCGCCGCGTCGGTCGAGGCGGCGCTGGCCGAGGCGTGACCCGCGCCATGCGCCTGGGCCCGTTGCTCGCCGCCCTGCTGGCCCTGGCCGGTCCGGCGCTCGCGCACTGGGAATACACGCGCTGGGGCATGACGCCGGAGCAGGTGGTGCAGGCCTCGCGCGGCGCGGTGCGGCTGATCCCTCCGGCCGAGCGGCCGCGCCTGCCCGATGCCGACCTCCTCGTTGCGGCCGAGGGCAGCTTCGCGGAGGGTCCGCTGCGGCTCTCCGTGCGCTTCGGCTTCGATGCGCGGGAGGGCCTCGCGCTGGTGGTCTACGGCGTTGCCGAGCCGGGGCAGAACGCGGCGCTGCGCGCCTGGCTGATCCGCCGCCATGGCGAGCCGCAGCGCCGCGGCGGCCTGCCGGCCATCGGCATGGAAAGCCTGGCCTGGGACGGCGAGGACGAGATCGAGCTGACCATCACCCAGGGCGAGCGTGCCTTCGTCCTGCACGAGCCCAAGGCCACCCGCTGAGCCGCCCTTCCGGAGAGCCCGCATGACCGGCCTGCCCACCACCCCCGAGCTCTGGCGCTGGGACGCCGTGGATCTGGCGCGCGCCATCCGCCTCGGCGCCGTCTCCGCCCGCGAGGCGGTGCGCGCCGTGCTCGACCGCTGCGCGGCGGTGAACCCCGCGATCAACG
Organism: uncultured Acetobacteraceae bacterium; assembly: GCA_964401305.1. GTDB lineage: Bacteria > Pseudomonadota > Alphaproteobacteria > Acetobacterales > Acetobacteraceae > JAIEOP01. The sequence goes on along the minus strand of CAYNYQ010000362.1, from coordinate 1,117 downwards.
CCGTGGTCGCGGTGCTGGAGGCGGAGGCGCTGGCCGCCGCCGAGACCACCGATGCGGCGCGGCGCGGCGGCGCGGCGCTCGGGCCACTCGCCGGCGTGCCGGTGACCACCAAGATCAACGTCGACCAGAAGGGTCTCGCCACGAGCAATGGCTGCGTGCCCTTCCGCGACCTCGTCGCGCCGGAGGACAGCGCCGTCGTCGCCAATCTCCGCCGTGCCGGCGCGATCATCGTCGGGCGGACCAACACGCCGGCGCTTTCGATGCGCTGGTTCACCGAGAATGCGCTGCACGGGCGCACGCTGAACCCCTGGCATGCGGGGCATACGCCGGGCGGCTCCTCGGGCGGCGCCTCGGCGGCGGTGGCGGCGGGGATCGGGCCGATCGGCCACGGCAACGACCTCGGCGGCTCGGTGCGCTACCCGGCCTATGCCTGCGGCATCGCGGGGCTGCGCCCCTCCTTCGGCCGCATCCCCGCTTTCAACCCGACCATGACCGCCGAGCGCCCCATCTCCGGGCAGATGATGTCGACCCAGGGGCCGCTGGCGCGGCGCGTGCGCGACCTGCGCCTGGCGCTCGGGGCGATGGCGGCCGGCGATGCGCGCGACCCGTGGTGGATGCCGGCGCCGCTGGAGGGCCCGCCCGCGGCGCGGCCGATCCGCGTCGCGCTCTCGGTCGATCCCGCCGGCACCGGCGTGCACCCGGCGGTGGCCGAGGCGGTGCGCCGCGCCGGGGAGATATTGGCCGCCGCCGGCTATGCGGTGGAGGAGGCCGATCCGCCCGGCTTCGCCGACTGCGCGCGGGACTGGGACGCGCTGAGCCATGGCGAGGCCGGGCTCTTCATGCAGGAGATGTTCGCGCGCAACGCCGACGAGGGCGCCCAGGCCACCTATCGCTTCATGATGGCGCACACGCCGAGCCTCGACCTGGCGGACTGGGCGCGGGTGCTGGCGCGGCGCACCACGCACCAGCGCGCCTGGGCCGTGTTCATGGCGGAGCGGCCGCTGGTGCTCTGCCCGGTCTCGGCCGAGCCGCCCTTCCCGCAGGGGCTCGACGTCGCCGGGCAGCAGGGCTTCGATTCGGTCTACCGCGCGCAGCAGACGCTGCTGGCGACGCCGCT